>CAZVQJ010000093.1:0-10540 GCA_964629165.1 uncultured Puniceicoccaceae bacterium
TCTTCTATACCCACCGCTTCGAGGTGGCTGAAGGCATGGCCGGGAGTGAGATTGCCGACTTCCTCTCTCTCGCCCTCGAAGGCTCCTCGCCCTTTCCCCTCGACCAGCTGGTCTGGGGCCACGCGCATGCCCCCGGAGAAACGCACGCGCTCGTCTATGCCACCACTCTCGCCCGGATTCGTTCCCTCGGGAATCTCGATCTGAACGAGTTCCGACAGGTCTTCCCGGGCTTCATCAGCCTTTTCGGTGAGCATCCCCGTCGCCCGACGGTCCGGTTTGTCTGCCAAAACGGTGCCGTCTCGGCCCTCTTTTTCTCCGGCGGAACGGCTTCCATTCCCGAGAAGATCCTCTCACGCCCGGTGGATGCCGACATCCTCACCGACGATGCCATCGAGGAAACGCGGGATCAGCTCGCTGCGGCCGTCGAAACCCCCGGCTACACGCTGGAACCGGGCGTCTGGATTGGAGACGGCTACAGTTTTGACCAGAAGGACCAACCGATCTTCCGACATCGCCGGGTCGGCGCCGACTCGAACGACCCTTCCGGAAGCCCGCGCGGGCATCCGCTCGCGGTGGGAGATCAGGCCCTCTGGGCGCTCGACCTGCGCGAAGAAGGATTCGCCCGCCAGCGGCATCGCGAACGAGTCCTCGGCCGACGCCTGTGGACCGGGATGCGGGTGGCTGCCGCGATCGCCGTCGTCCTTATCTTTCTCATGATCGCCGGTTGGAGCCTTTCCCGGGCGCACGCATGGATGGATCGCCAGCTCGTGGCGCGGCAGCCGGCCGCCGACCAGGTCCTCAACGGGCGCGATCTCATCAACCGACTGGCCAACGGTTCGGCCCAGAGCACCGACCCGATCCGCATGCTCACCGTCGTCAATGAGGTGCGCCCCGACTCCATCTTTTTCCGGACCGCATCAGCGGAGAACTTCACCGTCCTGACAGTGGAAGGTGAATCGCGCGAAGGCGCCAATGCGGTGAACAATTTCGAACGCGATTTGCGCGAACTCGATCCGGTCGAGACCGTCACGCACGCGCCCACCATCCGCGACGGACGCACCTATTTTGTGATGACGGTCACTTTCGACGCGGCTGTGCTGGCCGCTTCACGGGAAGAGTTTGCCACCGCCAGCGCCCCCTGACCATGGACCTTCTCCGCCAAGTCTTTTTCGGTCTCAAGAACCGCGAGCGGGTGCTCGTGGCGATCCTCATCGCCGCCATCGTCCTCTTCTGGATGTTCGTCGTCCTTCGCAACCTGCGCACGGACCTCCATGCCTTTACCAGTTCCCGCAACCAGCTCAATGTGCAGTCGGCGATCCTCGAGCTGGGGCCGGAGGTACAAGGACAGGTGCGAGAAGCTCTTTCCGGGCTCGATTCTACGCGGACCTACTCGCCCTCCCAGCTCGTCGGCCGGCTCGACAGCATTGCCCGCACGCTCGACCTGCGGGTGGACCTGAGCGCACCGCAGACCGAGGAAGGCGATTTTTACGCCGCCCATAACGTCCGACTACGGGTCGATAACGGGAGTCTCGCCGACCTGAGCAGGTTCAATGAGGCTTTGCAGGCCGAGAGCCCCTATATCGTCATCACCCGTTTCCAATTCTCCGCCGACCGTCGCGACCCACGCCAGCTGGATGCGACTTTCGACATTGCCTCGTTAGAACTCAAAGAGGACCTCGCGCAGTGATGAATCCTTTCCTCAATCTCCGTACCCTCGCCTTGCGGCGCTCCTGTTTCCTTCTCGGGCTCAGCGCTCTCGTCAGCACCTCCTTGCTCGCACAACCCACCAGCGGGCGTCCGGACTATTTCCCGTCCCCCCCGCCGGACATGACGCCCCCCGGGCTTCCGGACAACCCGCGATCGGAAAATGGCCGAGAGACGAACACGCCCAACGTGCAGCCGAGGTCCCCCCTGATGCGGGGAGGACCGTCGTCCGAAATCCTTCCGGCCGATCTCGCCCGCACAGACTCCCTCGGCATCGTCGAAGCCGACGCTCCCGGCATGGATGAACCCTTCAGCGGCATCATCGTCGACCTGGGCACCAATGAAGTCCTTTCCATGCTGCAGGCCCTTACCGGAAAAACGGTCCTCCGGCAGCAGAACCTCCCGGCTGTCCGCATCACGATTGATACCGCGAGCAACTTGACTCGCGCCCAAGCGATCCGCCTGCTCCAAAGTGCGCTCGCCCTCAACGGCGTCGGGCTCACGAAGGTCGGGGACGACTTTATCAAGGCCGTTCCAGCCGCGATTATTACCTCGCAAGTTCCCATTCTCTGGGAGGGCTCGACCCTCGCAGCCACGCCGACCCAGATGATCTATGAGAAGATCTTCGAACTCGATTTTCTTACGCCGGGAGAAGTCGTTCCCCTCATCCAACCTCTCATGTCACAGGGCGCTCCGCTCGCCCTCGACAAAAGCGGCGTCATTCTCGTGACCGATGCGCTCATCAACCTCCAGCGTATCGAACGGGTGCTCGAGGTGATCGATGCTCCCGCCAACCTTTCCTCGGAGGTGCTCCTCTTTCAGCTCCAGAACGTCAACTCGGCGGACGTCCTTCGCCGCCTCCAGCAGATCCAGGCGGGCCCTCTGCGCCGCCGCCTCGAAAACAATACCAGTTTCGATGCCGACGAACGGACCAATCAGCTCATCGTCTTCACCCATCCGTCCAATCGCGCGATCGTCGAGGATCTCGTCTCGAAGATGGACGTGGATGTCGCCCCTCTCACCTCCACCCGGGTCTACAGTATCCGCTACGCCACCGCTGCCGATGTCGTCTCCATCATCGATCAGGTAGCAACCGGTCAGAAGGAACATCGGAACGACCAGCAAACGGGCGCCCAGAATGCCGCCGCCGCCCGCCGGGCAGCCCTCGAACAGGCACAGCAGGAAGCGTCCAACGCCGCTGCCGCGGCCGTCCGGGCGGACGCCAGCAACCTGCAGTTCAGCGACTTTCTGACCCTCGTTGCGGACGAACGCGCGAACAGTATCGTCGCCAGCGGGACCACCTCCGATCTCCGGGCTCTCGATTCCCTCGTCGACCAGATCGATGTCCTCCTCGCGCAGGTCCGCATCGAGGCGGTCATCGTCGAAGTCACGCTCAGCGAGGATGACGCCAGCGGGATCAGTCGGCTTGGATTTACCTACGACGAAACCGTCAATGCCGACGGGAGCTCCTTCATCGAACGTTCGATCATCCCGGGGCCACTTGGCGGCATCTCCTTTGGCGATGGCATCACCTGGGATTCGATTGGAAACCTCGCCCTTTCCGTCTTTGTCGATGCCGTCGACGTGCATGGCCGGGCGGAGATCCTTTCCGCTCCGACCATTGTCACCACCCACAACCGTGAGGCCAGTATCGTCGTGGGGGAACGTCGGCCGATTATCACCGGCACAACCACCAGCACGATCTCCGAGTTCACTTCATCCCAGGTGCAGTATCAGAATATCGGGATCGAACTGAATGTCACCCCGCTCATCGGGAGCAACAACGTGATCCAGCTCGAAGTCGAGCAGATGGTCGAAGATGTCGGCGACGAGATCGAAATCGACGGAAACCTTCAGCCGGTCATCATCACCCGCCAGGCCTCCTCCTTTGTCAGCGTGGGCGACGGGCAACTGGTCGTCCTCGGAGGCCTCCAACGCACACGGGCGAGCAACAACGAGTCGCGCTTCCCCATCCTCGGGCAAATTCCAGTTCTCGACCGGATCTTCACGCGGAAGACTGAGAGTGAGGAACGGACCGAAGTGATTCTCTTCCTCCGTCCGCGCATCATCCGTTCGGCGGACGAAGCCCACACCGTCACCCGGGAACAGATCAATACGATGGAAAGCCGCGATCGCGTCGAAAACTACCTGCGCAGCGGCACATTCCGCGACATGGATCAGGATGAGGAAGATCATCCCGACGAACGATCCGGGGAAACGCAGGATGCACAGATCCGCCGCGGGTTCTCCAAATAATGATTTTTCTCCGACGCTTCATCAGGATCTCCCGCCCCTGCGCCTCGTTCACCGCCGGAATCTTCCTCTCACTGGCGATCGGGCTCCGGGCAGATCTGACCGAACGCTCCCCCTTTCTCCCCCCTGATTTTGGTGAAACGGGTCCCGATTCGGAAGCGCCGGCGGCCCCCGCCAATGTCAACAATCTGCAGTTCAAGGGCTATTACGAACTCGGCGGCGTTCAACACTTCAACCTCTTCGATCCGCAGACCGACCGCGGCCACTGGGTCCGCTTGAACCAGGTCGTCAATGGTGTCCGGGTGACCTCCTTTGACCCCGCCAACCGCTCCGTCAATATCGTCTTGAACGGAGACAGATACAGCCTCGCGCTCGCCTCCCCGACGGATTCCGCCGGTGGCGCGAGCTCGATCGGTCGGGCCACAAGCGGCCCCACCCGTTCTACCGCCGGACCGGTCCGACGGCCCACCGTTCAGCCCCGCGTAATCGCCCCGCCCCGGCCCGGAGGCGGCACCGTCAACCGTCCAAATGTCGTGCCGAGGCGAGTCATTGTTCGCCCCGCCGACCGCGCTGAAGACTGAAACGATAGCCGCGCGCGCTCGATCGTCCCCGAACCCCTGTATTCCACAACGACATGAGCTTATCCCCCCCCATTTCCGACCTCGAAAGCCTGATCCAACACCTTCCCGAGGAGCAAAAGCTGATGCTTGCCGAGTCTCCCCGGCAGAACCGGTTGCCGCTCATCGCGCAGTTCCGCCGGGTGAGCGAACTGGAGGCGGTCCAGGAAATCGGTCGACTCTGCCGATTGCCGGTCCTTGAGGAGTTCACTGTTTTCGAAAAGGCGACCGAACTGCTCCCCCTGCGCCTTATCCATGAATACCAGTGCCTGCCACTCGTCGAGCCGGGCGTGACGGGCGATGAGTCCCTCTTCGTCAACGGCGACGGCGAGATCCCTCTTATCACGCTCTGGCCGCCGGAGCCGCACATGGACGAATGGATTTTTGCCGTCTGTGGACGGCGCGCAAAATGGCATCTCGGCCCGGCAAAGGACATCACCAATACGATCACCCAACGTTTTGGGGTGGGCGCCAGTTCACTCAGCGAGTCGGACATCGCGACCGAGGATACCGGCCGGTTCGAAGAGGTTGAAGAGGACGAGAACGCAGCGATCATCCGGTTCGTCAACGATGTCATTTCCAAGGCGGTCGAAGATCGTGCGACCGACATTCACTTTGAACCGCTCAAGGATTCCCTGCAGATCCGCTACCGGATCGATGGCGAACTCGTCCCGATCCGCGTGCCGGACAACCTGATCCGCTATCAGGGCGCGATTATCTCCCGGCTCAAGATCATGGCGAAGCTGAACATTTCCGAGAAACGGCGGCCGCAGGATGGTCGGATCGGCTACCGCGCACAGAACGCCGAACTGGATATCCGGCTTTCGACCATCCCGACGATGTACGGGGAGAGCGTCTCCCTGCGATTGCTCAACCAGCGCAACCAGCCGCTCTCGATGGACGAACTCGGCATGCTGAAGCAGGACCAGGAACGCATCAAACGCGTCCTCGACCTGCCTCACGGCATTGTCCTCGTGACAGGGCCCACCGGTTCCGGCAAATCGACTTCGCTGACCGCGTTTATCCGACATATCAATTCCCCCGGGCGGCGCATCATCACGGTTGAGGACCCGGTTGAATACGAGGTTGAAGGCGTCAATCAGACCCAGGTGCACTCAGATATCGGCTTCACTTTTGCGAGCGCCCTGAGGCACATTCTCCGTCAGGACCCCGATGTGATCATGGTTGGCGAGATCCGGGACGCCGAAACGGCCGACATCGCGATCCGCGCCGCACTCACCGGCCACCTTGTGCTCAGCACCCTCCATACAAACGACTCTCCCGGGGCGCTTACACGACTGATTGATATGGAGGTCGAGCCGTTTCTCATCGCTTCGTCGGTCGAACTCATTCTCGCCCAACGTCTTGTCCGCAGGCTCTGCCCCAGATGTGCCCGTACCGCGACCTACACGGAACGCTTTCGACGGGACTGCCTGCAGGCGCTCGGCCTCCCTCTTTCTCCGGAAAACCTGACGGCACCGATCCTGGAAGCGGTCGGATGCGAGGATTGCCGCGGTCTCGGATATCGGGGACGCGTCGGCCTCTTCGAGATCCTCCGCGTCGATGACCATGTGCACGACCTTGTCGTCGCCAAGCAATCGGCCCGTGAAATCCGCAACGTCGCCCTCCAACACGGCATGACCACCCTCCAAAGCAGTGGTTGGAACCAGGTCCTCCTCGGGCGCACCACTCTCCCCGAGATCATGCGCTACGCCTCCGTCGAGGAAGAAGTCGAATAACGTTCCATGCCTGTTTTCACCTACACCGCCCTCGATCCTGCCGGTCGTCCCGTCAATGGGCAGGTCGATGCCGCCGACCGGCGAGCCGCCGTGCAGAGATTGGGCTCGCAGGGGATCCGCCCCCTCTCCCTCGAACAGAAAGACCATGTCCCCGTCACCGAAGATGTCGCCAGCGAGACGATCGACCTGTTCGCGAGCGAACGGAAGCTGCGCAAGCGGAAGATTTTTCAACAGTCCCGCCGGGACGTTTCTCTGAACTTTCTCAAGCGTCTCCTCACCCTGCTCTCCTCCGGACTCTCCCTCGGCGACGCAACACGCCTCATGCAGCAGCGCCTGACCGATCCGCAGCTGAAGGAATTGAGCGCGGATATCTGGCGTCACCTTTCGGAAGGACGCACCCTCGCCTCCGCGATCTCCGACCAGAAGGGGCTTTTCACCCCGGCCCAATGCCACCTGGTCGAGGCCGGGGAAGCGAGCGGGAATCTCGTCCCGGTTCTCCGGCGCATGGTCGAATTTCTGGAGGACGCCCGCGCGGTTCGGCAACGGCTGATCCAGAGTCTGACCTACCCCGCCCTCATCATGGCCGTCGCCGTGGTGGTGATCGGGATCGTCATCGGCTTTCTTCTTCCCCGTATCCAGCGGATGGTCGAACAGCTCGGCAGCGAGGTGTTTTTCCTCGCCCGCTGGCTGATGAACGGGGCGGACTTCTTCCTCTCCGTCGGGCCGTTCCTTCTCGTGGGCCTGGTCCTTCTCGCCTTCGGCTTCCTCCGCTGGCGAAAAACGCCCTCCGGCAGACGCACGACCGATCTCTGGTTCCTGACCTTCCCGGAGCTGGGGATGATCAACCTCTACGCAAACGTCTACAGCACCTCGAACCTCCTCGCGACCCTCCTCGGCAGCGGGGTCAATACGACGGAAGCCCTCCGCCTCGTGGAACGCACCATCGATAATGTGATCCTGCGGGCAAAGTTCGCCGCCGCCCGGAAACAGATCCAGGAGGGCGTTTCGATGGCGACCGCGATCAACCGCGTTCACTTCATGCCCGACCTCGCGATGGATATCCTGACCGTGGGCGAAAATACCGGGGATGTCGTCTCGAGCCTGCGCGATATCAACCACGTCTATCGAGACGAGCTGACCAAACGCCTCGACCGCCTCACCAGTCTCGTCGCGGGGATTGCCCTCGGGGCCGCTTTCCTCATCGTGGCCATCATCGCCTTCAGCGTCGCCTTCAGTGTCATTTCAGTGAGCCAGACCCTCGTGCGCTGATCGGAGAGGGGGAATGCCCGAGACGGGCGGTTCCGACAGGGATTTCGTCGCCTACTTTGCGCTGCCCGCTGGATAACTGTTGTCAAAACCGCTCCAAGTCAGGTCGTATCTCCCCATGTCCACGGATTCCCAGGTCCTTGAAATATTCCGCGAAACAGGTGCTCTCCTCGAGGGGCACTTCATCCTCCGGTCAGGGCTGCACAGCGGGCACTTTTTCCAGTGCGCACGCGTCTGCGAACACCTCGATCAAGTGTCCCGACTCGCCGAACTGCTGACCGCCCGACTGCCCGAAAACTTCGACTGTGAGACCGTTCTCGCCCCCGCCATGGGGGGTCTCGTGATCGGCCAGGAAATGGCTCGGCAACTGAAGAAGCGGTTTCTCTTCGCCGAGAAGGCAGACGATCGCCTCGTCCTCCGCCGCGGGTTTCGACTCAACCGTGGCGAACGTGTCCTCATCGTCGAGGACGTGATTACCCGGGGCGGCCGGGTTCAGGAAGCCGTCTCGATCGTCCAGGATCACGAGGCGGTTGTCTCCGGGATCGCCGTCCTCGTCGATCGCAGTGCCGGAAAAGCCCAACTGGCAGCGCCCCTCTTCCCGCTCATGAGGATGGTTTTCCCCACCTACCCAGCCGATCAGCTCCCGGCCGAAATCGCCGCCATCCCCCCGGTCAAACCCGGCTCCTGAGCCTGCGGAGATCCCTCCTCAGCGGAGAAGTTCGGCGAGTTCCTGCGGATGACTCCACTGCGGGTTGTGATCCCATCCCTCCCTCACGATGACCGTCCACCCGAGGGCACGCGCCCGACGGAAGAATGGATAGAAGGTGTCCTCTTCCGGACGCAGACCAGGGTCGACCGTGAGCAGATACGCAGTGGGCAGGTCCAGCCGCGCGGAGTTGGTGAGCTCCAGCGTCTCCGAGAAACATTTGAGGGAGTGCGGCACGTCGTGGGGGATCGGCGCGTCTTCGGGAACCCACGGCGGGACGGAAAAACCACCTTCGCTTCGACCGGGCGTCTCCCGGTTGCGACCGAAGGCCGCATGGAGGCTTTCTCCATTTTCCGGCACAAGCGCGTCGATATAGAACATTCTGGAGATGCGGTCCGGGATTTGGTCGGCCACGCCGGTCACAACCATGCCGCCATAGCTGTGCCCCACGAGGACGACGTCCTCCAGATTCTCCCACAGGATGACATTCACAACATCTTCTATGTGCGTGCTCAGACCAACCTCGGGGCTGGCGAGATGTCGCTTCTCTCCATTCCCCGTCAGCGTCACGCGATAAACCGTATGGCCCTCCGCTTCCAATAGTCGGTCCACCTCTTTCCATGCCCAGCCACCTCCCCAGGCGCCATGCACGAGCACGAAGGTCTCCTTCGACGAACGTTTTTCTGAGGCCTGCGCAGAGAAGAGCGGAGCACTCGTGAACAGCGGTAGCAGCAGGACGAGCGTCCATCGGATCAACGGTTTCATGAGCAAGTGGCATTAGCAGATAACCCCGCCTCCTGCACGACTTTCGCACGGGCCCGAATTTGCGTTCGCCGACACTGAAGAGAGCCTCTTTTCTGGTGCAAAGACGGGCGGACGAGTCTCGCGCCCCCTTCGATTCTGGCTATCTCTCCCTATGAAAACCCTCCCATCAACGGCCGTCCGGCACCCGAACCGGGGAGACCTGTGCAGGCTCGCTCTCGCAGTGTTCTCCGCAACCCTCGCCCTAGGAGGGTGCACCGCGCCGAGGGCTTCGACCGTCGCGTCAGGTGAACCGATCATCCACGATTTTGTGGCCGATCCCTCGGCGCACGTGTTTGATGGACGGGTCTACCTCTACCTGACCAACGATGCCGGGAACAGCGGCGAATACTGGGACTCCACGAACTGGCGCTCGTTTTCCTCTGATGACCTTGTGATCTGGCGGGATGAAGGCGTGCCCTTCTCAGTCGAGGAACTGGCATGGGCAGAGAAGCTCGCCTGGGCACCGGGTGCGGTCGAGAGCAACGGCAGCTATTATCTCTACCTGCCGGTTGAACGCACAAAAATGGCCGTCGTGCGCGGCCCCACCCCGACCGGTCCTTTCCAGGATCCGATCGGCGAACCCCTGATCGACAACGCGCGCGACGCCAACGCCGGCGATGAGCCGATCGATTCGATGGTCTACGTCGACGACGATGGCACCGCTTACCTCTATTTCGGCACCCGTGTGCCCAAGGTGGTCATCCTCGGGGACGACAGAATCTCCCTCAACGGCCCGATCGAGGATCTCGAACTCGACACGGCCAACTACGGCGAGGCACCGTGGGTGCACCGGCACGAAGGCATCTATTACTTCACTTATTCAACGGGCTGGCCAGGTCAGATCGCATATGCCACGGGCCCCGGTCCACTCGGTCCATTCACCTACCGCGGCATCCTCCTCGATTACACCAATATCTCCACGAACCACCATGCCATCATTCCGTTCCGGGGAAACTGGTACCTCTTCTACCACAACGCGTCGCTGCCCGGCGGGGGAGACCACAAGCGCTCCGTCCATCTCGATCTTCTGCACCACGAAACCGACGGCAGCATCCGCATGATCACGCCCCAATAGGAGTCACGATTGAAACGCCAGATGGCTCCACACACCGCTCGTTTCGTCTCTACTCCGCACTATTGGTGAAGACTTTGAGGCCGACGACACCTCCCACGATCAAGACCACGCAGAGGATGCGGGCGATTTCCCGGGATTCACCGAAATAGATCATGCCGATGATCGCGACTCCGGCAGCTCCGATTCCCGTCCAGATGGCGTAGGCGGTGCCGGCAGGGAGGGATTTCATCGCGACCGACAGGAGGAAAAAACTGGCGATCATGAAAAAAATTGTCACCACACTTGGCCACAGCCGGGTGAAACCTTCGCTCTGCTTCATGCCGATCGCCCAGACGATCTCGAGCAATCCGGCGACAACGAGGTAGATCCATGCCAT
>CAZVQJ010000094.1:0-10450 GCA_964629165.1 uncultured Puniceicoccaceae bacterium
TTGTCTCGCCCTCGGCGTATCCCTCTCGAAGGCACTCGCCTTGGCATGGGAATGTCCGCTTGTCGGCGTGAACCACTTGCGCGGGCACGTCTGGTCACCGTTTATCGGGGTGCACGCGGAGGATCCGGGAGGTTTCGTAGATCGGCTGGAATCGCTTCTCCCGCATCTCGGTTTGCTCGTCTCCGGGGGCAACACGATCCTCTTCGAAATCGATACCGACCGGGGTGTCCGGATCGTTGCGGAGACGGTTGACGACGCGGCCGGAGAGGCGCTCGACAAAGGTGCCAAAATGCTCGGTATGCCCTATCCCGGAGGGCCTCTGATCGAGCAACATGGCGAGGCCGGCGACCCCGCGGCATTCCGGTTCCCCCGGGCATTCCTCAATTCGGGAGAACGCCGGTTTTCATTTTCCGGGCTGAAGACGAGCCTCCGATATGCGCTTGAGAAGCTCGACGACGCCGCGCTCGATGCGGCTCTTCCGGATCTTTGTGCGAGCTATCAGGAAGCCGTCATCGAAGCTCTCGTTGGCAAGACGCGACAAGTGATCCGGTCGTCTCCGCGACGGTGGAACAGTTTAGGTCTCTCCGGCGGAGTCGCCAACAACGCACGTCTGCGGAATTCATTTGGTGAGTTGGCGGAACAGTTCCGGTTGCCCCACCTGCTCGCGGAACGCCGCCATACGGGTGACAACGCGGCAATGATCGCCTTTGCGGCATGGATTGACCCTGCGGGCACCCGGCGGGAGGAGGCGCAGGCGCTTTCCTTTTACCCGAATTGGCCGCTTGCCGCGAGTGCAGGGTGAGTCACCTCAGGTTCCAGAGACGCAATGACTCATGGAGAAAACGCTCGAGCGCAGCATCCTCGCGAAGATTGACCTCGAGTAGGCCGACGAGATTTTCGAGTTCTTCCGTGAGCCGGGCGAGAGCGAGCGCAGGCATCTCTCCCGATCCGCCCGCTTCGATCGCAAAGAGGCGGGTGGTTTCTTCGATATCCCGAAAGAGGTCGCCCCGCAGACCCTTGCGGATGCCTGCTTCGTGAGCAGCCCGCTCATCGTCATCGAGGGTGTCAGGAAGTTCGGCCGCTGCCAGCTTCCAGGCCTCGTCGCTGAGGGCACCGAGAGCCTCTGAAAAGCGGACGATCAGCCCGTAGGCCCCCATCACGGCATGTGCCCGGGTGACCGCATCGGGACGCATATTTGCCACCAGGCGCATCCAGTCGAGATAGGCGACTCTCCACGATTCCCAGGCGGGATGCTCCAGGACAGTGGAACCCGCTGGCAGGCGAAAGTTGAAACACCGGCTTCGAATCGTATCGAGAAGAGAGTACGGGCGGGTGGTGAGAAGAAGTAAGGTCGTGTCGCGGGGAGGCTCCTCGAGTGTCTTGAGAAAGGCATTGGCGGTCGCATTGTTCATGCGGTCGGCCTCATAGACGACGGCCACCTTGCGGCCCCCCTGGTTGGAACTCTGGGAAAGGTCGCGGAGAAGGCGTCGCATCGTATTGACTTCGTCGCTCGCGCGGTCGCCGATGCGGATCTGGCGGGCCTTCTTAGCCGGGCGCAGCGTGAAAAAGTCGGGATGGTGCGGCACCCGCTCTGGAACGGTTGCCAAGAGCCGACCGGCCAAGGCGATCGCCACCATTTCGAGGGATGTGAGGTCGTCGCCGTGCAGGAGAATGCCATGGGCGAGGCGGCCACGATCGAAGGCGGCGTCGAGAACCTGAACGGGCCGGGCGCGGGCGAGGTGAGGGGGCAGGCTGGAAGCGAGGGATCGCACGGCAGGGACGCGCCCGGTCAGATGACGCGCCGGCGCAGCGCGCGCCAGACATTCTCTTCCACTTCGTCGATGGCGGCCGTGCCATCGACGATCACAAAACGCTCGGGAAGGGCTTTCGCGAGCATCAGGTACCCTTCGCGCACATTGCGATAGAACTCGATGTTCTCTTCCTCCATCCGATCGGGGAGATCCGTCACGCGGTGGCGGAGTCGTTCGAACCCTGCTTCTGCGGGCAAGTCGATGACAACGGTGACATCCGGCACCAGGTCGCCAACGGCAAAGGTATTGATCATGTGGACGGGACCGCTCTGGATCTTCCGGGCGATGCCCTGATAGACCGTCGTGGAGTCCATGAAGCGGTCGCAGAGGACGATCTTGCCAGCCTGAATGGAGGGCAGAATGAGCTCACGCACAAGCTGCGCCCGGCTCGCTGCAAAGAGCAGCAGCTCCGCTTCGGGAAACATCCCTGCGCCGGAATCGGCATGTTTCAGGATGTGACGGATCTCTTCGCCGATCGCCGTCCCCCCCGGTTCGCGGGTGACGACGACTTCGTAGCCAGCGTCGGTGAATCGGTCGGCTATCCGGCCGATTTGAGTGGATTTTCCGCTACCCTCGGAACCTTCGAAGGTGATCAGAAAACCGCGTGTGTCGTCGTCGTTGCGGGGCATGAGAAAAATGCGTGAAGTGCACCTGCCAGCTTGGAGCACGCCCTCTCGCGGGCAATGTAAAAAGAAGCGGGCGCCGCACAGACCGCTCAGACCTCGCCGCGACTCCAGCGTTCGATAAAGCTCGTTGTGCTGGGAAGACTGGGGCTTTCGGCGGTGCGGACATACTGGCCACTCGTCGCGACCGCGACGGTCAAACAGGCGATCGGACTGAGCCCGAGCAGGGCCCCGACGCAGAAGCCCGCATTGAAGTGGTCGCCCGCACCGGTGGAAATCTTCGGAGCGGCGACAAAGGGACCTTTCACGTAAACGGCCTCGTCACGAGTGGCACAAGCGGCCCCGTCGCGCGGGTGAATGACGACACTGCTGATGCTCATGGCCTCCCGGATGCGCATCGCCCCCGTCTTCAGCTGCTCCGGTGTGCTCCCCGCAAGGGGGACGTCCAGGATGTCTCCGACTTTCCGAGCCTCCGCGTAGTTGAGGCCGAGAATGACACGCCCATGGTTCTGGAACCGCCGGATCGATTCGAGGGCAGCCCGCAAATCCTGCGTCGAGCGTTTGGCGGGATCACAGAGGTCGAAAAAGTAGATTCTCCCGCCGTCCTTGGGCGGCAGGTGCGGCAGGACGTTGGCGAGGACGTCATTGAAGATCGTCGTCAGGTGCGGAATCATCGTCCAGTTCACCATGGCAATCAGGTCTGCACGCGCGACGAGGTCGTGGAAGGCCCCTTCCCCGATGATCTTGAGGATGCGTTCATAGGTGAGGTTGTCGAAGTCGGCCATTTCGCCCAGCATGATCTTGCCATCCTCGAACTCGAGGGCGTGGGTGACGCCGGGGGCTCCCAGCGAAACAGCGTTGCTGCGGCGGGCGAGGTCTTCGAAGACCGGGTGGACGGGCTGGCCCAACATGCCGATGTAACGGAGCTCGATCCCAGCGGCCAGCAGGGCATAGGCCATGATCGGGCCGTTTCCGCCCAGCTTTTCGCGTTGCGGCCACATTTCAAAATTGGCACTTTCTCCGGCGGCGGCCTGGATCCGGGCGCCCCATTCGGCGATCGTCGGGATGCTGTCGTAGGCGGTTCCGGGCCCATGGCGGCGGCCGACGACATGCATGATTTTGTCGACGAAGCCATCAAGGCCCACGATCGCGTTCTTGTTGGTCGTCTGGCCGGAGTGCTTCGAGAGCTCCGCGAGGGTCTGTTGCAGGTAGTTTGGGGAAGTCATCGGAATATGAGAACGGTTTTACGCTGCGAGGGCGTGCAAACGTGTCGAGACAAGAGTCGTCGGGGAATGCGCCGGCGGCCATGGGCATCATACCGGGCATTTTTTGAATTGGCGCAGGGGTAGCGGCGTCCGATGTTCAAGAGTGACCCTGTTGTTCCTGGATCCGGGGCTCGCCTGCCACCGCCTTGTGTGGCCACTCGCTCAACTGAAAGCCCGCATGTTTTTCGCCAACATTTTCACCTACTTTGCGCAGTCCAATATGGCCGGAAAGGTCATTGTCCTGCTCCTTGTCGTTTTCAGCTTCGCAGCGTGGACCCTCATGATCTGGAAATATCTGGAGCTGAACCGGATGCGCAGTCTAAACCGGCTTTTCGAAGATCGCCTCAAAGCAACACCGTCGGCGATCCAGGTGGATCCTGCCTTCCGGTCCGCGACGGGCCCTTACGCGTCCCTCGCCCGCGAATCACTCACTGCCTTTCATCGATCCTCGGACAGCGCCCATGCGGTGTCTCATGTCGAAAACGCTCTCCAACGGGCGGTCTCCCGGGTGAGTCTCCTCTATGAATCGCGCATGGTGATGTTGAGCTCGATCGTCACGGGGGCTCCCTTTCTCGGGCTTCTTGGCACGGTCTGGGGTGTGATGGATGCGTTCGGCTCGATCGCGGGACAGGAGGGTGCCAGTGTCACCACACTTGCGCCCGGGGTCTCCGGTGCCCTTCTCACGACGGTCGCCGGTCTCGTCGTGGCGATCCCCGCGGTCTTTGGCTACAATTACCTGCTGACCCAGACAAAGCTGATGATCAACGAGCTGGAGAACTTTGCGAGCAACCTTGCAGACCGCATTGAACTCGAAGTGAAGGAAGCCTGAGATGGCCCGGAGCTTTCACCGCAAGCAACAGCTCGAGGCGATGTCGGAGATCAATGTGACCCCGTTGATCGACCTCGCCTTTGCGCTCCTCATCATCTTCATGATCACCGCACCGCTTCTCCATCAGTCGGTCCAGCTCAGCCTGCCGACCGAGAGTACGCGACCCCAGCACGAACGTCCGCCGCTCGTTCAGGACATCAGCATCGATGCCAACGGAGACTATTATTGGGGTGCAGAACGCGTATCGGTCGAACAGCTCGATGAACTCCTCGGGCTGGAAGCCCTTTCCGACGAACCGCCCGTCCTGCAGGTCCGCGCCCACGCGTCGTTGCCCTATCAGAGCGTGATCAGCCTGATCGACCTGATCAAAAAACACAACCTCTCGAAACTTTCGCTCGAAACCCGCGGTCAATAACCGTCCGATGACCCGCACCGATCAGCAGGCCCTCACGATTTCCGTCTTTCTCCACGGGCTCGTTCTGGTCGTCGCGGTGGCGGTTGGGGTCTTCGAAAACCTTTTCGAGCGCGAGCCGCCTCAGGTTCTTCAGCTGGTTGACCTTTCCCGGATGGGTCCGCCGCAGCCGATGGGGCCCGCGTTACCGGATCCGTTGCCGGAAAGCCCCCCCGAGGAGGTGCCCCCGATCTCCGTGGCGGAGCTGGACGCGCTCGAAGTACCCCTCTTTGAAGCGATCAGGGAGGTTCCGCAGATCCATTTTCCGGAGCCCGAACCGCCGCCCCCGCCGCCCAAACCGGTGCCGACTCCGCAACCGCAAGCGGCGCCCCGGCCGGAGCCCCGAAAAGTAACCTTTGATCAGCATCGGCGCGAACATGGGGCCCCCACGCCAACGCCGGCCCGTCCGGCCCGCCCAACGCCCGTTGTCGCCCCACGGATCGAGTCGAATGCACGGGAAGCCCTCATGCGGACGATCGGTGAGGCCACTCTCCACACCTCACCGGCCTATTCCGACCGCCAGCAGGATGCCCTCCGACGGTACGTCTCCAGCGTCGTCACGCAACTGAGGCAGCACTTCCATCCGCCTAGCAGCACCGGGCTGACCGCATGGGTTCGCTTCACGGTGGAACCGGATGGCACCTTTCGGGATGTGCACATCCAGCAGAGTTCGGGCAATCCAGCGTTTGATGCCGCCGTTCTCGCCGCCTTCCGCTCGCTTCGCAAGGGACCCGCCCTTCCGGTACGGGAGGCCGTGACATGGACGGTGGATTTCCGGCACGGGAATTAAGCGCTCCCGCGAGCCTCCCGTCGACCTGATCTACCTTAATCGATGCGGGCGGATTCGAGACCAGTGCTAATCGCCTGCTTCATCTTGAGCGCCTCGCGGAGGTCATCGAGGATCGCATCGGCGGTCTCCTGGTCGATCCAGTAATGGACATCGCGGCAGTCTCGGCGGCACCGGATCACGCCCATTGTGCGCAGCCGGGCAAGATGGTTGCTGACGGTTGGCTGGCTCAGCCCCAGCTGTTCTGCCAGCTCGGACACATTCCGCCGGCTCTTGCAGTCCGGTTCGGTCGGGAGCAGGGCGAGCAGGCGGAGCCGATTGACATCGCCGATCGTCCACAGGCGCCGGGCCAGCTGTTCAGAATCGTGTTTCATCCAAGTGTTCCAACTTCAAGCGTGATATTGACAGATTGCAATATATGAATTTGTGGAAATAGTTTTCATCTTTTCAATCAATAATTTCTGATTCCATGTATCCTCTTGATAACCGTTCCGAGTGGTTCCGCGGCCAAGGTCTTTGGTCGGATGTCCCGGCTGAGCAGTGGCGTGACTGGCGCTGGCAATTGAAGAACCGTCTCACCTCGCTCGAGGATGTTGAGCGCCATATGGAGCTCTCACCCTCGGAGCGGGCGGGGTGCGGCTTTGCGGATAACAAGCTGAAGCTGGCGATCACGCCGTATTTTTTCAATCTGATCGACCGGGAAGACCCGGAGTGTCCGATCCGACGGCAGGTCATTCCGCGGGAGGAGGAGATGTACACGGCTCCGGAGGAGATGCTGGATCCGGTCGGCGAAGAGGGTTCGATGGGGGTTCCCGGGCTCGTCCACCGCTATCCGGACCGGGTGCTCTTTCTGGTCACGAATGTGTGCGCGGCCTACTGTCGCTACTGCACACGGAGCCGGCTCGTCTCCAACGCGCAGGGGTATGATTTTCATCCCAATTTCCAGAATGCGATCAAGTACATCGAGGAACATGAAGAAATCCGGGATGTTCTCCTGAGCGGGGGTGATCCGCTTTTGTTGAGCGACAAGAAGCTTGATTATCTGCTTGAGCGGCTGCGTGCGATTCCGCACGTGGAGTTCATTCGGATTGGTTCGCGGGTCCCGGTCTTTCTTCCGCAACGCGTGACGCCAGGCCTCGAGGAGGTGCTGAAGAAGCACGGCCCGATCTGGATGAGTCTGCATTTCAATCATCCGCGGGAGTGTACCGAGGAGGTTTACGAGGCGACGGAGCGGTTGAGCTTCGCGGGGGTGCCTCTGGGAAATCAGAGCGTGCTCCTGAAGGGCGTGAATGACGACGTGGGAACAATGCGTTCTCTTGTGCACCGTCTCCTCATGATGCGGGTGCGCCCCTATTACCTCTATCAGTGCGACCTCATCACGGGGTCGCGTCACCTGCGGGCGGACGTGCGCAAGGGCCTTGAGATTATCCAGGGTTTGCGCGGTCACAGCACGGGGTATGCGGTTCCTCAGTTTGTCATCGATGCGCCCGGCGGCGGCGGCAAGGTCCCCGTCAATCCGTCGTATGTACAGGAAATCAACGACGAGGAAGTTGTCATGCGGAACTTCGAGGGACGCGAATTCCGTTATCCGCTCGTGGCCGATGCGGCCGAGGAAATCGGGGTGGGTGGGGGCGAGGCTGGACCGTTCCTCCTCTGATCGCAGATTTCTTTCTTTGATTCGCGGCGCGCGGCATCTATCTCATTGGTAATCCATGACAAAGCTGCTCGAAAAGGTGAAAGCCGCCGGAGAGGCGGGAAGTCTCTTGAAAACTTCGGTGGAGAACATCGCTACCTGGCTGGAGGGCGGGTTTCTGCCAGGCTGGGCGCTCGCGAGCCTGACCGAACTGATTGAGGCGGAGCAGTGGAGCGAGTTGAACGATCGCTTTTACAAGGCGCTCGAATTTGGCACCGGCGGCATGCGCAACCGGACGATCGGGAACATCGTCACGGCCGCGGAACGTGGCCAGGCCGCTCCGGAGGAGACTCCGGAGCACGCTGCGGTTGGCACCGCGGTGATGAACGACTTCAACGTTGTCCGCGCCACCGTCGGGCTTTTCCGCTATTCACAGCGGTCCCTGGAGAAGCGCGGCGCGGCCGCAAAGCCGAAGCTTGTGGTGGCGCACGACGTCCGCCATTTCTCCCGTCATTTCTGTGAGCTCGCGGCTTCGGTCTGGAGCCAGTTGGGCGGCGAGGCGATGATCTTCGACGGTCCTCGTTCGACTCCGCAGTTGAGTTTCACCGTGCGCCACACCGGCGCCACCGCCGGCATCGTCATTACGGCGAGCCACAATCCGGCCCATGACAATGGCTACAAGGTCTATTTTGACGACGGTGCGCAGGTCGTTTTCCCGCATGCGGAAGGCATCATTCACGAGGTTTACCAGGTGCCCCTCGCGGAGACGCCGCCCTTCTTCGGGATCCGTCTGGACGATGTCGTGACGCTCGACGCATCGGCGGATGCCGCCTACCACGAAGCCCTCAAGGAGAGCGTCCTCGAACCTGCCGTCTTCGCTTCGGGGGCCCCGGAGATCGTCTTCACCGCGATCCACGGGGTCGGCGGTGTGACGGCCCCCAAGATGCTCGAAACGCTGGGATTGCCGGTTCAGGAAGTCGCGCAACAGGCCGTGCAGGATCCTCGTTTTCCCACCGTCCAATCGCCCAATCCGGAAAATGCGGAGGCGCTTTCGATGGCGATCGCGCAGGCTCGCGCGAGTGGAGCGGATATTGTCATGGCGACCGATCCCGATGCCGATCGCATGGGTGTCGCGGTGCGTGGGGAAGACGGAGAATTTGTCCTATTGAGCGGTAACCAGACCGGTTCTCTCCTCGCCGCCTACCGCACGCAGACGATGAAGGATCTCGGGATGATTCCGGCGAACGGAACGCAGCGGGCCGCTCTGGTGACGACGTTCGTGACGACCCCCTTGGTCCGCGCGATTGCCCGGCAGCACGGGGTGAAAGTGGTCCAGACGCTGACCGGCTTCAAATGGATCGGAGAGAAGATCCACCTCTGGGAGACGGAACTGAAGGAAGCCATCGGAGGCTCAGAAGAAGACATCGATGCGCTCTCGACCGAACAACGGCGCGAGAAACTGCTCAGGGACAGCACCTTTTTCATTTTCGGGATGGAGGAAAGCTACGGCTATCTCGGGAGCGACCGCGTCCGCGACAAGGATGCAAACGCGGCCGTCCTCATGTTTGCGGAGATGGCGGCGAGTCTGAAGAAGCGGGGCAAGACGGTTCTGGAATACCTCGACGAAGTGTATTTACGTTTCGGATACTTCAATGAGGGGATCGTGAATATTTACTACGAGGGGGCGGTTGGCGCTCAGAAGATTTCCCGCATTCTCGAGAGCTATCGGAAGAACCCGCCGAAAGAGGTGGGAGAATTCACTGTCACGGAGTTTCGCGATTTCGGCACCCGGACCTTCCATGATGCCGATGGGAAGGAGATTCCGAAGCAGGACTTCTACTTTCTCGAACTGGACAACGGGTACGAGTATGCCGTGCGCGGAAGCGGCACGGAACCGAAGATCAAGTTTTACCTCTTCGCCAAGGAGGACGTGGGGCAGCCCGTCGACTTGCCGCCGGCGAAGGAGGCTGCGGCCCGCACGCTCGAGGCCCTCAAGCAGGCGATCGAGACCGATGCCCGCGCTCGCGCGGAGTCCTGAAGCAGGCCGCAAGTTCCACGAGGATTGCCAGGGTGGGCACGGAGCTTCGGACCCCGGCGGCATCCCCGCTGAAGGAGCGACACCCGCCGGATCCCCCGTCCTCCTTGGGCGGCCAGATGCGGGTCCTGATCGACCGTCGGTGTTCAAGTCTTCAGGTGCCGCGCAGGCAGCGGATCCCCGGCAGGATTACCGGGAGATCATCAACCACAGCGCCCGCCACTCGTTATGCCTCCCAGCCACCGATCGCTTCATCAATGGCGGCGATTTCGGCGTCGCTGAAACGGGTGTTGGCGAGCGCGCCAAGGTTGTCATCGATCTGCGAAAGGCGGCTGGCACCGATCAAAACAGTGGTGATGGCGGGCTGCCGCAGGATCCAGGCAAGGGCCATCTGGGCGAGTGACTGGCTGCGCTGCCGGGCAATCGCTTCCAGTTGCCGGAGGCGGTCGACCCGGGACGAGGTGATGTCTTCGGCGCTGAGAAAACGGGGATCGCGGGCCGCCCGGGCGTCTTCCGGGATACCTTTGAGGTAACGCCTGGTAAGCAATCCCTGCGCAAGCGGGCTGAAGGGGATGCAGCCAATCCCTTCGTTCGCCAGCACGTCGAGAAGCCTTTCCTCGACCCAGCGATCCAGCAGGTTGTAGCGCGGTTGGTGAATGAGGCAGGGTGCGCCCATCTCACGCAGGAGGCGCGCTGCCTCAAGGGTCTGCTCGGCAGTGTAATTGGAGATGCCGACGTAGAGCGCCTTTCCGCTGCGCACGGCGTGGGCGAGCGCCCCCATCGTCTCCTCGAGCGGCGTGTCGGGGTCCGGGCGGTGGTGATAAAAGATGTCGACATAGTCCAGACCCAGGCGGGAGAGGCTCTGATCGAGGCTGGAAAGCAGATACTTGCGCGAGCCGTAGTCGCCGTAAGGTCCTTCCCACATCCAGTAACCCGCCTTGGTCGAAATGATCAGCTCGTCCCGATAACCCGCGAGGTCGTCCGCCAGGATCCGGCCAAAGTTTTCTTCCGCTGCC
>CAZVQJ010000095.1:0-10435 GCA_964629165.1 uncultured Puniceicoccaceae bacterium
GCCCTCGAGCGGATTTGAACCGCCGACCTCTTCCTTACCAAGGAAGTGCTCTACCGACTGAGCTACAAGGGCACATTTTCAAGGCTCCCCAAAAACGAAGCAAAGCCGCGAAACTTGCGGGAGCAAAATTTACAGGTCAAGCAATTTTGCGCTCATTACCGGGATTTTTCAGGGGCCCACGATGATCCGGTAGTAGCCACTCGAGAGGCGCTTCAACTCTGGATTTTGCAGGAGGACGCGGGCAATCGCCTGATCCCAGCCGGTGTCACCACTGCTGTTGAGCCGAAGCGGAACGCCTCCGCCCGTCCGGGAATCCACCACGAGGAGAAACTCCACCGGCGTCCACAGATTGGCGGGAGCCGGCCGATCGGCCGGACCGACCCGGCTTTGGAAGGGTTCCTCACCCTCTGCGCCGAATGCGGTGACCTCCATCAAGACAGGGCGGGGTTCGAGAACATTGACGGCGACGGCCTCCCGGCCGATCGAGGAGAAGGTGTTGAGAGTCGTTTCGTCCTCGGCGGGAACGAGGGAGGTGTCCGGAGCCACGACCGGTGCCGGGCGCCAGATCTGATCGACCGCCCCGACGCGAGGCGGGAACGCGGCGAACAATTCCGTTTCATCGCGAAGGCGGGCAATTTCGTTGAGGGCACTCGCGCTGTTCCACCGGGTCGGCACGAAGAGCGGCTCGGCATCGAGCAGAACGACCTGGTCGCGAACAAGGGCGCTTTCGGCCTCCTGCGGCTCCCCCGCCCAGGCAATCCAGGGTTCGGAGACAATCTCGCTCGGCCCACTGCCAAGCGGCACCGAGGCAATCCAGAAGAAGAGCACATGGGCACCGACACCGATCGCGACAACGATGCCAAAAAGAGCGATCCGGCGGCGGCGGCCGTTGGGCCGCAGACGGCCGGTTGGGGCCCCTTCCGCTTTCATCGAACGGAATCCGGAGAAGATGAATCCACGATGGCGTGTTCCGCCGCCAGCTGGACGCGATCGAAGCCGGCCGCCTGGGCAATCTCAAAGAGCCCCATCAACTCCTGGACCGAGATCGAGCGGTCCAGCTTGAGGAGCAACTCCGTCTCGCCGGGATGATCGAGGGTAAACTGGGCAAGGACACTCTCGAGGCGTTCCTCCTGCATCTTGCGCCCATCGAAAAAGAGCATCCCGTTCGCCCGCACCGTGAGAACAGCGGAACCCGCCACTGTCGTGAGGGGTTGGCGGCTGACACTGGAAAGGCTGACTTCGGCCCCCGGGGCAAAGACGAATCGCGAGTGGTTGGCAAAGAGAAGTAGCGCAATGAGGAGAAGATCGAGCACCGCAATGAAGTCCCAGCCCGCGCGCGGGGCGGTCCGCAGATGCCCTCGCAGGTTGAGCGGCTCGGTGATGGAGTGCGGCGTTGCGCTCATTTGGCCGGGGTGACCTCGTCCGCCTGCACCGCCTCCGTTCCTTCCGCAGGTAAATCGAAGAGGAGAAACTCCATAATGTTATGCCCGGCGTATTCCATGTCATTGACAAGCGCCCGCACCCGCCCGTGAAGAAAATGGTGCGCAAAGTGGGCCATGACGGCAAAAATGAGGCCCGCCAGGGTCGTCAGCATCGCCTCGGCGAGACCCTCCAGAAAGAGGCCAAAACTGGGAAAGGCAGGGGTTGAGGAGTGAACCACGCCGAAAAAGATGTCCGTGATGCCGACGAGCGTACCGACGAGACCGATGAGGGGGGCGACGCGCGCCAGTGCGGCCATCGTCAGGAGGCGCCGTTCGAGCGTCGGGATTTCCACGAGGGCGGCGGCCTGGGCAGCCAGGCGCATGCGATCCTCACCCTCCCGATAGTGCAGGAGGACGGATTTCACGACGCTTGCAACCGGGCCGGGAGTGGATTCACAAACCGTCAGCGCTTCCACGAGACGTCGGTTCCTCAGGTTATTTTTCAGGCCCGCGAGGAACTGCTCGGTTTTGAGCTGGCCCACGTGCAGGAACAGCAACCGTTCGACAAAAAGGATGAGCCCGAATACACTCAACGCGAGCAGGACCCACATGATGGGTCCTCCCCGATCGAGGAGCGACATCGGATTCCATTCCATCGGGCCAAAAATCGGTGAGGTCGCTGGTCGCTGGCAAACCTTATTGCGGGAGGTCGCCCGGAGTGAGCGATGGGCGCAACCGTGCGAGGCGGGACTCCGCGATAGCCCGCCCAGGCAAGCCACTTGCAACAATCTCCTCATAAACCACGCCGGCCTGCTCGAGACTCTCGAGGCTTGCTTCCGCCTCCAGATGGGTGGCGAAGTCGATCAGCGCGCGCGCCATCCAGTAGCGTCCGCGCGAACCCAGCTGGGCTGCGAGGTCAGGATCGTTGAAGAATCGACTTTTGAGGACGATTGACGCCTCCATCGCCTCCATCGGCAAGTCGCGCTGACGGAGGGAAGTCATCCACTTGTAGCCTGCCTCGACGGCCGCATCGACGGGCGTCCGAAGGTCTTCGAAAAGTCGCTCGAAGACGACGGATGCCGCGACAAGGCTTTCCACACTGGCGCTGCCCCGCGCGAGCAGGCAGTCACCCCGGCTCAGCTCCGCGCGATAGCGTTCCTCATGATCCGGATATTCCGCGAGCACTCCCTCATAAATCGCGAGCGCGGTTCCGAAGTCATTCAGTCGTCGGGACAGGTCCCCCTGCTTGATGCGGGCGTAATAAGTGATCGGGTGTCCCGGATAATTCCGGTAAAGACGGTCGATGATTCCCATCGCTTCCCGGTAGGCGCTGTCGAGACCCCGCTGCTCGGCAAGGAGCGCTGCTTCCCAGAGGGCAATCGGAGCGTAGCGGCTGTGCGGAAAACGATCCGCGAGATTGATCAGGCTCACCTGGGCATCAACGACGCTGTTCCCAGCCGCCGAAAGCCGAGATTCGAGCAGATAAGAGAGCATCTCGGGACCGGAGTCAGGGAACTCCTCCCGCAGCCTGCGGAGCACGGCCATGCCTTCCGCCGGCAGCCCGAGCTGGAAAAGCGCCTCCCCTTCGAGCAGGAGCACATGGCTGCGGATCGGCTCCCGTTCGCTCGGGTCGAGGGTCGCGCCTGCCCCTGTTTCCATCCATGAGAGGAGCGCATCGCTCAGCTGCGGAACTTCCGCCGCGCGATCGGCGTCGAGGGCGAGGCGGGCTTCCATCCAGCGCAGGCGCGCCTGCAGCGGAATCGACAATTGCTCGTGTTCCTCAAGAGCCAGCAAACGGCGCACACGGTCAAACGCGGTATCGCTCTCCCCGGCTTCGCGCAACGCGTCGAGCAGGGTATACTCGGCCTCCCAGCGGCGGGCCGAACTCAGGAGCGGGGAATCATCGAGAGCCCTCGCGGCGGCCTCCAGTCTCCCCGCGCGAATCTCGGAGAGCACCTGCTGAAAGAGGATCGTTCCCCGTTCCACCAGTTCGCCTTCTCGCTGCGCACTGAGATAGGCTTCGGCGGCATTTGCATAATCCTCGTTGAGGAAAAAGCAGTCGCCCATCTGTGCGAAAATCCGGGCACGCTCGGCACCGGGGCGAACAAGGGGCCTCAGGCGGTCCAGATAACTCGCCGCCGTGCGATACCGGGGCGGCGACCGGCGCCAGTTTACATAGGCGAGCATGCGCAGCGCCTCCGGCAGCAATTCAGAACCGGGCAACTCCTCCAGCAGACGCAGAGCATCCGATTCCGCCGCATCGTAGTGACCCGCCTGGGCCGAGAGGGCGGCGCGCGTGACAAGCAGCTGCGCGAACTGCGGGTGCCGTTCTTCCTGACGCAACAGCTGACTGATGAAATCGCGGAATTCGTTCCGGTATTCTCCTTGCAGAGGTGCGGCCGAGAGAAGGGCCAAGGCCGTCCGTTGCCGCCTCGGATCGGCCGAAAGGGTCAAGAGCTGGCGCAGCGCGACACGGCCGCGGCCACTGTCATCCCCGAGCATCAGCCCGAGCGCGAGGAGCAGTTCCTCCCGCCGAGGTGAATCCATCACCCCCGGCTGCTGGAGCAGTTCTTCGGTCACCGCAATGGCCTCGTTGACGCGGCCGAGCCGATGCAGCGCGAACGCGAGAAGACGATTGGCCTCAAACCCCAGGACCTGACCGGCCATCGTCCGGGAAGTCGCCCGCAATCGCGCAATCATGTCCTCGGACGCTTCGCCGTGGCGGAGGTCACCGCGCAGCCGCAGGAGGCGGAAGTGAGCCTTCAGCGCCTCGGTTCCCGCCGCCTCTTCGGCCGCCCGGAAGAGCCGGGATGCCTCCTCCCCATCGTCCGCGACCATCCGGAGGAGCCCTTTTCCAGCGAAGTGCCATGCCCGGTCATCGGGCGGGAGGTCGGCGCTGTCATATGAGGCAAAGGACGCTTCGGCCGCCGCCATATCCCCGACGAGATAATGGGCGAGTCCTCTTCGCAGATCAACACGCGGACCCGAAGGCATATCCATGAAAATCTCGAGAACTTCTGCGCCGCGGTCTTCCGCCAGCAACGATGTCGCCAAACCGAGACGGCCGAGGCTTACGATGCCTGCCGGAAGATCCTCGTGGTCGAGAACGGAGCGGTAGAGCCGCACTGCGAGCGGAGCGAATCCCTGCCGCCTCGCAAGCTCCGCCGCCTCGATCGACCAGACCCAGTCCCGCGGACCGGCGGTGCTCGCATCAGGGGTAACGACCAGAGGCGTATCGCCCTCCCCCTGCCCCCGGACCATCGTAGTAAAGAACGTGACCAAGAGAAGACAACCAATCCAGCGTCTGACGGGGGGGCCTGCTGCCATGCGATTCGACCCTGCCATGATCGCACGCTTTGACAAGAAGCGAACGCACGCCCTCGATTCCCGAAGGCCCGGAAGTTTACTGGATGAATCCAGACACGGGGCCGCTTCAGGCTGTTGGCTTGCCCTTCTCCTTCTCTGCCGATAACCGAAAACACTATGCTCCTTTTCACGCCCAAAGAGCCCGCTCCGGAATCCCGGGTCGCGACCACTCCGGAACTTGCCCGGAAGCTCATCAGCCTCGGTCTTGAAATCGAAATCGAATCGGGGGCGGGTCACTCCGCCGGTCATCCAGACCTTCAATACACCGAAGCCGGCGCCCGCATTGTCGATGACCGCAAGGCAGCCCTGAGCCGTGCGGACGTCGTGTTTCGAGTGCGGAAACCGGATGTCGCGGAGATCAGCGATCTGAAACGAGGCTCGCTGCACGTGAGTTTTCTCGATCCTTTCAACGAAAGGGCTCTGCTCCCTGCATTGGCCGCGCAAGGGGTAAATGCGGTCTCGATGGAGATGATGCCGCGGACAACGCTCGCGCAGAAGATGGACGCCATTTCGAGCCAGGCGAACCTCGCGGGCTATTACGCGGTTATTCTTGCGGCTCAGCGGCTTACGCGGATTCTTCCGATGATGATGACTCCCGCCGGAACGATTGCTCCGGCGAAAGTGTTTGTCATCGGGGTCGGTGTGGCAGGATTGCAGTCGATCGCGACAGCCAAACGCCTTGGCGCCCGCGTGGAGGCGTTCGACACCCGTCCCGTGGTCGAGGAACAGGTGAAATCGCTCGGGGCTCGCTTCGTCAAAATCGACCTCGGCGAGACCGGCCAGACCGCCCAGGGGTATGCCAGGGAGCTGACCCCCGAACAGATCGAAAAGCAGCGTCAGGGCATGGCGAAGGTCTGCGCCAGCAGTGACATTGTCATCACGACCGCAAAACTGTTCGGACGGAAGGCGCCCGTCATTGTCACGGCCGAAATGATTGCGGGGATGAAGGCGGGCAGCCTCGTGGTTGATCTCGCGGCAGAAACCGGAGGAAACGTCGAGGGAACCGTGGCGGGCGAAGAGATCACGACCGCGAACGGGGTCACCATCATTGGCCTCAATCCGCTCGAAGCAGCGGTTTCGACCCACTCCAGCCAGGTCTACGCGAGCAACCTCGCGAACTTTCTCGAGCATTTCTGGGACGCTGAGGCCAAGACTTTCGCCTATCGGCTCGACGACGAGATCCTGAAAGGCTGTCTCCTCACTCACAACGGAGCGATCGTCCATGAGAGCTTTCGCGATCAATGAGTCTTTTTCTGGTAAAACAGCCCGCTGAACGGCTTCTTATTCTGACCCTGTAATTCTTCCGATGGAACTCCTCCTTCTCCTCTTCATCTTCGTGCTCGCAGCCTTTCTCGGCTTCGAGCTGATCAACAAGGTCCCGTCGCAGCTCCACACGCCGCTCATGAGCGGCTCCAACGCGATCTCCGGAATCACGATTGTGGGTGCGATCATCGCCATCCAGTCGACGAGTGGGCCGATTTCCGAATGGCTTGGTTTTGCCGCCCTCATTCTCGCCACGATCAATGTCGTTGGCGGCTACCTTGTTACGGACCGCATGCTCGCGATGTTCAAGTCGAAGGCCCGCAAGACACCGACTGCAGACACGATCGACTGATTCCTTTCACCCTGATTATCCGACTCTGATTCACCGCCGCGACCTCAGGCTCTGCGGCAGAGCTTTTTTCCCCGCTGTTCATGCAACTTCTCGTCGTCAACCTCACTTACATTATCGCCTCGGTCCTCTTTGTCTTCGGGATCAAGATGCTCGGCCGTGCGGAGACGGCACGCCAGGGGAATCGGCTCTCCGCTTTGGGCATGCTGCTCGCGATCGTCGTCACGCTGCTCCTCGCGGACCTCGACTACCGATTTATCGTGGTCGGACTCCTCGTCGGAGCCCTTGTCGGAGGCGTCGCCGCACGCACTGTGAAGATGACCGCGATGCCGGAAATGGTGGCCCTCCTCAACGGCTTCGGAGGTCTCGCCTCGCTCATCGTTGGGTGGACGGAATATGAAAAAATCCGTCATATCGGCCTCCCGGAATATCTCGCGGGTGCGAACGCGCCCCTTGCCTTCACCCTGGCTTCGATCGTCCTTGCGGTGGCAATCGGCGGGGTCACCTTCACAGGCTCGCTCCAGGCCTGGGGCAAGCTCAGCGGAAAGATTGGCGGGACGGCGATTACATTTGCCGGCCAGAAGTGGATCAATCTCCTCACCCTTCTCGCCATGATTGCGGCGAGTATCTGGTTCTCGAGCCTCCCTGCCGACGGCGCCCCGATCGCCGTCTACGCACCACTCCTGATCGTAATCGGCCTCGCGCTCGTCCTCGGCATTCTTGGGGTGCTGCCGATCGGTGGTGGCGACATGCCTGTCGTCATCTCTCTCCTCAATTCCCTTTCCGGCCTCGCCGCCGCCGCCGCTGGGTTCGTCATCCTGAACAACGTGTTGATCGTCGCTGGATGTCTCGTCGGTTGTTCCGGATTCATCCTCACACTCATCATGTGCAAGGCAATGAATCGAACCTTGGGCAATGTGCTCTTCAGTGGATTCGGCGCCACCTCCAGCAGTCAGACCGTTGAAGGGGAAATGAAAGCAGCCTCGATCGAGGATGCCTACTACGTGCTCGAAGCCGCCAGCAGCGTCGTCATTATCCCGGGTTACGGCATGGCCGTCGCGCAAGCGCAGCATGCGGTGAAAGAGCTCGGTGAACTCCTTGAGGCCAACGGATGCGAAGTCCACTACGCGATCCATCCGGTCGCCGGACGCATGCCCGGGCACATGAACGTGCTTCTTGCGGAAGCCGATGTTCCCTACGAACAACTGGCGGAGATGGATTCCATCAACCCCACCATGCCGATGGTCGATGTCGCCATCGTGATCGGAGCCAACGACGTTGTGAATCCCGCCGCGACGACGGACGAGGGGTGCCCCATCTACGGGATGCCCATCATCAACGCCCATGAGGCGAAGACCGTCTTTGCCCTGAAGCGCGGCAAAGGCGCCGGCTTCAGCGGGCTCGTCAACCAACTTTATTTCCTCGAGAAAACGCGGATGCTCTACGGCGATGCCAAATCCACGGTGAGCGCCCTTGTTGCGGAGTTGAAAGGAAAATAAGGCACCTTCGGTGATCCCGGGGGTCCTCAGGATCCCCGGATTCCGGTCACGGTGGGGGGAGATGGACCGGCGCGGACCCCCATCCTGCAAGACGCTGGAGCTTCTGGTGGCGGAAGGGAGAGTGGACCGGCTTGAATGAGGGTCGGACTGACAACCTCAGGGGGTGCCTGTGAGACGAGGCAATCTGCGGTTAAATCCTCAGAGGGCCCCTGCGATGGGCCCGGCGGCAAGGGACATCCTCCCCTAAACGCCCTCCATCAGCCTTTCTCTGACAGTATCCATTCCGGAGTACAGTTGGCACAGAGAATGGTTAGGGATCAGGATGCATGCTACACCATTACCGAAAGTGTTCTTCTCCGGTGGCGCTCTTCTGGCTCTCCCTTTTGGCTTCATCGGCTGCACCGATAACGACTCCGCCGTCGACAACAGAACGACCGAGCAGCGCGAGACGCTTGAGACCGGGACTCCGGATGCGCGCAGCCGCCTGGAAGCCTGGGGAGATTCGATTTCCACCCAATGGAATGAGTCCTGGAACAGTCTTCAAGGGGCGACCTTCGACAACCGAAATGAGGTCCAGAACTTTTTCGATCGGGTCGGCACAAGTATCGGTGAAACATTTCAGGATCTGGATGAGTCGGCCGAAGATCTTTCCGGTCAAGCCCGCACCCAGTATGAGAAGGCCAAAGAGGAGGCGTCCGAGGCATGGGATGAAGTCCGGGAAAGATCAGCCAAGTTGAGCGGGGCGAGCCGTGACAATTGGAACGAAGCCATGGAAGAGGCTGATGAAGCGTGGCATGACTTTACGGAGAAGCTGCGGGAATTGCGTGCCGCTGCGGAGAACTGATTCTGCTTTGTCTAGTGAGTATATCGCTTGTCACTGGGCCGCTCGTTCGCGCGAGCGGCCCTTCATTTTGCAACCACCGCACAAGGGACCCATGCATTTTGCCGCAGCAGAGGTTTCCAATCAGCTGCCGCTCCCTCTCAAGTGATTGCGCTTCAAATCTTTAGAGATCTCATGCCGCATTGGCACGCATCGTTCTTTATCCTTTTTGAAATGAAAACAATCAAGCTTACCTCCTTCCTTCTCGTTCTCTCCGCTCTCTTTTTCTGCGGTTGTAATACAACCGAGGGCTTCGGCGAAGACGTCGAAGATGCCGGCGATGCCATCTCCGACCAGGCCCGCGACGCCAGCTAACTCTACGAGGGTCCCCCGATGGGCTGGTCCCAACAGGTCCTTCCCACGCACGCGCCGGGGTGCGAGTCTCGACCACCTCGAACCAAACGCGTTCTTCGTTCTTTGCTAGCACGCGCCAGGGTGCTAGCGCTGCTGCCCATGGCAGGCCTCTCGCTTGCAGGCTGCAACACCGCAGCAGGATTCGGAAAAGATATTGAGGCCCTCGGGGAGAATATCTCTGAAGGTTCCCGCGATGCTCGACGGTAGTGGGTCGTATCCCCGCACCCGGGCACGCCCTACTATTCCCCGGCCATGCATATGAATCTCGAAGACCTCTGGACGGACATGATTCGTTCGCTTTATGATGCGGAAACCCAACTGAAAACGCTACTGCCGGTTATGCGAGAAGCGGGGCGAGACGGGGAACTGCGGGAACATCTGCTCTCGCGGGAAGATCAGAACAAACAGCGGCTGGACCGGTTGCGCGAAGTCATGAAAAAGGCCTCGATCGAACCGTCAGCGTCGCCCGCCGATGCAACCATGCGGGCATTGCTGGGGCAGATCAGCGATTTCACGATCGAGGGAAATATGGAGGCATCCGTGCGAGATGCTGCGCTTCTTTCCGGCCTTCGTCGCATCGAGCACTATCAGATGGCAGCCTATGAAGATGCCTGCAACCTCGCTCATCATCTCAAACACAGTGCAATCTCCCGACAGTTACGCGAGTCGCAGCTGGAGGCAGAATACGGAGCAAAGCGCATTCGGGAACTCTCCGATGGCGGATGGTTCACGCGGGGGATTTACTCGCCCGATTGATTAGGCAAACCAACCCGAAAAGCAAAAGCGATACCATCGGGCGCATATCCAGACGGAGGCGAACGGATCGGAGAGCTATCCTTGCCGGGTCAGATTCAACCAACTCGGCTCCTAGACAGCAGAAAGCGCCTCGTCGTCATAGGATCGCAGCTGCGCGATAAGTTGCCTGAAACGCCTGTCATAGTACCGCAACACCTCCGCAAGGCGGATCATCCGCTGCATCTCGAGTGCTCCTGGATGGGCGAGAATCAAGGGCTCGAGGGAGTGCAGCAGGTGCAAAACCATTTTCCGGGAAGCCATTGCTGGCACCAGGCTGCCGCTGTTCAGATCATCATTTGGGGTACTCCGCTCGCTATCCACCCCGGGCATGACGATGACCGATGCCGCTGCCTCAAAAGGAGGCTGAGAGACCCGTTTCCAGCATTCTTCCGCCACCTGGAGATAGACACTGAATTGCCTGCATGGAGCCGGAACGGCAGTGCGTTCCGAGTCCGGCGCGCACAGGGGCTGGATCGATTTCACGGCTTCGCCCAGAAGATCCGCAATC
>CAZVQJ010000096.1:0-10429 GCA_964629165.1 uncultured Puniceicoccaceae bacterium
TTTCTTGGTCTCGTCGATCACTTCGACCTGTGGATTGAGGTCTTCCTTGTGCTCGACCACAACCGTCCCGATCCGACCTGTCGCCGGATCAAGCTCCCGCTTCACGGTGACCCCCGGGATCATATCCTTGAACCGGATCGATCCCGCCTTCTCGGAGAGAATCGGCACGTTGTGCGGGTCCCATTGGGCGAGGGTGGCACCCTGCGCGATCGTCGAACCATCGCGGATCGTGAGGACAGCACCGGCCGGGATGTTGTAGGTTTCGAGCTCCTTCTCCTTCTTGTCGAGGATCTCGATCGTCCCGGTCTTGTTCAGCACCACAATGGCGGCTCCGTTGTTCACCTCGACGACTCGGAGGCCGGTGAAGCGCACGATGCCCTCGTTGCGGACCTTGATTTCCGCCGACTGCAATCCGGCCGAAGCAATTCCACCGATGTGGAAAGTACGCATCGTCAACTGAGTCCCCGGTTCCCCGATGGACTGCGCGGCGATGATGCCGACGGCGGTTCCAATTTCAACCGGCGCATTGGTCGCGGGGTTGATCCCGTATGCCTTGGAGGGAAGGCTGTTCTTCCGGGCATGCGTCAACGGGGACATGATCTTGACCCGTTCGATCCCGAGTTCATCCACCCGCCGTGCCATCGCCGGGGTGATCAGATCACCGTTCTTGATGACGATTTCATCCGGGTCGATCGGATTGATCACATCGAGTGCCGCGCACCGGCCGATGATACGGTCGCGCAACGGGACGATTTCGTCGTCGCCTTCGTAGATGGCGAACTTCCAGATCCCGTCACGGTTTCCATCATCCTCGCAGGTGATAATCACATCCATCGCGACGTCACAGAGTTTACGGGTAAGGTAACCTGCGTCCGCCGTCTTGAGGGCGGTGTCCGCGAGGCCCTTGCGGGCACCGTGAGTGGAAATGAAATATTCGAGAACGGTCAGGCCCTCGCGGAAGGACGAGAGAATCGGCCGCTCGATGATCTCACCAGACGGTTTTGCCATGAGCCCGCGGGTGCCGCAAAGCTGGCGAACCTGCTGCTTGTTGCCCCGTGCCCCGGAATCCATCATGAGGTAGACCGGATTGACCTCTTCCCTGCCCTTGTTGTGCTCGAGATGCTTGAAGACCGCCTTCGCGATTTCGTCGGTCGCCGACGTCCAGATATCAATCACCTTATTGTAGCGTTCGCCACCGGTGATGATGCCCTTGCGATACTGATCCGTGACGACTTCGATTTTCTCCCGGGCGGTGTGCACGATATCCTTCTTCTCAGGAGGGATAATCATGTCTTCCATCCCGATCGAAATACCCGCCTTGGTCGCCACCGTGAAGCCGAGCTCCTTCAGCCGATCCAGCAAATGCACGGATTCCTCGCGACCGCAGACCTGGTAGGTCCGGTTGATCAGCTCCCCGAGCTTCTTCTTCGGCACGGGGAAGTTGATGAAGCCGATACCTTCCGGCCAGATGCCACTGAAGATCACCCGCCCGGGCGTGGTTACAATGACTTTCTCCTTCTTGCGCCCGTAGGCAGTGTCCCGGCCATAATCGGGATTTGCGATCCGGATCCAGTCGATCTTGCGGACGGCTCCGTCGGCTTCCGCCATGACGGCTTCCTCGAAGGAACCAAAAAGCGGCAGCTTCTGTTCATTCTCCGGTGGGCGGCGTGGCTCGAGCGTCAGGTAGTACGAGCCGAGGACGACGTCCTGAGACGGCGTCAGAATAGGCTCCCCGCTGGAGGGCGAGAAGATGTTGTGCGGGGCCAACATGAGCAGTTTCGCCTCGAGAATTGCCTCAAGCGAAAGCGGAACGTGCACCGCCATCTGGTCTCCGTCGAAGTCCGCGTTGTAGGGCGAACAAACCAGCGGGTGGAGCCGAATGGCGTCTCCTTCGATGAGCGTCGGTTCGAATGCCTGGATGGAGAGACGGTGAAGGGTCGGCGCACGGTTCAGGAGTACCGGGTGCCCCTTCGTCACCTCTTCCAGAATATCCCAGACTTCCGGCGCCCGTTTCTCGATCATCTTGCGCGCCCCACGCACGGTATGCACAAACCCGAGCTCCTTCAATCGACGGATGATGAACGGCTCGAAGAGGACGAGAGCCATTTTCTTCGGAAGGCCACACTGGTGGAGTTTCAGCTCCGGCCCGATGACGATGACGGATCGACCGGAGTAATCGACCCGCTTGCCGAGCAGGTTCTGGCGAAAACGCCCCTGCTTGCCCTTCAGCATGTCGCTCAGCGACTTCAGCGGGCGGTTGCCGGCGCCGGTTACGGCACGGCCGTGGCGGCCGTTGTCGATGAGCGCATCGACGGCCTCCTGCAGCATCCGCTTCTCATTGTGGATGATGACATCCGGCGTTTTCAGCATCAACAGGTTCTTCAACCGGTTATTGCGGTTGATCACCCGTCGATAAAGATCGTTCAGGTCGGAGGTTGCGAACCGACCGCCTTCCAGCGGCACGAGGGGGCGCAGATCCGGCGGAATGACGGGCAGTACTTCCAGCACCATCCATTCTGGACGCGCTTCCGAGCTGATGAATCCGTTGAGGACTTTCAGACGCTTCGAGAGCTTCTTCTTGATCTGCTTCGAGCGGGTGTTCTGCATCTGTTCGTAGAGTTCATCCACGACACCCTGCATCTCCATCTTTTCAAGGACTTTGCGGATCGCGCCAGCGCCCATCCCCGCCTCGAAGGAGTCTTCTCCATACTCATCGATGGCCGCCTGATATTCCTGCTCGGTCAGCAATTGTTTCTCTTCGAGCGGGGTCTTGCCCGGATCCACAACAATATGGTTCTCGTAGTAGATGACGCGCTCGAGGTTGCGCGCGGTCAGGTCGAGGAGCAGACCGAGTCGGCTCGGCATGCTCTTGAGGAACCAGATGTGCGAACACGGCACGGCCAGTTCGATATGCCCCATCCGTTCCCGACGAACCCGGGCAACGGTTACTTCGACTCCGCAGCGGTCACAGATGACCCCCTTGTACTTGATCCGTTTGTATTTGCCGCAGGCGCATTCATAATCCCTCACAGGACCGAAAATGCGCTGGCAGAAGAGGCCGCCCGGCTCGGGCTTGAAGGTGCGGTAGTTGATCGTTTCGGGGTTCTTTACCTCCCCACGCGACCACGACCGGATCGTATCCGGTGAAGCCACTGCGATCGAAACGTGATCGAAAGACTGATCCCTTTCTATTCCCAGCGCTTCACGCGCTTCACGTGTGGAAAATTCATCCGTCGTCATGCTCATAGGTAGCGTATCCTTTAGATGTTCGGTTAAACGGGTTGCGTGCGCGGGCTAGTTCGCGAAGGCGGAGGCCAGGGGATCCTGGTCGCCCAGCCGCACGTCGAGGCAAAGTGCCTGCATCTCCTTCATCAGAACGTTGAAGGACTGCGGGGTGCCGGCCGAGAGCGAGTTGTCGCCCTTGACGAGGTTTTCGTAGATCTTGGTTCGACCCTGCACGTCGTCGGATTTGACCGTGAGGAGTTCCTGGAGGGTGTAGGCTGCGCCGTAAGCCTCCAGTGCCCACACTTCCATTTCCCCAAAGCGCTGGCCGCCGTACTGTGCCTTCCCGCCCAGCGGTTGCTGGGTGATGAGGCTGTAGGGACCCACCGCCCGGGCGTGGATCTTGTCCGCCACGAGGTGGTTGAGCTTGAGCATGTAGGTGTGACCGACCACAACCTCCTGGTCGAGCGGCTCACCGCTGCGCCCGTCACGAAGCACACTCTTCCCGCTGAGCGGGAGTCCGGCTTCTTCGAGGTACTTCTTGATCTGAGGCTCTTCGATTCCGTCGAAAACAGGCGTGGCGATCTTGATGCCCAGTTTCATACAGGCAAAACCGAGATGACACTCGAGCACCTGGCCCACGTTCATTCGACTCGGAACCCCCAACGGATTCAGGCAGATGTCGATCGGTGAACCATCGGCGAGGTAAGGCATATCCTCGATCGGCACGATCTTCGCGACGACCCCCTTGTTTCCGTGGCGCCCGGCCATCTTGTCGCCCACCTGAATCTTGCGCTTGGTCGCGATATAGACCTTCACGTTCTTGATCGTACCGGATTCGACGTCTTCGCCGCTCTCAACCGCCTCGATCTTGCGCTCCTGATCCTGGTCGAGCTCATCAAACTTTGATTTGAAGCTGTCGATGATCTCCATGATCTTGATGCGGACCGGTGACGGATCGATTTCGACACTCTTGTAAACGGCGGCCAACCGGCGCAGAAGGGTTTTCGTGATCTTGCGGTTGGCGGGAATGATGATCTCGCCGCTTTCACTGTTGATCACGTCGAGCGGAATCTTTTCTCCGAGGAGGATGTTCGAGAGCGACTCGGTGAGCGCTTCGCGCATCTTGTCCGCCTCCGTCCGATATTCCTCGTTGATCTTCTTGATCTGACGGCGGCGATCCGAAGCCGACAGCTTCTCGGATTCTCCTTCGATCCGGCTCGAGACCTTCACATCCATAATGATGCCGTAGGTCCCGGACGAAACGAGCAGCGAAGTGTCCTTCACGTCGGCCGCCTTCTCGCCGAAAATGGCCCTGAGGAGTTTTTCTTCCGGCGCCAGCTCGGTCTCGCTCTTCGGGGTGATCTTCCCCACGAGGATGTCTCCCGGTTTCACTTCCGCACCGATCCGGATGACCCCGTCATGATTGAGGTTGCGCAGCGCTTCCTCGCCGACGTTGGGGATGTCGCGGGTGATTTCTTCGGGCCCCAGCTTCGTGTCCCGCGCGGTGCACTCGAATTCCTCGATATGGATGGAGGTATACACGTCATCCTTGAGGAGCCGCTCGCTGATCAGGATGGCGTCTTCAAAGTTGTAGCCGTTCCAGGGCATGTAGGCGACGAGCACGTTCCGTCCGAGGGCGATTTCCCCCTTATCCGTATTCGCACCGTCAGCGATCACATCGCCCGCCGAAATCTTGTCGCCGCGCTGAACAATCGGCTTCTGATTGAAACAGGTACCGGCATTCGAGCGGAGAAACTTCCGCAGCGGGTAGTAGTAGAACCCCTTCTTCGGATCACTCTTCGGTCTGCGCGGGAGCTTCGCCGGGACTTCTCCGTCGGCGGAAACGATGATGCGATTGGCATCCACGCTCGCGACGATGCCGTCCCCTTCTGCGACAACGACGGTCTTGGAGTCGCGGGCGACACGGCCCTCGATCCCCGTGCCCACCACAGGCGCTTCCGTCTGCAGCAACGGGACCCCCTGACGCTGCATGTTGGATCCCATCAGAGCCCGGTTGGCGTCGTCGTGCTCCAGGAATGGAATCATCCCCGCAGCGACCGAAATCACCTGTTTCGGGGAGACGTCCATGTAGTGGACATCGACCGGTTCGACTTCAACAAAGTCGTCGCCTTTCCGGGCCGAAACCGGTCCGATCAATCGACCGTCCTCAATCGTTGAATTTGCCTGGGCAATGATCTTGCCCTCTTCCTGGTCAGCATTCAGGTAAAGCACCTCTTCGCTCACCGAGCCGTCTTTCACGATCCGATACGGCGTCTCGATGAAGCCGAACTCATTAACCCGCGAATAGATCGAAAGGCTGTTGATCAGCCCGATATTCGGACCTTCCGGGGTTTCGATCGGGCAGATCCGCCCGTAGTGGGAAGGATGGACGTCCCGGACTTCGAATCCGGCGCGTTCACGGTTCAGCCCCCCCGGCCCGAGGGCTGAAAGCCGACGCTTGTGCGTCACTTCCGCAAGCGGGTTGATCTGGTCCATGAACTGGCTCAACTGGCTGCGGGCAAAGAAGTCCCGGATGACGGTGCTCAGTGCCTTCGGATTGATCAGTTTCTGCGGAGTGATCGAATCGACCGACTGGTCATAAAGGGTCATCCGCTCCTTCACGAGGCGCTCGGTCCGCGCGAGGCCGACCCGGCACTGATTCATGAGCAGTTCGCCCACGGTGCGAACACGGCGGCTTCCGAGGTGGTCAATGTCATCGACAATGCCCTCTCCCTTCTTCAGGCGCACCAGGTATTTGGTCGCTTCGACGATGTCCTCGACATTGACGACGCGGACGTCGATCTCGGTCTGCAGGCTCAACTTCTGGTTGATCTTGTAACGCCCTACCCGCCCGAGGTCGTAACGCTTCGGGTCCATGAAAAGGCGCTTCAAGAGTGCTTTTGCGTTTGCCGTTGTGGGCGGCTCTCCCGGCCGAAGGCGCTTGTAGATATCCTTCAGGGCCTCCTCTTCATTGTGCGTCGGATCCTTCTTCAGGCAGCGGATAATGGCCCCGTCATCAACGGTCGTGTCGATTACGCGGACACGGTCAATGCCGGCCGCCTCGATGCTGCGCAAAATCGTCTTCGTCAGCGGCTCAAAACTGCGCGCGAGAACCGCGCCTCGTTCCGCATCGACCAGATCCTCGACGAGAACCAGACGGCTCACGCTGTCCATCTCGAGAGCCTCCGACACCTTCAACTCGGCGATGTCGTAAAAGAAATTCAGGATCTCGAAATCACTGCCGTATCCCATCGCCCGCAGGAGCGTCGTAACGAGGAACTTCCGGCGACGACGGCGGCGGTCGAGGTAGACGTAGAGCAGGTCGTTCTGGTCAAACTGGGTTTCGAGCCAGGTGCCGCGGTCTGGAATGATCCGGAAGCTATGCAACATCTTGCCGCTCGTATGTGGAGCGACTTCGAAGGCAATCCCCGGTGAACGATGCAGCTGGCTCACAACGACCCGTTCCGCGCCGTTGATCACAAACGAACCGCGGTCGGTAATCATCGGCAGCTCGCCCATGTAGATTTCTTCGTCCTTGATCGCCTCTTCCTCCTTCAGGCGGAGTTTGACGTAGAGGGAAATGGAATAGGTGACCCCTTCACGTATGCACTCCATCTCGGTCAGCTTCGGCTCCGAAAGTCGGTAGGAGACATACTCGAGCTGGCAACGACCATCGTAGCTTTCGATGGGGAACACCTCACGCAAGACTGCTTCCAGTCCTCCGTGCAGCCGCTTGTTCGGCGGCAGTTCCGCCTGGATGAATTCCTTGAAAGAATCGATCTGAATCTGGATCAGATTGGGCGGATCGATGACTTCGTGCAGTTTCCCGAAATTAATGCGGTCGGACATAAAGTGTCTTGAGTTGTTCGGTGAGTAAATGGACGGATGCAGAACGGGGAGAACCGGCTTCGGCGGCGGTTCTCTCAGTCATGCACCAGGGCGGTGCAGAGGTGAGAAAGTTGGAAACAGGCAACCAGATCGCTCCACACAGGCGCGATCTGGTTGCCGAAAAAGACTGGAGGTGAAAAAGTCTACCGGAGTTACTTGATTTCGACTTCGGCGCCAGCAGCTTCGAGCTTCTTCTTGATCTCGTCCGCGTCGTCCTTCGTGGTCGCTTCCTTGACCGCCTTCGGGGCGCCTTCGACAAGGTCTTTAGCCTCTTTCAGGCCGAGTCCGGTGATGCTGCGGACTTCCTTGATGACCCCGATCTTGTTCGAGCCAAAGCTCTTCAGGATGACGTCAAACTCGGTCTGTTCCTCGGCTTCAGCAGCGGCTTCGCCACCACCTGCGGGCCCGGCGGCAACCGCAACCGGAGCGGCGGCGCTGACGCCCCACTTTTCTTCGAGGTCCTTCACGAGACCGGAGATTTCAAGAACCGACTGGCTCGAGAGCCATTCGATCACTGCTTCTTTGGTGATATCTGCCATGGATGTATTTCCTTTGAATCGGTTAGCGCTACTGGCGCGGCATGCGCGTTGGTCATTTAAGGAGGTTTCCCCCTAACCGAAGCGTTCAGGTAAAAGAATGAAAAATGCCCAGAGGCGGCCCCCTAGCCTGCCTGCTCCTGATCGGCTTTTGCCTGCAAGACGTTGAGAAGTCCCTGCGGAACGGCCTGAATGATCCGGACCATCTGGGTTCCGGGTTGATTGAAGAGCCCGAGCAACTGTGCCTTCAGGACTTCCGCCGGCGGCAGTTTGGCGAGATCGGAAATGTCCTCGACACTCAACCGGCTCTTCTCGAGCACGCCGCCCTTCAGCTCGACCTTCTGCTTGTCCTTGAAAAACTTTGCGAGCGCCTTCGCCACACCGGGAGCATTGTCCCCTCCAACGACGATGGCCGTCGGACCCTTAAGATGCTCGTCGAGCTCAGGATATTCCCGCTCCGCTACGGCGCGTTTCAGAATCCGGTTCTTGACAACGTGAAATTCGGCTCCCTGATCAGCCAGCGCCCTGCGCAATTGCTCGGTTTCCGCGACCGTGATGCGTGAAAAGTCAGCAAGGAAAACATAGTCCGACTTTTCCAGCCAGGCGCCGATTTCCTCCACGAGGTATTTTTTTTCCTCTTGCATGGATAGGTTCTCCTTAGAATTGCGAATAGATCGCGGGGTCGAGCCGCACGCTGGGTGTCATCGTTCCGCTGATGGCCATGTTGCGAATGAAGCGGGTGCCCCCCTTGATGCCTTCCGGCTTCGCCTTGCCGATAGTATCCACGACCATCTGGATATTTTCGGCAAGCTGCTCCTTGCTGAACGATCGTTTGCCGACAACAACACCCACATTGGCGGTCTTGTCCATCTTGAACTCCACTCGGCCTCCCTGCTTGATTTCCTTCAGGGCACCGACCACATCATCCGTCACCGTGCCCGACTTCGGGTTCGGCATGAGGCCACGCGGTCCGAGAACCCGGGCCACCTTGCGCACTTCCTTCATCGCCGAAGGGGTCGCCACGGCGACGTCAAACTCCATCCATCCTTCCTGAATCCGGGTGAGGAGGTCATCGAGGCCCGCCTCATCGGCTCCCGCCGCGGTGGCGGCCTCCGGATCCTCCGTGAAGACGATCACGCGCACGCTCTTGCCACTGCCGTGGGGCAGGTTCACCGTGCCGCGCACCATCTGGCTGCTCTGGCGTGGATCCACGCCGAGGTGGATCGCCAGCTCGACCGTTTCGTCGAACTTCGCCTTCGGAAAACGACCCAGCGTCTCGACCGCCTCCGGGAGTGGATAATACTTGAGCCGGTCCACTTGTTCGCGGGCGGCCTGAATGCGTTTGGATATTTTGGACATGATCTTTCAACTCCCTCGTTTGAGGTACGGACGTTGAGGGGATAAAATGAGTTTACTCGACGACCTCGATTCCCATTGAGCGGGCGGTTCCCTCGATCACGCGAACGGCCGCGTCCTCATTGAGGGCGTTGAGGTCCTCCATCTTCTCTTTGGCGATCTCGACCACGGCTGAGCGGGAAACCTTGCCGACCTTCTCCTTGTTCGGGACGCCCGAACCTTTAGCGATTCCCGCCGCCTTCTTCAGAAGGATGGCCGCCGGAGGCGATTTGGTGATAAAGCTGAACGAGCGGTCCGCATAAACCGTGATGACGGTTGGCAGGATCGTGCCCGCCCGGTCCTTTGTGCGCGCATTGAAATCCTTGCAGAAGGCCATGATATTGACCCCTGCGGCACCGAGGGCCGGACCTACCGGGGGCGCGGGATTGGCCGAACCGGCCGGCAACTGCAACTTGATCGTTCCTGTGATTTTCTTTGCCATCGAATAAGTGAGCTAAAATTCAATTGTCATCGGTCACGCGCTCAACCTGCCAGTATTCAAGCACGACCGGCGTAAAGCGTCCGAAAATAGAGACGGAAACCTTGAGTTTCCCTGCGTCCGGATCGATCTCCTCGATCGCCCCGGTAAGGTTAAGGAAGGGCCCGTCGGTGATTTTCACCATTTCGCCCACTTCGTACTGAACCTTCGGCACCTCCTTGCCCTCGGCCTCAGCCATCTGCGTGAGGATGCGGTCAATCTCCTCCTTCTTGAGAGGAGCGGGCCGTTTGCCACCGGCAAAGCCGATCACGCCATCGGCACCATTGATGTAATACCAGACCTTCTGAACGAGCTCGTCCTCCTCGTCGTAGAGACGGCAATGGACGAAAATATACCCGGGATACAGGCGGCGTTGCCGCTGCGTCTTCTTGCCCTGCTTCACCTCGGAGACAGTCTCGACCGGAACAAGGACTTCAAAGAGATAGTCTTCGAGCTCGTTCTCGGCGATGTAGCGATCGATATATCGCTTCGCCGCCGGTTCCTTGTTGGAAAGCGTTTGCACCACAAACCAGTCTCCCCTGCGGAGGGCAGAGGAAGCACTGTTTTCGGGCGCGTTTTCGGGAGGCGGAACCATGATGAATCGAAGAACGTGAAGTTAGCTGCCGCGAACGACCTGCGTCAGAAAATGAATCCAGTTATAGACACTGAAATCCGCCAGCGCGACATAACCGCCGAGCAATGCCGTGGCGATCAGAACCACCACGGTGGTATCGCGCAGCTCTCTCCAGGTCGGCCAGACCGACTTGCGGAGCTCCTGTGAAGTTTCGCCCAGGAACTGGCGGGTGCGACGGATCGGATTCATGTGACGGAAATGCCTCTTTGGAAGTAAAGTGGCAGGGCAGGAGGGACTCGAACCCCCAACCAATGGTTTTGGAGACCACTACTC
>CAZVQJ010000097.1:0-10246 GCA_964629165.1 uncultured Puniceicoccaceae bacterium
GGCATGGTCCCAGGTTCGGAGCGGCTTGGCCTGCAGGATCTGGGTTTGCTCAGGCGACGAAGGGGGCTCACGCCCGGCCGCGGCATCCGGTGTCGTTCGCGCGTTTCCCCGGCACTGTTGTGCAACAAAAAAGCCCCCTCCGCAATGGAGGGGGCTGAGAGTGATTCACAGGCAGTTGTGACTGCCGGATCGATGACTACCGATTAGAAGTCGAAGGTCGCGGTCAGGATGAACTGACGCGGGTCGATGATGCGGTAGGAGTGCGGCGAACCGTCGAAGTTGACGCCGACCACACGCAGGGAGCCGCCTTCGAAGGCGTTCGCTACGTTGAGCTGCAGCTTCATGCGCACCTTGTCATCCATGATGCGACGGGTGTAGCCGACCCAGAGGTCGGTGTAGAGGTTCGACTCGTCGTAGATCGGGCGGTTCACGTCGGACACGTCCATGTAGGTCGGGTCCGCATTGGCACCGCTGGAGCGACCGTGGTAACCGATGATCGCTTCGTCTTCCCAACGCAGGGCACCACCGAAGGAGAAGCCGGTCATCGGGCCTTCGGTGAAGAGGTAGTTGGTGATGTAGGACCAGCGGTACTTGCGCTGTCCCGGTGCCGCCTGGCCTTCGAGGTCGGTCGCAAGCGCCACCTGCGGTGCCACGATGTCGTTGTAGTACAACATCGCGTTATAGTGTCCCCACGGGTTGCTGTCTCGCGCGTTCGGATCGTAGCCCGTGCTCTCGAAGAAGCTCCCGAGCGTCACGTCCTGACCACCGAAGGTGGTGTAGTTGGTGTAGTGCTGGTACTCCGGCAGGAGGTAGTCACTCGCGCGCGCATTCTCCCAGACGGGCCAACGGACGTCATACCATTCGTCGAACTCCTTGAGCACACCGCTGTACTTCGTTTCCTGCTGGCCGAAGGTGAACTTCATTGTCCAGTTCTCGATCGGATTGTAGGTGAACTGCGCTTCCCAACCCTGGGCCTGCGCGCTGCGGGTGCCCTGGATGGAACCGGGCAACGTGTCATAATAGTCCCAGGGCTGTCCCCAGATCTCAGCCGTATCGTCCTCGATCGCGTCCAGCTCAGCCTGGCTCAGGCCGGTATTCCAGCTCTCGGATGTGGGATCATGACCACGGTTGATCATCGCGATGGTGCGGGCCCAATCCCGGAAGAGGTCCCGGTCGACGTTGAACATGAAACGGCTCAGGGAAGTGCCCGGATTCACGATCTCATTCTCGTTGGTCGCTTCGAAGTAAGTGATCCGCGCGAAGAGTTTGCGATCGAAGAGGGAGAACTGGATACCGATGTCCTCACCTTCACCTTCCGGCTTCGGCAGTTCGTTGCCGAAGACGTCGATGAACTGGCCGGAGGGAGCGTCGAAGTTGTCCGACTTGTTGTAGCTGAAGCCGAGATCGCGCACGAATTCCCACCAGAGGTTACCGCTGTTCGCACGGCGCTCGATGTGGTCCCAGTTGCTGAAGGGCCGGATCACGGCGCCGATCGTGCGGGTGGTGCCTTCAACACCGGTCCAGTCGTTCCAGTTGTTGAGGATGCGGTCGGTCTGCAGGTAACCGTCTTCCCACTTCTCCTGCGAGGTCATCCCCGCGTTGTTGGCAGAGCGGGCCTTGAATTCATCCTTGCGCACACCGAAGGTGGTGACGAGGCGATCGCTCCACCAGTGGCTGGTGACGCCCGCGCTGTAGGATTCCAGCTCGGTTTCACCGGCACCGGCCGTGTCGAACTCGTAGTACTCCTGGGTCATCTGGATGTCTTCCCAGCTGCGACGGTCGAAGTTGTAGGCGTTCAGGTTGCCGGTGTAACTGGTATTGCTCCACTCGCCGGAGCTGCGGGTGACCCTCCCGTAGGGGCCGCCGGGTTCGCCGAGGTAGAAGGCGCGGCGCGCACTGGCATGGCCGGTCTGGTAGTTCCAGCCGGTGTTGCCCGTCTCGGGATTGTCGTTCGGGTTGCTCAGGTAACGGATCGTGCCGTTGGCCACTTCATCGCCGCCGGTGAAGAACCAGCGGTTGCGGTGAAACTCGGTCTCAACGTCCTGTTGGGACCAGAGGCCCATGACCTGGTGCCGGCCGAGCCAGCGGCTCCAGCCGTCGTTCCCGGTGAAGTCGGGCGTCCAGGCGATCTGTGCCCGGTAGTGATCATGCATCTCCTTGTTCACGAACTGGTCCGGATCGTAGTCCTCAACATAAACCTGGCCCATGTAGGGGTTCGGGCTGCCATCGGGGAGATAACGATTGGTATCGACGAAGAGGGTCGTGGCGTTGAGCTGTGCAATCGTGTACTGGGAGACCGACTCGAAGTCCTGGCGGAACCAACCGGCATTGAAGTAGAGGTTGGAGAGGATTTCCTGTTCCAACTCGATGTTGTAGGTCTGGTTCTCCTGCATCCCGAAGTTGGCCTGGGAGATGTTGACCTTGCGCCAGTTGTAGATGTTGGAATCCGTCACCCCCGGGTAGATGTAGCTGCCCATGTTGATGCCGGTCGCGGTCCATCCGGTGGAGGAGGTCCAGCGCTGGTTGTAGTTCCAGGCATTCGTCGGATCGGCGAGGATCGCTTCGTTCGTCGGATATTCAGGGGCGTTCAGGTGCGGCCCTTCCTCCGTGCCGTACTGGGTGCGGTAGCGCCGCGGGAACGCCTGGAACCAGTTTTGCACGCGGCCATCGGCGATCTGCATGGTGGCGCGGCTGTTGTTCGTCCAGGTGATGCCGGGCACATACATCGGCGAGTTCTGGTCGTAAAGGGCTCCTTCGCCGAAGACGTTGAACCCGTTGTACTGCGTGCCCTCGGCGTTCCAGAGGCCCGCGTCGTAGCCCGGGAGCGAGGCGATGTAATCGCGGGTCTGATCCGCGTATGGATTGGCGGCATCAAAGATGAAGGGTCCGACCACTTCACCGGTAGCCAGCTTGGTCACGGTGAGGTTCGTCGGGTCGTAGATCGGCTGTCCGGCTTCGTTCCATTCGGACACGAAATCGCGCGGCATCATCGAGTTGGGTCGACGATTATCGTTTTTGTAGTTCTCGAAGCTCGCGCGGATCGTCGTCTTCTCGAACGGACGGTAGGTGGCGGCTGCATACTGGCGACGAGTGATGTCGTAGGAAGGCTTCCGCTGGAACTGACGATCGTCGTAGAGGAGCGCCGCATAGACGGCGAGCTTGTCATCGAGGATGCTGCGGTTCGCGGAGATGCTGGCGCGGAAGGAACCATTGTCATCCACGCGCACCTGCACGGTGGTGGCGTCATTGTTGATCTGCGCCCGCGCGGTGCTCTGGTTGACGATACCCGCCGGGCTGCCCATGCCGAAGAGCATGGAGTTCGGACCCCGGTTGATTTCGACCGACTGCGTGTTGTACGAGTCCATCGGAATCGCCGAGACCGACGGATAGAAGTTGATCGCGCGGTCCGGCGTTCCCAGGCCCCGCATCCGATTGGCGGTGGCAATGGTCTGCGGAGATCCGCTGGAGCCTGCGGTGTGTCCGGCGATGGTGTCGGCGACGCCGTCATTGCGCATCGACAACACGCCCGGGGTGTAGGTGGACGCGCCCTCCGTATTGATTTCGTAACGGAAGATGTCGTTGATGTCGAGGGAGGCGGTATCCTCCATCTGTTGGCGCGTCACGACCGTGATTGAAGCCGCGAGATCGGAGACGTTTGTGTTCATGCGGCTACCCGCGAGGGTGTTCTCCGCGTAGTAACCGATGTCCCGCTCAGAGGACGTCACTTGGAACGGAGAGAGTTCGAGGATGTCTTCATCATCCTCTGCCTGTGACCAGACACTGGGCACAAAGGCCAGGCTGGTGGAAATCAGGGCCAGGTGCGGCCACAACTTCCGGGGGATTTTATGTCGAGTAGGGTTCATGGTATCTTGTATCTTTGGTTAAGAAAATAAATGCCGCCGGACCGATCGTTTTTTGAACGGTTGAAGAGTTCGCAGGGTCGAACTCGGGGAATAGGAGGGAAACCATGGCAGCGAATCGAGGCGGCGAGAGCCTCGATGGGGAAGGGTAGGATACGAAGGAGCGCTTTGTTTCTGTGTGATCGAGGGTGAGGCGACAAATCAGACAAATTCTGACAGTCCGAACCCTTGTCCTGCGAAAAGACATCGCCAATCGGTTGATTGCGCATGCTCACGACGTTTTTGTGTGTTCGGATTGGGAATCTGCAACCGATCGTTGGGACCCGGGAGAACTGGCAGGGGGGACCTTGCATCGCCGCCCTGCGGTCGTCGCCGATAGAAATTGCTTTGCGCCTTCCGGGGCAGCACCCATTCTTCCGGCCTTCTTATGCCCTCTGAGTTGAACGTAGCATTGAAAAAACTGATTATAGAGGCGCTCAATCTCGAGGATGTGCGCCCGGAGGAGATCCCCGACGACGAGCCTCTCTTTGGCGCGGGGCTGGATCTGGACTCGATCGACGCGCTGGAGCTGGTTCTGCGGATCGAGAAGACCTACGGGGTAAAGATCGAGAGCAGCGAGGCCTCGCGCCAGGCGCTCCGGACGGTCGACACTCTGGCGGCCTTCATCCGCGCATCGCGTTCGCCCGCGAGCTGATCATGGACGCGGCTGAAGAACGCCGCCGAGCGAGGGTCGGGTTGTCGTGGGTCGAGGCGCTTACTCCCCTGGGAGATGCTGCCTCGACCGCGCGGCGGTTGAACGAAGGAGAGATCGCGTTGCGCATGGCGCCTGTCCTCGGAGCGGAAATGGGGGGCGAGCGGGTGCCTCTTGCGCTGTTCTCAGAGATGCGGGAAACGGCACCGCCTCGGTTCTGGCCGGAAATTTTGCGGCTACTGGCGGAGATTCCGGAGGAGAACTGGGGCACGCCGGAGTATCCGGTCGTGGTGACGAGCAGCAACTTCGGGGTTGGCTCGACGCTCGCTTTCAGTCGAAACCGGACGGCCTGCGAGCTTCTGCCGTGGGCGTCGCCGCAGGCGATCACGGACCGGTTGAGGGAAGCGGCCGGATGGGGTCCGGACGTCACCGTCTTCTCGCACGCGTGTGTATCGGCCCAGCTGGGGCTTGAGGAGGCGGCGGGACGCGTTGCGGAAGGCGCGCGGCGGGCGCTGGTCTTTTCCTTCGATGGGGTCTCCGCCTTTGTCGCTGGTGGATTCCATTCCCTCAAAATTCTGAATGGTCACATGCCTGCGCCCTTTGCGGAGCGTGACGTGGGGGCGATCGGGCTGGGGGATGGGATCGCCGCTGCGATTGTGGAGCCGGCGGGAAGTGCGGCCTGGGAACTTTCCGGGTGGAGCACCTATAACGAGATGTATCACATGACGGGCAATGAACCGGGTGGAACGGGTTTTGAACGGCTCCTCGAGCGTTGCGGCGACGCCCTCAAGGGGCGGCGGCCGTGGATTCTCGGACATGGCACGGGAACGCTCGAGGCGGGGCGCCTCGAGGCGCGGACCTTGGGGCGACTGGTGCCAGAGGCCCCTCTCGTCTCGTGGAAAGGCAGCCTTGGTCACACCCTTGGAAGCTGTGCCCTCGTCGAACTCGCGGTGGCGGTGGCCGCGTGGGAGTCGGGGAAGATCCCGGGCACGCCAGGGCTGCAGGAAGGGGATTTGCTGATGGCGCCCAACGTTTCCCGCGCGTCCTTCGCCGCCGCGCCTTTCGACGCGGCACTCATGCTTTCCAATGCCTTCGGAGGGGCTCACGCCGGTTGCATCCTGACCCATGTTTGAAATCGGCTTTGAAAACCCGCGTGTAATCGAGCTGTCGTCCGACGACGGCGAGAGACTTGGCGCGCTGAAGGCGTCGGTGCCTCGTTCGGCGGCGCGCCGGATGACAGCGCTTGGGCTGCTCGTTCACGCCGTTCTTGAAGGTCGTCCGCTGTGTGCGGAAACCACCATCGTATACCAGACAGCGTATAGCGAGTCGCGCATGCTCGAGCGTTTTCTGACGAGTTTTCCGGATCCCAGTCCGCTTGCATTCCAGGCGTCCATCCATCCCAGTGCGGTCGAGCAGAGTCTCATTCTGCGCCGGTGTCCGGTCGCCCGCTTGTTCCCGGTTGCGGGAAGGGACGGGCTCTTTGGAGGCTTGCGCATCCTGCGGCGTTCCCGTTCGCCCGCGATCCTGGTCGGTGGAGAGGAATGCGGAGAATGGCTGCCCCGGTTCGGGCTCGCCGGGGAAGAAACGTTCGCCTGGGCGGTTACCTCCGTGAGCACCCCGGCGCAAGCCGAAGGCATCTTGCGGTGGGCACCCGATGGATCCGGCCCGCGCGAACCGGCGCTCTTTCATGAGGCTCTTCGGGACCGCCGCGAATGGCAATGGTCGGTGCCGGGCCGAGGTTCCCTGAGTTTGTTATGGCGTTGAGCGACGTTTCGGGAAAGGCGGTCCGGAAGAATCCCGGTCCGCCGTGGGGATTCCGCTTCCTCGTCGCGGTTGAACGGTCGGTTCCGACGTGGCTCTTTCAGCCCGCGCTGCACCTGGGGGCCGGAGTTGCGGCCTGTTTCATGCCCCGGCAGCGGACCGCCTCGGCGGAGTATCTGCGGCGGGTGCTGGGCCGGGAACCCGGAGCCCGCGACATCTGGAGGCACTTCAACACCTTTATCGACAGCCTCATGTGTGTGCTCTGTGCCGGGCAAGGGCGCAACCGACCGGTCCATTTTGCCCCTGGGGGTGAAGAAGCTTTTGCGGAGGCGGCGGCTTCCGGCCGGCCCGTGCTCTACGGCACCTTCCATCTGGGGCACGGAGATCTCATCGGCTACCTTCTGGGGCGTTTTGGCCGGCCGGTCCGCATGGTTCGGCTGCGTGTCGAGAACTCGGAGGAAACGCACTGGATGGAAGCGCGGTATGGCCGCGACGTCCGTTTCCTGTGGGTCGAGGAGCCGGAATCGATGGCCTGGGCGATGAAGGAGGCGCTTGAAGGCGGCGAGTCCCTGGCGATGAAATGTGACCGGGTGGAGCAGGCGGGACGGGTGGAGGTATTTCCGTTCCTGGGTTCGTCCCGGAGTTTTCCCTTCACGATCTACCATCTTTCGGTGCTCTTCGATTGCCCGGTCGTCTTCGCCTTTGCGGTCGGGGAAGGTCGTGCCACGGTGGCCTATAGTTCGCCGGTCTATCGCCCGGATCCGGCGGTATCCCGGGAGGAGAATCTGGTCCGGGCGCGGGCCCACTTCCGGGAAGTTCTGGAGGTGGCGGAAGCGCGCTTGCGGGAGAATCCCTTCCTCTGGTTCAACTTTGAACCGTGGGAGGGTGCCGCTGGCCGGCGCCGTTCAAGACAATGATCCTCGTACACCAGATTCAGTATTACATGGGACTGCTCCTCTTCGGGCTGGCGTCGGTCTTGTTGCAGGCCTGTTCGCTCCTGCGCCCGTTCTGGAAGGACAAGGCTCGTTTTCAGGCGTGGGTGCGCCGGTGTGCGGCGGGTTATCTGGGATTCTACTTTGCCTATCTGCGTTCGACCGGTTCGCTGATGGTGCGCTTTGAAGGCTGGCAAGCGGAATTCGCGGAACGCCCCGGTGTGATCGTATCAAATCATCCGTCCATGCTCGATGCTCCTGTCTTTCTCCGGCGGCTCCCCCGCGGGTTGTGCGTTTTCAAATCGTCGCTCGCGCGGAACGTGTTGCGTGGTCCGGCTGCGATGAACGCCGGATACATCAACAACGGCGAAGGCGTGGATGGCTTGCGGTCGGCTTCACGGACCGTAAGCGAGGGCGGGCAACTGGTCTTTTTCCCTGAAGGAACCCGGACTGATCCGTCATCGAGGGCGGCCTACGGAAGCTACGCGCTGGTTGCCAAATACGCGCTCGCACCCTTGCATGTTTTCACAATCACGATCGACTCCGACGCATTCAGCAAATCTCATCCACTCTGGCGGCCTCCGAAACTTCCCGTGACGATGCATGTGCGTCATTTGAAGACGCTCGATTCCCGGGATTTTGCGACCGCCGGGGCCCTCCACGTCGCCGTCAGCAAACTCCTCCAACCACACTTCCGTATCCCCCCGCATGATACAGTCTGAATCCTCTTCCGACGAATCCGGGGCCGGTGTCGTTGAGGAGGCTCCGGTCGGTGCCAGCCCGGGTCGGAACGGGTTCCGTCCAGCCGTCGTGATGCCTTCATACAATACCGGCGGCGCGCTTCTCGCGCGGACCGTTGCGGACGCCCTCCGTTCGGGGCTGCCGGTGTTTGTCGTGATCGATGGGAGCAACGACGGGAGCGCCTTTGCGCTGGAGGCTCTCGCACAATCTCATCCGGCTCAATTGCGCGTCATCAGGCATTGGAAAAATGCGGGCAAAGGCGCGGCCATCGAGACGGGTTTGCGGGCGGCAAGGGCCGAGGGCATATCGCATATTCTGACGATGGACGCCGATGGCCAACATCCGGGGAAATCGATTCCGGCACTGATCAAAGCGGCCTCTGAAGATCCCTTGGCGCTCGTCATGGGGGCTCCGCAGTTTGGCCCCGACGCCCCGAAGGTCCGGCTCTACGGTCGGAAGCTGACGATATTCTGGACGACGCTCGAAACCCTTGGCGGTGGTCTTGGCGACACGCTTTTTGGCATGCGGGTATATCCGGTCGAGGCGCTCACGGCGGCCTTTCGCGAGACGCGGTGGGGGAGGCGCTTCGATTTTGATCCGGAGCTTGCGGTGCGCCTCGTTTGGCGCGGCTCTCGTCCGGTGCAAGTGCCGGTTCCCTGCCGTTATCTCGGAGCGGATGAAGGCGGCGTCTCCCATTTTCATTACGGACGCGACAATCTGCGGCTCACATGGCTGCACCTGCGTCTCCTCCCCGAATTCATCTTCTATCGCCTATGGGTGCTCTTGTTTCGACGATTGCAAGAAGTGCGGGGTTGATCGTCGCGATCAGCTTTGGCCTTCCGGTGGGCGCGGCTGAACTCCTCGTGATTGATCCCGATGCTCCGGCGGGGTTCTGGACAGAGGTGCAAGGAAGTCTGGCCGGGACGGAGGCGGTGCGTGCCGAGTTTCAGGAGCGTCGTGAAAACCCGTTCCGGCGTCGGCCTGCGATGCTGGGCGGCACGATTCGTTTCGATCGTGAGCGGGGGCTGAGCCTGCACTACGACACGGTGGTCGGTTCGATCATTGTCATCGACGCCGCGGGCATTGCGCGAAAAGTGGACGGGGAATCTCGCGCCCTGCCGATCCCGGAGTCGGAACGGGCCGCCCAAGAAGTCCTTCTCGATGCTTTCCAGATGGATTTCGCGAGCCTTTCGACCCGTTTTGAGATCGCTGGCGAGCACGACCAGTCGCGCTGGTTGCTACGCCTGACCCCGAGGGAAACCCGACCCATGGGGCGACTCCGGCGGGTTACCCTCGAAGGCACCGGACGCGTTCTCGAGCGGTTGACGATTGAACAGGAGGGGAACAACCGGATTCGAATCAGCCTCGACCAGCATCAGTTTGACGAGGAGGCCCGCGACGCGGAGTGGGGGACCTGGTTCCGGTGAAAGCGATCGTGCGGGCTGGTATGCGGACAGGGCTCCTGCTGCTGGCAGTGGCGCTCTGCGGCTTCTCGTTAAGCCAGGTTGAGTGGGGGGATCGACTGGAGGAAAGCGTTACTGATTTGCTGCCGTCTCCCGGTGGCGCTGCGGACGCGGTCCTGGCGGAGCGGCGGGAGGCAGAGGGGCGGCTCCTCTTGTTTGTCTGGGAGGGAACCGACGCCGAGGCTGAAGCGGAAGACCTCGTCGAACGCCTTGAAGGATCGGTTTTCATCGCGGAAGCAGGGACAGGATACGGAATCGGGGATCCGGAATCATTGGCAGCCGACTTCTTTGCGAACCGTCATGTGCTGTTGCTGCCCCGTTGGTGGAAGGAGCATCGGAACGCATTTCAGGAAGCGCCTTCGGATGTGGATTTTTCGCGGTGGCTGGCGGAGGAAACGGTGGCCCGCCTCGGGGCCTTTTTCGAGGCTCCGGAATCCTTCGGGCAGGAGGCGATTGCGGCGACCGATCCATTGCTCCTGTTCCTGCGTCCGATCGCGCTGAGGGAGGAACTTCCGGGTTCTCAAAGAGGGCTCTCGGTCTGGGCATCGTTACGCGCCGATCCGATCCGGGCGGTAGCCTCCCAGGCGGCCGTGATCAGCGAACTGGAGCAGATTCTTGCGGAATGGGAGCGCGATTGGCCGTCGGTCGAGGGGATCCACTGGAGCGGAGCCCTCCGGTTTGCGGAAGCCAGCCGGCGGGAGATGCAGAAGGAAGTGACTTGGTTGAACATCCTGAGCCTCGGGCTGGTCCTCGTGGTCGGTGGCGGGCTCCTTGGCTCCCCCTTGCGGCTGGTGCATC
>CAZVQJ010000098.1:0-10026 GCA_964629165.1 uncultured Puniceicoccaceae bacterium
TCTCCTTCGTGAGCTGGACGATGCCCTGCATGAATTCGGCGCGGGAAAGTTTTCCCTGCTCCATGAGGACGAGTTTATGCTCCCACTCCCCCGTCAGGTCGGGATGGGTGAGGGTCTGCGCTTTGATGGCGCTGAGAAACTCGAAGACGTTCTCCGCTTTGGTCGTCGGGACGAGGTAACGTGCGTCGCGTTCGAGATATTTCTCACGGAGCAAGTGCTCGATCGTGGAGGCCCGGGTGGCGGGAGTGCCGAGGCCGGAATCCTTCATCGCTTCGGCGAGGTCTTCGTCTTCGACCAGTTTTCCGGCACCTTCCATGGCTGAAAGTAGGGTGGCCTCAGTAAAACGGGAAGGCGGTTTTGTCTCCTCCGCAGTGAGGATCCACTCCTCCGCGTCCGGTCGGGCAAAATGTTCTCCTTGTGGCGGATTGCTGATTTCGCTCAGCCAGCCCGGGTTCCGGTCGGGATCCGTCAGCGGGGGGACCTGGCGGTCGAGCTGGGCCTTGCCGTGCACCGCGAGGAAGCCTGGTTCAACGAGAACCTTTCCAGTCGTGACGAAGGTGTGACCGGCGACCACGCTCGTGCGGGTGGTTTCGTCAAACTCAGCCGGCGGATAAAAGATCGCGATGAACCGGCGGGTGACAAAGTCGTAGATTTTGGCTTCGTCGGCGCTCAGTTTCCCGGAGGATTCGCCGGTCGGGATGATCGCGAAGTGGTCACTCACCTGCGCGTTGTTGAAAATCCGCTTGTTCGGCTTCACCCAACCGTTTTGGAGGACGGGAGCGGCCTTCTCTCCGAGTTCCCCGGAAAAGCGGCCAAGGGTGTCCTTGACGGTGGAAATATAGTCCTCCGGGAGCGCCCGCGAGCTGGTGCGGGGGTACGTCAGCACCTTGTGCTTTTCGTAGAGGGCCTGGGCAATCTGGAGCGTGCGGTTGGCGGAGAATCCGAAACGGCCGTTGGCCTCGCGTTGGAGGGAGGTGAGGTCGAACAACCGGGCGGGTGCCTGACGGGTGCGTTTTTTCACGTCCGAGACGGTGGCCACGCCGGCCGCCTCGACGTCTGCGAGGAGAGCTTTCGCCGCTTCACCGTCCCAGATGCGCTCGGCACGGTCTTCGGGGTCCTTCTCCCGGTTCACCTGCGGCTTTTGGTAAACGCCGGAATAGGTGCCGGCGTCGATTCCGAAGGTGCCCTCCAGTTTCCAGAACGGACGGGCCTTGAAATCTCGGATCTCATACTCGCGGCGGAGGACGATCGAAAGAGTCGGTGTCTGCACGCGCCCGACTGTGGCCACGTTCTTGGCACGCCCAAACATGCGTTTTGTGATCGCCCGGGTGCCGTTGATACCGACGAGCCAGTCAGCTTCCGAACGGCTCCGCGCGGCGTCCTGGAGTCCGCGCATTTCGTTCGGGGAACGCAGTTTCTCAAAGGCCTTGAGGATCGCATCCCGTGTCATCGACTGCATCCAGACCCGGCGGTAGGGCTTCTTGCACTTCGCCAGTTCGTAGATGTAGGTGAAAATCAGCTCGCCTTCGCGCCCCGCGTCACAGGCATTCAGGATCTCACCGACGTCTGGCCTCTTCATCAGCTTCCTGAGCTGGTCGAAACGCTCCTTCCCACGTTTGTCCGAAATGGGCTTGAGCTGGAATTTTTCCGGAATGATGGGGAGTTCCTTGAGGGTCCAGAAACCGAAACGTTTCTTGTCGATATCCTCGGGCATGAAGAGTTCGACAAGGTGTCCGGCAGCCGCCGCGATCACGTATTTGTCGTTCTCGAAAATGCTTTCACTCCGCTTCACTCCGAGTGCGCGGGCGACGTCTTGGGCGACGCTTGGTTTCTCGGTGATGATCAGCGATTTCATAGAAAATGGGTGCTTTCACCGAACCTCGAGGGGCGCGGTGTCGGGGAAATGGAGGGGATGTGGGGGCGTGCAGCCGCTGCCCCGTGGTAAACCGGTGGCAAGGCAGGCTCAGGTACCACGTTGCTCGAGGAGGAGGGTGTCAAGGTTCGCGAGCAACTGCGTCATCGTTTCATCGGTCTCGTCACCCATGTTTGAAATGCGGAACGTCTTGCCCTTGAGCTTGCCATACCCGATGTCAATGACGCACTGGAAACGTTCCTTCAGGGCCTTGTTCATCGCCGCGAGGTCGAGATCGCCCGGGTTCTTCACGCAGCTCAGGGTGACCGAGGCGAATGCGCGCGGGGGAAGCAGCTCGAGACCGTTTCGGTCGACCCATGCGTGGACGAGGCGGTTGAGCCGGGTGTGGCGTTCGTAGCGGGCCTCGATGCCCTCCGCAAAGATCCGATCGAACTGCGCGTCGAGCGCGTGGATGAGGGGGATCACGGGGGTGGACGGAGTCATCCCCTTCTCATGGTTCTTGAGGAACTCGATGAAGTCGAAATAGTAGCCTCGCCCAGGGGTGTTTTCGGCCCGCTTGAGCGCTCGTTCCGAAACGCTCAGGAGGGCCAGTCCGGGAGGCAGGGCGAGCGCTTTCTGCGTGCCGCAGAGGAGCACGTCAATGCCGAGTGCATCCTTCTCGATCTTCAGGGCGGAAAAGCTGCTGACGCAATCGACGATGCTGTGGACTTCGGGAAACTCGCGCAGGACCTCCATGATGCCAGCAAGCGGATTCATCGTGCCGGTGGAGGTCTCGTTGTGGATGATCGTGATCGCGTCGTAGTCACCGGTGGCCAATTCGCGGCGGATGTCTTCCGGATCTACCGGCGTGCCCCATTCGTATTGGAGCTTTTCGGCTTCGAAGCCGCACCGCTTCGCGACGTCATACCATTTGTCCGAAAACGCGCCGCTGCAGACGTTGAGAACCTTTTTTCCGACAAGGTTGCGGAGCGATCCTTCCATCACGCCCCATGCACTGGAGGTCGAAAGAAAAACCGGATCGCGGGTATAAAAAAGTTGCTGCAGCCTCGGCTGGACGGACTGGTAGAGGTCCACGAAATCGGCCGAGCGATGACCGACAACGGGACGCTGCATGGCGGCGTAGATCTCCGGCGAAACTTCGACCGGACCCGGAATGAATAGTTTATAGCGGCTCATGATTCCTAGATGGGCAGGAAGCGCGCTTTAAGCCGTCGCCCCCGTTGCCCGTCAAGGATTCTCTCACTGCGACCGCCTGCGGGCGTGCCAGGATCGCGTTTTACGGTTGTTCCGGGGTCTCCTCTCCGCTGAAACTGCGCAGCGCCGATGGAATCACCTCTCCCAGTCAAACGCCGATGGATCGATCGCCTCGAGACATTTACGGTGGATGTCATCTACGAACGCCGACGGGACGGTTGGGCGCGGCTCCTGGGGGGGATTCTCTGGGTTTTCTCGCTCCTTTTCTGGGGCATCGTGAAACTGCGGCAGCTGCTCTACCGCAAGCGCATCCTCCGTGCCTCCCATCTCGGGTGCATGGTGATCGTGGTGGGCAATCTGACGGTCGGGGGCACCGGAAAGACTCCGGTGGTTGAAAAACTCGCGCGCAGCCTGCGCGACCGCGGTCGCAAGGTCGCCATCCTCAGCCGGGGTTACAAGAGCCGGAAGGAACCCGTCGTTTCCAAGTGGTTGCGCTGGATCACCCACACGGAACCATCGAAGCCGCGCGAAGTAAGCGACGGCCAGCGCGTCCTGCTCGATGCCGAGGTCGCGGGGGATGAGCCCTACATGTTGGCGCGCAACCTCCCCGGCGTTGTCGTCCTGACCGACCGCGATCGCGTCAAAGCCGGCCATTATGCAATCACGCAACATGGCTGCGACACGCTCATCCTCGACGACGGCTTTCAGTACTTCAAACTGAAGGACCACCTGCAGGTCCTTCTCATCGACAAGACGAATCCGTTTGGCAACGGCTGGACCCTGCCGCGCGGCGTGCTCCGTGAGCCCATCAGCCACATGCGGCGGGCGACCTATGTGTTTTTGACGAAATCCGACGGCACGCCGGATCCGGAGCTGGAGCGCACCGTGCGGCGCTACCGCCCGGACATCGATCTGATTGAATGCCGGCATACCCCGCAATACCTGCGCCGGGTAGGGGATGAGTCGCAGCGGCCGTTGAGCTTTCTCGACGGCAAACCCGTTCTGGCTTTCAGCGCGATCGCGGTACCGGAGAGTTTTGAACGCTTTGTCGAGGATCTGGGTGCGACCATTGTCTTTCGCCGACGCTTCCTCGATCACCACCGCTTCTCCGACGAAGAGCTGTCCTCACTCGTGCAGTGTGCCCAGGAGAGCGGCGCCGAGATTCTTGTCACGACCGAGAAGGACGCCGTGCGCCTGCCCAACGATTGGCAGCCGGAGATCGACATCTTTTATCTGCGGGTCGAAATCGAGATTCTGTCCGGGGTCCGGGATTTCGAGGCCGCCGTCTCCCGGCTCTGCTTCCCCAAACAGGAACTCCGCACCACTCGGCCGCCAGTGTGACCGGCGGTAGGTTGGCCGCTGAACGCCAACCGCAGAACCTCCCCGTGGGCTTCCGGTTCCATGCGTTTCAGCCCGGTGCCGACGATTGACGGATTTCTCCACCCTGCCAGCTTGGGGACATGAAGTTGGTTGTACTGGACGGAGAAACGCTGGCGCTGGAACGGGATGAGTGGAGCGCGCTCGCAGGACTCGGCGAGGTGGTCTGGTTTGAGCATACGCCGCACGAGCCGACGACCATTGTCGAACACTGTGCGGGCGCAGACGTGGTCCTGACGAACAAGGTGCCCTTCAGCCGGGATGTGCTCCGGCAGCTTCCCGACCTCAAGCTCATCAGCATCCTCGCGACCGGCTTTAACATCATCGATCTCAACGCGGCCGCCGATCAGGGGATCACCGTCTGCAACGTGCCCGCCTACAGCACCGACGCGGTGGCGCAGCACACCCTCGCACTCATTCTCCACGCCACCAATCACGTGGCGCTCCACGCCGAATCGGTGCGTGCGGGCGACTGGATTGGGCGCCGGCAGTTCTGGTATTACAAAGCGGTTCCGGTCGAGCTGTGCGAGCTGACGATCGGTCTCATCGGTTTCGGATCGATCGGACGAAGAGTGGGAGAGATCCTGCAGCCGCTGGGGCCTCGCATCCTCGCGCATCAGCGTACCCCCCGCGACGCGCCGGATTGGCCGCGTTTTGCTTTTGCTTCGCAGGAAGAGATCCTCCGGCAGGCCGATATTGTTTCCCTCCACTGCCCGCTGACGCCCGAGACGAAGCAGATGATCGATGGCGAGGCAATCGCCCGCATGCGCCCGGGGGCGCGGCTCGTGAATACGGCCCGCGGGGGCCTTGTCGATGAAGAAGCACTGGCGGAGAACCTGCGTTCCGGGCATCTCGGGGGAGCATGGCTCGATGTCGTCGAAGAGGAACCGATGCAGGCGGACAATCCTCTGCGGACTGCCCCGCGATGTTTCATCACGCCGCACATTGCGTGGGCCAGCCTCCGCGCGAGGCGGCGCCTGCTGCAGGAAACGATCGACAACATCGCAGCTTTCCAGAAGGGATCCCCGCGCAATGCGGTTTCGCCTTGAAGTCACCCTCGCCCTGGCGTTAGCGGCCTTCGCAGGCATTGCCTGCACGCCCTCCGGCCCCCCGGAAGGCACCGTCGTCGCGGTCCAGGCGGTCGCCGTCCTTCCAATCGAGAGTGCTTTGCCGATCGAACCCTCCGGCCTCTGCCTGTGGAATGGAGAACTGTATTCGGTCAGCGACGACACTGACGACGTGATCTTTCGGATCGTCCGCGAAAAACAGGTTGCCCGGTTCGAGCCGTTTCTGCACTTCACGCCTCCCGCGGGATCGCAGGGACGGCTCGATCTCGAGGCCATTGTGAACGGCCCCGGAGGCAGTTTCTTTTTGCTCAGCGAACGCCATGCGCGCATTCTTCAGGTTTTTCCGGAGGGACACAGCGAATGGGTGACCGAATCGCTTCACGCGATCGGACGGCAAAAGGGATTTTTTCGCGTGCCGGGTGCCGGTCTGGAGGGCTTGACCCGGCTGGGTGACGGCTCGTTCATCGTGCTCGTGGAACGCCAGCCCCGTGGGTGGATCGGGGTCGGCCCGGAGGGAGTTGTCCGTATTTCGGCTTTCGACCAGACGCGCTTCCGCCGCTTGCTCGAACTATTGCGCATCCCCGATTTTACGGGTGCTGATGTGCACGATGGAGTGCTCTACACGCTATTCCGCAATGCGGACGCCATCACCACACTTGAGCCGGACGGCAACGGATGGAAGGAGGGGCCCATCGCTTGGTCGTTCGAGGAGATTACCCGTTCCGCGCAGTTTACCTACGCCGACACGCGTTTCGGTCTCGCGGAGGGCCTCGCAGTCGACGCGGATCATTTTTACGTCGTCCTCGACAACAATGGAACGGGCCGGACCCAGGATCCCCGCGATACCCGCCCGCTGCTTCTCATCCTGGCGCGGGGCGAATAGGAGCAGGGGATGCCGGTCGGCGAGGCTGTTGATCGGCGGAAGCCCCCGCGGAGCGTGACGAAGAATGGAGCCGGCTGCCGGACTCGAACCGGCGACCGTTCGCTTACAAGGCGAGTGCTCTACCAACTGAGCTAAGCCGGCGGGGTCGATATTCTGCTGCGAACAGATTTGGTACCGGATCTGGGACTCGAACCCAGAACCAACGGATTAAGAGTCCGCTGCTCTACCAATTGAGCTAATCCGGCCCACGAAAAGGGGGGAGAACACCAGAATTCGAAATCGTGGCAAGTGTTTTCTGTTCGCAGCGCGCATTCGGACATCTCCGCCACGGCGCTGCTTGCCATCTGCTTCCGGCGTCTCTGAATGCGACTATGGGTATGCGGGTTTTCGGTGTGGATGCCGGTGGCAGCGTGACGCGAGCCGCGGTCTGGGATGTGGCGACGGACGAGCAGTGGGAGGCGGAGGCGGGGCCGGGAAACCCGTTCAGCGCAGGTCCTCTCGCGGCCGCTGCCGAAATCGAGCGGGCGTGTGCGGAGGCATTGGCCCTCGCGGGCACGCATCCGCATGAGCTGGGGGCCGCCGTGATCGGCATTGCCGGCAATGGCCGCGTCGCCCTTTCCCCAGAGTTTCTGCAGACCGTGGAGAACTGGGGACTGTCATCGCGCCTGCGCCTGACGAGCGATCTCGAGCTCGCCGCAACGGCAGGTTTGGGCACCGGGCCCGGGGTCCACGTGATCGCGGGAACGGGTAGTGCCGTGTTCACCCGGACCGCTTCGGGAGCCGTGACCGAGACGGGCGGGTGGGGCTGGTTTCTCGGCGATCCAGGGAGCGGATTCGATCTGGGGACACGGGCGCTGCGCTGGTGGTGTCAATGGCAGGACGGGGTGGTCGGGGACGACGGATTGGGAGGTGTCCTGCAGGCGGCGACGGGAATGGAGGCGCCCGTCGAAGCCCTTGCCTTTCTCCGGGATCCGGCGCGAGAACGGCCGTGGATCGCGGGCATTGCCCATCCACTCCTTGAGGCTGCTGCGGCGGGCGTGCCGACTGCCCGGCGTGTGGTGGAAGCATCGGTGGCCGAGCTGGCCGGGGCGGTGCTCAGCGCCATGGAGCCGCTTGCAGCAGAAAAAGCGGTGCGCTTGAGCGGATCCGGAGGGCTTTTCGCCTCATCCTTTTTTCGCGACACGCTCGTCCGCATGATCGAATCGGCCCGCCCGCAGGTCGAGTGGGCGGTGAAGTCGGTCGATCCACTGCGGGGCGCACTGACGCTGGCCCGGGAGCTGGTCAGACCGCGCGGGTAAGTTCCTCGGCCAGATGCATCCCGCTGAGCGCGGCAGCCTCGACGCGGCCACCGGCAAATCCATCACCACACATGCCGAGACGGAATTTGGCATCGACAAGGTAGTTTTTCCGAAACGGCTGCTTCTCGAAATAGACCCGTTTTGGTTCACTGTGGGTCCAGCGATGGGCGACCGCGGAGACGACGTCGGATTTGATGAAAGGTTTCGCTGCTTTGAGCATATGCGGGATCAATTCGTCATCCGGACTGTCCCAATGCGTTTCCGCAAACTGGGGCGAACTGTGGATGGTAAGCGATCCGGGCACCTTGGAGATCTTCTTCGCAGAGTTGTCCCCGAGCCAGCGCAGGGCCCCGAGGTTCAGGTCCATGGCACCTGGTTGCGGAAGACCCGCCGGCCCGTTGAGCTGCGCGAGAATCGTAATACACTTGGTATACTGGATCCGGTTCAGCTCCTCCTCATCATTGTAATTGATATCGATATTGGAATCGTCGATGAGGGCCATCGATTCGGGAACCGGTGGGGTGAGGACGAGGAAATCCCCTTTGTGGTGGCGGGTGCCCTTTTCTCCGTACGGTTGGGTTGTGACAGTCCACTTGTCCTTCTTGAAATGCAGATTGCTGACACGTTCCGAATTCAGGATCGTAAGACCCTTGGCGAGATAGGCAGGCAGCGCACCCATGCCCCCGTCACCCACATAACGCATATTGCCGAGTGGCCCCTTGTACCACGGTTTTACGGCGCCAGCCGCCATCCATGATTCGACTCCTTCGCGGAAGGCGCGGTCACGGGTCGTGATGAATTGGGCTGCGTGGTCGAACGTGGCGTCCCCAATATGCTTCGTGCAGAGGCGCCCCCCGGGGAGCCGGCTCTTGTCGATGATGGTCACCGGAATGCCGTGGGCCTGAAGATGTCGGGCGAGAAGCAATCCGCTGATTCCGGCGCCGACGACAAGGCAATGATTGATCGCATACATGGTGAGTAATTCCCTGATAAATTTCCGCCGAAAGACATCGGCATCACCGGATCCGCGCGCTGGGCGGCGGGATCGGCGTGAAGGTGGTAGTGTGACGAGGGTGGAATGAAAGCCAATCCTTAAGCGGCCCACTCGCCAGCTTTACAGGTACTTTGCCTGCCGCCGGTGGAATCCCCTCCACAAGAGGATCGGTTTTCCAGCCACGCGTTTCGGGCGGACAATCCGCCTCAGAGAACCCTCGATGAGGCTGGGCGATCGACCCGCGTGAAAGAGGCTGGCGCAATCACGGTTTCCGGCAGGGCGTCCGGCCCCTTGAGTCCGTCTGCACGAGGCGTAATCGCATTTTTCAGATCCGCGCTCAATCGCAGAGGGACAACGGTGAACTCGGGCTCCGTTCCTGAGAACCAGAGAGATGACGGGAGTGAGTCGTCTGCGTGGAGCCGTAACGATTCGGGGCCTGAGGTCTCCAAACGAAAATCCGCCGGGGGTTGCCATTCGAGACTCGCGGGCATCCGAACGGCGGTCGCGCACAGAACTGCCGGGAAAGCAGACAAGGCGACGATCAGCGTGGGGAGAGGCCTCTTGAACCGTTTCATGGGTCTATTATATCGGACACAGACCGGAAATACTATTCAGTGAAAGGCGTCTTTTTCGTAAAAAAATCCGTTATTTTCGTCAGAAGAACTGCTTACGTGGCGCTCGATGACTCCGCAGAGACCGTACAAAAAAAGAACACACTCTCCAATGAGGCGTGTGTTCCTGGTCAAAACAGTGGCTGCCAAGGCTATGTTAGCTGCATCTTGTCGAGGACCGACGGACCGTAGATCTCGCGCATCTTCCGCTGACGCAATTCAACGGCGAGCTGGAAGGCTTTTTTCTCCCCGTATTTCCGGATCGAGAAGCTCGTGCATTTCTGCATCCCGGGGCTTGGGCGCCAACTCACTGAATAACATTCGTTCGATCTGCCGTTCGGGCCTTTCTTGGAGGTCCGGCACACACCGAGGACGCCGGTTGTATTCCTCGAGTCGCGGTAGACGACGCGCCGAGCGCGTGGTTTTTGCGGTATCTTGGAGAGATCCTCGTGAAGTTGATCGCGGTATTCGCGGGCAAGTTGCAGTGCTTTGCGTTTTCCGCCGCACTTCAGGTCGCTAAACAGTCGAGAGTAGGTTTTCCCATTCCTGTACCCCCGGACAAACCACCCATGGGTCGAGCCAGAGTCGATCCGGCTGATCCCTTTGTCTTTCTTACTTTTCGCCATTTTCAGGTTTCCCGATAGTTTCGAAACATTTACGTTAGTTGAAGCGACGCATCAGACAACGTCGCCTCATTAGGTTCCCGGACCCTAACAAACTCACGGTCTC
>CAZVQJ010000099.1:0-9987 GCA_964629165.1 uncultured Puniceicoccaceae bacterium
TTTCGGCGCAGGTAAAGACGCCTCGATGGGCGCAAACGCAGCTGACGGGGGAGCTGGTCTATCGCCACCGGAGCTTCGAGGGCAGCGACTTTGCCAATGTCCGGTCCGAACTTCCTGGCTGGACGGTCGTGAACGTGCAGCTCGAGACCGCGGTGACGGACGACGCGAGGGTGTTTCTTCGCCTGAACAACGTTTTCGACCGCGAGTATGCCACGCTGAAGTATTTTGATTTCTGGTATCCGGCGGCCGGACGGCACCTGCGGGCGGGGCTTGAGGTCAACTTCTGACGATCGACGGGGCCTCCGGACCCCTTACACGATCGATGTCGCGGCGGCCTCGTTCCGACCTTCCGTGCCGCGTCTGCACAGGCGGCGATGGGTCGCACGGGCTTCCTCGAGCACGGACGGCGGAACACCGGTTGTATCCACCTCATGGATGCGCGGCTGACGAACCTCCGAAGCGGCCTTCAGGAGCAGGTCCGTCCGATCCATCTCCACAAATTCCGCCACCTGCGCGAGGCTGCGGTCGGGAAAGCGGCACAAACCATCGAAATCCACCATCAGCACCTGCGGTTCCGCCTCTGCGAGAATCGTCCGGTAGACCAAGATCCAGTAGCGGAGCCAGAAAGCCAGATCGGTTGAATCGTCGTGCGCCGACTGGGGGCCACCGTTTGCAAAGTCGATCGGTCGCAGATTGGCCCCGAAGTCGAAGTGCCCGATGCTGGCCATGTATGTCTTCGAGAATCGGTCGCGCGCATGCATCTCGCGGAAGCGGCGATGCTGATCGAGGAGGGAAGCGGCGTGCGGCAAGGGATCCCGAAACGGCACGATAACCCGAGCCTCGGGGAGATGGTGGACGAGCCACCGGATGCGGGCGATGTTCAGGTTGTTCTTCGACAGATAGCGCCTCGCGCCCTCGCCGGAGACCGGTCCTGCGAGGATCGCGAGCTTCTCCATGTGTCGGTGAAAAAAGCGCAGAAATTCGGGACGGGCTTCGTCGGGCTTCCAGGGGACAATGTGTGTATCCCGGTAATGCTCCTTCCAGAACGCCATCCAGATCACTTCTTCGAAGGCTTCCGGGCTATCGAGGTCCACGAGCACGCCGTCCCCATGGGCGCGTTCGCGCTTCGTGTCTTCGGTCCGGAAGTGGCGCGCAAACTTCTCCCAGAGCAGAGGGGTGAGGAGAAACGGCATGTGCCGATAGGTGTGGGTGGCAAACGCACCGGATCCTGAGAGGAGATTCAGGAGGAGGGTCGTGCCGGCTCGCGGCAGGCCCGCGATGAACACCGGCTTGCCGAGGGAGACCGCCCGCCGCTTCCGGCGCCAGAGGCGGTCCTCCCATCGCGATAGTCCGATCTGCACCGGCAAAAGGGCAAAAGCGGTCTGATGCAGCATCCGGTCGATCCCGCTGTAGCGATCCTCAAAACCGTCCCTCTCCGTCCGGGAGGGTTTGTTCTTCGCCGGGCGCAATGCCCACCAGAGGAAGCCGCCGCCGAGGAGCGAAAGGAGAAGGAACGGCCACGAAATCGCCAGTTCAAGGACCTCCCTGAACGCGAGCAGATTCAGCGCGTCGAGAACCCTGACGAATCCCAGCGGAAGGAAGATGGCGGCCGTTCCCGCCACCAGGATGAGGAGAAAGGAGCGCAAGAGCTGCCCGGCGAGCTGCTGCATGGCCGTCTCCTTCGCATCATCCGAAAGCGTCACATCGCTCAGGACGGAGAGGGCATTCCGGGATCCTTCGATCACCTTCGAGGAGACTTCCGCCAGTCGAAAGACCTTGATCAAGAGGACAATTCCGACGACGAGAACCCCGCCTCCGATCCACGCGCTCATCTCTCGACCGGCGGCGTTTCCTTGGGCAGGGAGGTTCCGGCCGCCTCCCGGCGCTTCCGGAGGATGCGTTTGACGGGATACCAGAGAAATCCGAGAAACGCCACCGCGATGCAGGCCACCAGTGCGAGCAAGGCGCCGATCGCGGTCAACCCTCCTCCGGGACCAATATAGGCATGGGCGGGACTCCAGGCGAGGAAGAGGCCAACGAAAATGAGGATCAGGCTGCGCGGTTTCATGGCGATCGGTCGTTGTCGGTGAATGAGGGGAGCCCACTGCAGGCGGGCGGCGAATGCTTCATCGACAGATAGCGCCCTTCGTGCCACAGAGCAAGTCGGGCCGCCCGGTGCCTGCGCCGCGCGTTGGGTTCCCGGCGGCTACTTCGCCGTTTCGCTCACGCGACTCTCGCGGATCACGGTGATCCGGACCGTGCCGGGGTATTGGAGTTCGTCTTCCACCCGCCGGCGGATCTTTGTCGCCAACCGCCGGGCGGCCACGTCATCCACTGTGTCCGGCTCGACAATGATCCGGATTTCCCTCCCCGCCTGAAGTGCATACGCCTCGCGGACTCCGGGCGCCGAGCGGGCGATCGCTTCGAGGCTGTGCACCCGCTGGATGTACCCTTCAATACTCTCCGCACGGGCTCCGGGTCTCATCGCACTCAGGCTGTCGGCGGTCATCAGAAGCCCGACGTAGGGGCTTTCCGCGGGCACTTCGCAATGATGGGCGGCGACCGCATTGAGGAGGCGCGGATCGTCCTGCCCGTATCGTTTCAGGAGATTGGCACCGGCCGCCGCATGGCTTCCGGGATATTCCTCGTCGAGGACCTTTCCGATGTCGTGAAACAGTCCGCAGCGCTTCGCCAATTCAGGGTCGAGCCCGATTTCCGCCGCCATCAGTGCACAGAGATTTGCCACCTCGACGGAGTGATCGAGGGTGTTCTGGTTGTTCGCGAGGCGAAAGTGCATGCGTCCGAGCATCGCCACCAGTTCCGGATGGATCCGCGAAAGCCGCAGCCGCAAGACGGCATCCTCCCCGAAGGCAATCACGCTGCGCTTCATCTCGACCTCCGCATGGGCAACCGCTTCCTCGATCGAGGCGGGGTGGATGCGGCCATCGCGCAAGAGCGATTCCAAGGCAATCCGGGCGATTTCACGCCGCACCGGGTCAAAGGAAGAGATCAGCACGCTGTCGGGAGTCTCGTCGATCAGGAGCGTCGTGCCGGTCGTTGATTCGAAGGTTTTGATATTGCGCCCTTCGCGGCCAATGATGCGCCCCTTGAGATCCTCGGAAGGGAGTTTCACGACGGTGGCGGTAATATCGTGCTGGGGCTTGGAGGCGATGCGCTGCATGCAGGCAAGGAGGATATTACGCGCCTCTGTCTCCACTTCTCTCTCCGCCCGCCGGAGGCGCTCCTCCCGCAGATCCCGCAGCTCATCCTCGCACTCGCGTTGAACCTCTTCGCGGAGCGCATCCCGAGCCTCCGTCACGGTGAGATCCGAAAGGGTGATCAACTTCTGGCGATATTCGTTCTGCCTCTCGCGCAGGAGGTCTTCGCGGTCTTCCGTCTCCCGGATGAGGGATTCGAGGGCCTGTCGGCGCTTTTCGATTTGCTCCCGTTCCTTCTCGGCGCTGGCGACGGCCACATCCGCTTCTTCCTCCTTCACGCGAAGCTCATTTCGACGGCGCTCCCATTGCTGTTCGGCCTCGGCCATCTGCCGCTCGAACTGGATCTGCAGTTTTCCCTCAAAATCCTTCCGCTCGAGTTCCAGCTCGCGCCGCAGGAGTCGTTCCCGGTCTTCCGCTGCCCGCCCGATATCTTTTCGCACACGCGTCCAGCGCCACCATCCGAGGAGGGATGCAGCGACGAACCCACCTGCCATTGCGATCCAGGTTTCCACCATCAGCGTCTTCGTGTTCGGTCAGCTCCCTGCCAGGCCGGAACCACGAACGCTCAAAATCAGAGAGCCCGGGCGCATTGTCAAGGGGGGCATTTTTACCTAAGCTCCTGTCCGGTGCTGGCTTCCACGATCTTGAAGTTTTCCACATGGTAGGCCGGGTCCGCGCGGAAGCTCAGTTTCACGCCATAGGTGTCTTCAATTTCGACGAGGACGCGTTCGTCCTCATGGCGCAGTCGCTCCAGCGCATGGGGGTGGCAGAAGACGCGGAGCCAGAGGGGCTCGCTTCCGGCGTCGATCTGCGGCTTGAGTCGACGGATGATGCTCGTCAGGCGACGTTGGATCTCGACGCTCATCGTCCGGGAACTTTTCACCGTGCCCCGTCCGCCGCAGTAGGGACAGGAGCTGTAAAGCCCACTGGAGACGCTCTCCTTGTGGCGCTGGCGCGTCATCTGGAGGATCCCCAGCTGGGAGATCGGGAGGACATGGCTCTTCGCACGGTCCTTGTCCATTTCGTCTTTCATCCGGCGAAAAACGGCCGTCCGGTCCTTGCGGCTTTTCATGTCGATGAAATCGACAATGATCAATCCGCCAATGTTGCGCAGACGGATCTGCCGGGCGATCTCGGTCGCCGCTTCCAGGTTCACATCGACGATGAAGTTCGAGTTGTCGCTCTTGTTCTTGTGCGCACCGGTGTTCACGTCGATCGCGACGAGCGCCTCCGTTTCTTCGACGACGATCTCGCCCCCGCTCGGGAGCGACACCTTGCGCTGAAAGGTCTGCTCGATCTGGCGCTCGATGTTGAAGCGCTCGAAGATCGGGATGTTCTCCTTGAAGACCGCGATCTTGCCCGCGCTGCGCTTGGAGATCCGCCCGACAAGCTCGAGCATGCGTTCCCCGTCCTCCTGATCGTCGATGAGGACCCGGTCGATATCCTCGGTCAGAAAATCGCGGACCGTGCGTTCGATAATATCCGGCTCGGTATAGACGCAGGTCGGCTGCCGTGACTGCTCGATGCGCTTCTGGATCTCCGCCCACTGGTTGAGAAGGATCGTCAGGTCCCGCACAAAATATGTCCATCGCTTGCCCTCGCCGGCGGTGCGGATGATCACCCCCATCTCCGCCGGGATGGAGAGCTTGCGGAGGATCTCCTTGAGGCGCTTGCGCTCCTTGTCGTCTTCGATTTTGCGCGAAACCCCGCACTGGCCACCATAGGGCATGAGAACGAGGTAACGCCCCGGCAGGGCAAGGTTCGTCGTCGTGCGCGGACCCTTCGAGCCGATCGTGCTCTTCGTGATCTGGACGACGATCTCCGAGCCGATCGGGTAGAGCCCCGGGATGTCCTTGATCGTGACCTTTGTCTTCTTGCTCTTCTGTGCCTCCGAACGGGTGTCCCGGATAAACTCTACCCCGCTGTCTGCCTGCGGGAGAATATCCCAGTAGTGCAGAAAGGCGTTCTTGGGCATGCCGATATCGACGAAGGCAGCCTTCAGCCCCGGTTCCAGATTCTGAATCTTGCCCTTGAAAATTGCACCCACGAGGCGGTCGTCCCCCGCCCGTTCGAGGTCGAACTTTTCGAGCACCCCGTCGTTCAGGACGGCGACCCGCTTCTCGAGCGGTTCGGCATTGATGATGACCTCGCGGTAGGGGCCGCGTTGCTTGCGCAACTTTTCGACCAGCTTTTGCAGGACCGGGCGATCTTTCGAGCGCGTGTCGGCCTCCTGCTTGATCGAATCGGGATCAGGACCGGCAACGGCCGATTCTCCGGGCCGTTGCTTGAGTTCGGTTTCCTGCTCTGCGGTGAGAGAGGAGGCGGAAGGTTTGTCGGACGATGAATTCATGACTGAAGCGGCCGTCTGGCCAGAGTGGATGTGACGGAAGCTCCATCATCGTTTGAGGTGTGGCCCCGGGAACATGCATGGCAGGCAGGTCACCACCGCTCACGGCGATGACGATAAACGCTTTGAATGATGCCCTGGAGAAAACAACAGCTCAAAAGAAAGGAACCCCCATAACTGAGGAAAGGAAGCGGCAGGCCCGTAATGGGAGTCAGGCCTATCGTCATTCCTATGTTGATAAAGATATGAATGAGGAAGATCACCGTGACGCCGACCGCAAGGAGCATTCCAAAGCGGTCCCGCGCCAGACGGGCAATCCGTAAACCATTGGCGAGAAGCGCACCGAACAATCCGATGACGAGGACCGCCCCGGCAAAACCGCGCTCTTCGGCCAAAACCGCAAAAACAAAGTCATTGTGCGCGACCGATCGCGGGAGATAACCCAGTTGCGACTGCAATCCTTGGCCGATCCCTTTGCCGAGGGGACCTCCGGCCCCCACCGCCTGCCGCGATTGTCGTGCATTCCAGCCCGCTCCGGTGCCGGTCGGATCGATGAGACTGGGCTGGATGAACTCCATCAGGCGGTTGCGCTGGTAATCACGGAAAAAGGGAATGACGGCATGCGGCTCGAATTTTCCGATCGCTTGGACTCCGTTCAGGTCGTTCTCACGCAAAAACTTCGCATACCCGTAGAGGTCGATGCCAACGATCGAGACGGCGAGGAGCGCACAGCCAAAGACGGCCGCGAAGAACTTGAGCGAGAGCCGGGAAACATAAAGGAGTGCAAAAAGAACGGGAGGAAAGACCAGGCTGGAACCGAGGTCCGGCTGGATGAAGATGAAACAAACTGGCAAGGCCGTCACAAGCAACACTTTAACGACGACCGAGAGGGACTCGCGGAGAGAGCGGATCTCCGACCGCGCGAGGACACTCGCGACCATGATGAGCGTCATCGCCTTGGCCCCCTCCGCCGGCTGGTAATTCATGATCCCGAAGTCGAGCCAACTCCAGGCGCCTTCGCGACGGACCCCGAGGAGCGGGAGGCCGAGACTGGAGAGGAACACCATCAGGAGCAGACCGATCGAAACGAGGTAGAGCCAGACCGCGTTCTCCATGTAGAACTTGTAGTCGAGGCGGCTGATGAAGATGTAGACACCCGCCCCCATCCCGATCCAGACGAGCTGCTTGATCCAGAACTGGCCTCCCGTGTTGATCGTCGCAGAGTAGATGAAGACGACGCCGATCATCGAGAGCACGACCATGATCACTGGACTGATCCAGTCGACCCGGCCGGATTCCAGCGGCATCAATATCTGCCGGGTGCGCTGAAAGAGGCGCCGATGATCCAGTTCTCGTTTGATATGCGTGAATGTGCCATCGTGGCATCGCGGCGCAAAGCGAAATCCACCGGCTTCCCACCCCGTCGCGCCACCTGCCTGCCGGCAGGATCGGACTGTCACTCCCGCTTGACGCTTTCCTTCGGGCAATAAGCGTGCTTAATGTATTTCCTCGGAACCTCTTATATGAATAGTCGCTGGCCGCCGCGTCCGTCCTTATCCTTTACCTATTATGGCTCCTAATAACACTGGCTGGCTCTATTGCGGCGCTCCCGCGCCTGATCCTGTAGCGAAATCATGAGTTCACTCCTGAAAAAATACCTTATGGCCCTGTCGGGGCTTGTCCTTGTCGGCTTTGTCATCGGGCACATGCTGGGCAACTTGCAGATGTTTCTCGGCCCCGAGTGGATCAACGAGTACGCCTACAAGCTGCAGCATCTCCCCTATGGCTCGCTCTGGCTGGTGCGCGGCTTCCTCCTCCTTTGCCTGGTCGTCCATGTCGTGATGGCGGTCCTGCTCGTGATCGGGAACCGGCGTGCCCGCCCCGAGGGTTACGACGTGAAAAAGTCGCTCGAGGCCAGTTTCGCCGCCCGCACGATGCGCTGGTCGGGCGTCATTCTGCTCGCCTTTATCGTCTATCACATCGCGCACTTCACAGTGCAGGCGACCCATCCTGAATACCGGGAGATGGGAACGCGGCTCGAAGGGGTTCCGGGTGACCACGGTGTGAACCAGTCGCGCACGTTCTACGGCGTCTATGACAAGCTGACGAACAACGGGGAAAACCCGGACGCCGCCGCCAATCACGTGCACGACGTCTATCGCATGGTCGCGGCGGGCTTCTCCCATCCGCTGGTTTCCGCCTTCTACCTGATTTCCATGGTCCTGCTCTGCATGCACCTGAGCCATGGGATCGGGAGCATGTTTCAGAGTCTTGGACTGCGGAACAAGAGCTGGCGGGTTCGCCTGAACTACGTCTCCCGCGTCATCGCCGTCCTTGTTTTCATCGGGTACGCATCCCTTCCCATTGCCACGCTCCTCGGTGCCTTTGACCGCGGCGACGCTCCGGCGGCGACCGAAACCGTCCTCCAGCCGTAATTCCCGCTGCCATCCATCCATGAATCTCGATCCAAAAATCCCTGAAGGTCCGCTCGAACAGAAGTGGGCGAACGCGAAGTTCAACTACAAGCTCGTCAACCCGGCGAACAAGCGCCGATACAGCGTCATCGTGGTCGGCTCAGGCCTCGCGGGCGGTGCTGCCGCGGCCACCCTCGGTGAGCTGGGCTACAATGTGAAGTGCTTCTGCTACCAGGACAGCCCCCGGCGCGCCCATTCGATTGCGGCGCAGGGCGGCATCAACGCTTCGAAAAATTACCAGAACGACGGCGACAGCGTGTATCGCCTCTTCTACGACACGATCAAGGGCGGTGACTTCCGCAGCCGGGAAGCGAATGTCTATCGCCTCGCCGAGGTCTCCGGCGCGATCATCGACCAGTGCGTCGCGCAAGGCGTTCCCTTTGCCCGGGAATACGGCGGGATGCTCGCCAACCGCTCTTTTGGCGGTGCCCAGGTGAGCCGCACTTTCTACGCCCGCGGGCAGACCGGGCAGCAACTCCTTCTCGGTGCCTACCAGAGCCTCTGCCATCAGATCGCTCTCGGGTCGGTGAAAATGTACAACCGCCATGAGATGCTCGACCTCGTCGTCTGCGACGGGGTGGCCAAGGGAATCATTACCCGCAATATGGTGAACGGGGAGATCGAGCGCTGGGGAGCCGACGCCGTTGTCCTCGCCACGGGCGGCTACAGCACCGTTTTCTTCCTTTCGACCAACGCCGCCGGCTGCAACGTGACGGCCGCCTACCGCGCCTATAAACGCGGTGCCGGCTTTGCCAATCCCTGCTACACGCAGATCCACCCGACCTGCATTCCCCAGGAAGGCGAGCACCAGTCCAAGCTCACGCTGATGTCGGAATCGCTGCGCAACGACGGCCGGGTCTGGGTGCCGAAGAGTCGGGAGCTCGCCGAGAAGCTGCGCAAGCGCCAGATCAAGCCCTCCCAGGTGGCCGAGGAAGACCGCGACTATTTCCTCGAGCGCAAGTATCCCAGTTTCGGCAACCTCGCGCCGCGCGACATTTCCTCCCGTGCCGCCAAGGAGGCCTGCGACGACGGCCGCGGCATCGCACCGACCGGGTTCGGGGTCTATCTCGACTTCGCCGATGCGATCAAGCGACTCGGGCGGGCGGTGATCGAAGAGCGTTACGGAAACCTCTTCGACATGTATGAGAACATCGCCGGCTACAACGCCTACGACGAGCCGATGATGATCTACCCCGCGCCCCACTACACGATGGGAGGACTCTGGGTCGACTACAACCTGCAGACCACCATCCCCGGTCTCTTCGCAGGCGGAGAATGCAACTTCTCCGACCACGGGGCCAACCGGCTCGGCGCCTCCGCCCTGATGCAGGGACTGGCCGATGGCTACTTCATCCTGCCGGCAACGGTCAGCAACTACTTTGGCAGCACGATTCCCGTCGGCCAGGCCGGTAAATTCGACATCAACCACCCAGCTTTTGAAGCCACCGAAAACGAGGTGCGCGAGCGCATCACCAAGATGATGGCGATCCAGGGCAACTCCAGCCCGCGCTCGATCCACATCGAGCTGGGCAAGATCATGCTCGATAAATGCGGCATGGCGCGCAGCCGCGAAAGCCTGACCGAGGCGATCGGCGAGATCCGCGCCCTGCGCGAGAAATTCTGGAGCGACCTGCGCATCCCCGGCGAAAAGCACGAGTTCAATGCCGAGCTGGAGCGTGCGGGCAGAGTCGCCGATCACCTCGAATTCGCCGAGCTGATGTGTTACGACGCCCTCGATCGCGACGAATCCTGCGGCGGCCACTTCCGCGTCGAACACCAGGACGAGGGCGAAGCAGTGCGCCACGACGATCGTTTCGCCCATGTCAGCGTCTGGGAGTTCAAAGGTACCGGCGTCGAGCCGGTCAAACACACCGAAGAACTCACCTTCGAAAACGTCCACCTCGGCGTCCGCAGCTACAAGTAAACCCCAACACTATCCCGCCCAAGT
>CAZVQJ010000100.1:0-9935 GCA_964629165.1 uncultured Puniceicoccaceae bacterium
GTGTGGGACGAGCGCATTCGTTCCGCGATCCAGATGACGGCCGTTTGCCACGAGCAGGCTGCCTTCGACCACACTGAGAATGCGCGGCTGTTCGCCAGCCGGAAACGCAAGAGACGCTCCGACCTCAAGGGCCAGGCGCCGCAACGTGAAAACATCGCTTTCCACCAGAACCGCCTGCGCTGCCTCCGGGTGTTGGAGAGCGGGTTCAAAATCGGCGAAGTCAATCGACTGCAGCGATTCCTCGATATGCAACTGCCGCTCCTTGCCATCGAGTCCGACACGGCCCCAATCATGGACGCGGTAGGTCGTATCGCTGTTCTGCTGGATCTCGAGGATCAGATTCCCGGCATCAATCGCGTGGATCCGCCCGCTTGGAACAAAAAGGGAGTCCCCCTTGCGGCTGGGCAGGCGGCTGACGAGCGGCTCGAGTTCGCCCGTTTTCAGCGCGGCTTCGAATTGCCTTCGGGTGGTGCCCTTTTTCAGGCCGGCGAGAAGGGCCGCCTCCGGAGTCGCTTCTGCAATGTACCAGTTTTCCGTTTTCGGTTCTCCACCCAGAGCGGGCGCGACAGAAGCGGGCGGGTGCACCTGGAGGCTGAGCCGCTCCTCGCAATCGAGCCATTTAACAAGGATCGGAAAAGGCCGTTGCGGGTCCCATTGCGGCCCCATCAGTTCGGCACAGGATCCAGCACGGAGGTCGCTCAGGGTGGTTCCCTCAAGGGCTCCAGCCGCCACCGATGAGTTTGCTTCCGGCCGGTCAACGATCTCCCAGCTTTCTCCGATCACCTGATCGGGAGGCAGGCGACGCCCGAGGCGGCTTTCCAGGCTGCGCCCTCCCCAGACACGCTCCTGATAAATGGGATTGAAGACCAGCACGTCCATGCCGACCATTGAGAGTATATAAGACGGCCGCGTCAAACTCCCGTTATGCGATTACATCCATCGCGTAACCACCTGAATATCAAAATCTAAGATGACCAAGAAAGGAAAGAACGAAGCCCTGGAGTCTCCAGCCTTCAAGCGCAAGGGGGCGCGCCCCCGGCCCTTTCTGGCCCTCTTGTTTGTGATTCTGACCGTTTTGACTGCGCTGGCTCTTTACGATTATTCGCCCCAGCAGGGCAGCTGGTGGACAACCGAACCCCCGTCCGAGCACAATATCATCGGCAAGTTCGGAGCCGAAACGGCCTACCGGTCGATCTGGACCTTCGGTGCGGCAGCCTGGCTGATTCCGGCATTTCTCGCATGGGCCGCCTACCTCTTTTCCCGCCGCTACGCCTACGTCATCGGGCTCAAGAAACTGCTTTCGATTCTGATCCTCCTCGTTTCCGGTGCCGTCTTCTGGCAGGTCGCTCAGACGAGCGGAGTGGTGGCACCCTCTCCCGCCCTGCACCAGAATCATTATCCCTTCGACCAGAAGATGGGCGGCTGGATCGGCTCGGTCCTCTACGAAGACCGCCTCAGTGAATGGCTCGGTACGGTCGGCACGCTGGTCGTCTTCGGCATCCTCACGGTCGGTGCCCTCGCTTTCCTTCTCGTCGACAATGTGCTCAGCGACCTCAGCAAACGGACCCGCGAAAGTTATTTCAACTGGCGGGCCGGCGCGGGCGAGCGCGCCCGGCAGCGCGAGGAACGCACACGCATGAAGCTTGCGCAGAAGCAGGCGAAGGAGTCCCGGGCCAAGGCGGTCAGCCAGGTGGACCGCGCGCGAAAAGCTTCGAAGGAATCCGCGCAGGACATTGACAAAGCGCCCTCTCCTGCCGCTACCGCCAATCCTCCGCCCTTCCCGGAAAAGAAGGGCCTGAGCCCATTCGGGCGGAAGAAGAAGGCCATTCTTGCCCCACCGGCACCCGAGGAAGCTCCCGCAAAATCCACCCCCGCCCCCTTCGAGCCGATCGAGGAGAATGCATCCGATGCCGCCGCGGCAGCCACGAAAAAACGCGCTCGCCCACAGCCTGCGGCCCCTCTCCCTGCGCCAACCGCAACTCCCGAACCCCGCAGCAATCTCCGCATCATCGCCAGCGAGCAGACGCGCAAGGCGGCGGTGCAACTCCCCGCAAAAAAGGGCGATTACGTGTTCCCGCCGATGAAGCTTCTGCCCGACTCCCCGGACATCAGCGGGCAGGATAACTCGGAAGCGCATCAACAGACCGCCGAGGCCCTCGTGCAGACCCTCGAGGAGTTTGGCATCAAGGTGACGATGGGCGAAGTGCACGCAGGCCCGGTCATCACCCGCTACGATGTCTATCCCGCCCCCGGCGTGCGGGTGGAACGGATCGCGAACCTCGACAAGAACCTCGCCCTCGGCCTCAAGGCGCTCAGCGTGCGGATCCTCGCGCCGGTCCCCGGGCGGGGCTGCGTCGGTATCGAGGTTCCGAACCGGGAGGCTCAGTCGGTCTTCATCCGGGATATTCTCGAGTCCGAAGACTGGGCCACGACGAAAGCCGAAATCCCCATCGCTCTGGGCAAGGAAGTGAGCGGCAAGCCCCTCATCGCGGACCTCACGAAAATGCCGCACCTCCTGATCGCCGGTTCGACCGGTGCGGGGAAAACGGTCTGTATCAATTCCATCATCACTTCCCTGCTCTATCACAGCAGTCCCGAAGATCTCCGTTTTGTGATGGTCGACCCGAAAATCGTGGAGATGCAGATTTATAACACGCTGCCCCACATGATGATTCCGGTCGTGACGGATCCCAAGAAGGTCCCCAACGCCCTCCGCTACCTCCTCAACGAGATGGAGAAGCGGTATCAGATGTTTGCCGAGGTGGGCGTGCGCAACATTGCCGGCTACAACGCCAAGATGGCGAAGAACCGCCGCGAACGCGCAGAGGCGGAGGCCCTCGCGGCGGAACTGGACGCCCATCTCACGCCAGAGGAACGCGCCGCCTCCGCAAATGCCGTCTCCGTGCCCCGAGATCCCAATATCGATGGCGAACTCCCCACACGGATTCCCTACGTCGTCTGCATCGTCGATGAACTGGCCGACCTCATGATGGTCGCTCCGGCCGACATCGAAACGGGGATCGCCCGTCTCGCCCAGCTGGCCCGGGCCGCCGGCATCCACCTCATTCTGGCGACCCAACGCCCGTCTGTGAACGTCATCACCGGCGTCATCAAGGCCAACCTCCCCAGCCGGATTTCCTTCAAAGTGGCTTCCAAGGTGGATTCCCGCACAATCCTCGATACCGGCGGGGCCGATCTGCTGATCGGCAAAGGCGACATGCTCTTTCTTCCGCCCGGCAGTGCCGATCTTGTGCGTTCCCAAGGTGCATTCATTGGCGATGATGAGATCGCCCGCATCGTGGAGTTCATTTCGGAGCGCAATGGCGATCCGGTCTTCGATGAACAGTTCCAGCGGTCGGTCGAGGAAGGCGCCGACGAGGAAGGCGGCGATGGGGCCGAAGGCAACTGGGATGACGAACTCGTTCCGAATGCGATCGAAGTCATCCGCACCTCCAAACGCGCCAGCACCTCCATGCTCCAGCGACGCCTCAAGATTGGCTATAATCGAGCCGCCCGCATCATGGAAATCCTCGAAGCCGAAGGCATCGTCGGTCCGGAAAACGGCTCCAGCCCCCGCGAGATCCTCCGCGACCTCGACACCTTCTGAGGCCCCCGGGAGGGGGCCGGGAAGCGCGGTCATCAACTTGCAGGCACCCGCCGCTGGGGCATCGCGACCCGGCGCGGGCGTTTAACCCGCATCATCCTGCCGGGGCGGTCGCGAACGCCACGGGGAGGGGGGATTCGGCACGCATGCGGATCTCTTGTCCATTCCATGAAAGGCGGAAAACGAGCCGGTGGGCGTGCAGGAAGAGTCGGTTGGTGCCGACGGTGCGGGCGAATTCCCGGTTGAACCGGAAATCACCATAGGTGGCGTCTCCGATGATGGGAAGGTTGCGGCTGGCGCATTGGATGCGCAGCTGGTGGGTGCGCCCGGACTTCGGTTGCAGTTCCAGGAGGCTCCGCAGGGGCGCTCCGGGGGACGTCCGGAGGGTCTTCATGGCCGTCACCGCCAGTCCACCCCCGCCGCCCTGGCGAGCCCGGACGGCGGCGCCGGCGCGTTCGGTGCGCAGACGGTCGCTCCAGAGCTCGGAGCGTCGCAGGGGGCGTCCGCGCACGATGGCCGCATACACTTTTTCGATCTCCCGGGTCGCAAAGAGACGTTTCAGTTCCTGCGAAAGGGCCGGGTTATCGGCGAGCAGAAGGAGACCGGAAGTGGGTGCGTCGAGCCGGTGAAGAAGGAACCAGCGCCGATCGCCGTCGATGTAGCACTCGTTCGCCGCGTCATAAGGAACCGTCAGGAGCGCCTTTGGGTCCGGCTTGCGCGTGTTCGGATGGGAGCGGATGCCAGCCGGTTTGTCGACCACCCGGATGCCCGCCGGATGGGAGGTGAGGAGGCGAACATCGGGTCCGAGGGGAATGGGACGGCCGTTCATTGACCACTAGTAGATGAACTCGATCGCAAACTCGGCTTCTTCGCCCATCGTCGCAATCATGTCGGGAGTCCACTCGAAATAGGGGGCGGTGCTCTGAATGGCATCCCGCGCGAGGGTCTCTTCGAACCGGCTCACCCCGGCATGCGACACCCGCAGGTTCACGACGGTGCCATCGCGGCGGATGATGAACTCAAACCGCACGCGTTCGCCATCGAAGTTGATCGACCGGAGGGAGTTGTAGACGAGCTGATTCCATCGGCGCTCGATGATTTCGGCGACACGTTTCCAGTATTCCCCGAACTCGCTGTAGCGGGCGTTCCAGGAGACGCGACCGATTGTGGAGACGCCGACGACGGAATGCCGCAAGGGCCCGTGGGAGTTATCGAGGGCGACCCGCGGCCGATCCGGGCGGGGGGCCTGTTGCGAGGGGTTGCTCGCCTCCTGGGGGGGCGTGTAACTCTGGGCATCGCCCGGGCCGTCGAGTGGGCTGGAAACCGCCGAAGGATTTTCGCGGGTGAACGCTTCGGGATTTTCCGTCGGTGTCAGGTTGTCCGCCTGCTCTTCGACCGCGGCAATCCCCTCGGGGCCTTCCGGCGGCGCCTCGAGCAGATCGATATGCACTTCGGGAGCGGTCTCGGCGGGCGCAGGCAAGCGTTCCACCATCGGGCTCGTCGCTTCCTCGGCCTGGGACGAAGTCGCGGCCGAGGGCGAAGGTGGTTCGCGAAAAGGGTCGCCTTGGACAAGCCGGTTCGAGTCAGCTTCGTCGCCTTCGATGGCGGGGGCATTGTCCGGGCCGAGCGGCGTCACTTCCTCCTGCGCCGCGATCTGATCACGATCGGAAATGTTTCGCAGATCATCCGGGACGCCGTCCATGCCGTCGGGATTGGCACGGACAAAATCGATCTCGGGTTCTTCGAGTGCGTCGAGCAGGGTCAGCGAAAGGTTCTCGACTTCGGGAATCTCCACTGCGGCCGGCATCGGAACCGCCCGGGGAATGGCGAGGAAGACGAGCAGGTGCAGGAAGATCATCGCCACGGCGGCCGCGATACCGGCATCGCGATCCCGTCCGGGCCTCTCAAGGAGCACGCCCGCGGTGAGCGGGTGGGGAGAGCCTTCCGACAAATGAGGTGGGGAAATGGATGGAGGAGGGAAATTCACATTGTCGGCTGGACTCGGGTTAGAAGGTTCCACCAGCCAAGCTGTTCAAAAGTCTCGCGGAGGCGCTCCGTCGGCAGGCCCATAATGTTGTGGAGGGAGCCTTTCCATCCTTCGATAATGAGTTCCCGGCCCTCCTGGATGCCGTAGGCACCGGCTTTGTCGAGCGGATCGACGCGGGCAAAATATTGCTCGATGACAGCGTCGTCAAAGGCCCGGAAGGTCACCTCGCTCGTTTCGACGAAGAGCCGCTCCTCGCCCCGCGCCAACCAGAGAAGCATGACGGCGGTGTGCACGACATGGGAGCGTCCTGCAAGGCGCCGCAACATGGAGCGCGCTTCCGCGAGGTCGACGGGCTTGTTGAGGACGTGCCCGTCGAGGGCGACGGTCGTATCGGCCGCGAGGATTGGCGCATCGGGGAACCGCTCCCCCGCCCAGCGCGCCTTGAGTTCCGCATTATGAGAAACGAGGGCGGCGGGATCCGCATGCGAATCTTCCCATTCCGTCACGGAGGCGGGAGCAACTTCTGCCTCCAATCCCATCGCGCGAAGCAGTTCGCCCCGTCGCGGGGAACCGGACGCGAGGACGAGTGTGTTCCGGGAATTCCTGGCAACAACGGCGTTCATCAGCGCGTCAGGGCCAGCACATCGCCCTGCGACCATGCAAGCTGGAGGCGCGCCGTGTGGTACTGATACTGGGCAAGAACGAGGCCGTCCTCCGCCTCCGCAACGCTCGCCTGGGCATCGACGACCTCGCTGTTGTCGGCGACTCCCTCTTCGAAGCGGCGCTGGGCGAGTTCAAGTTCGCGGGAAGCGAGTTCCACCTGCTTTTCCGCGATCGTCACGCTGCGGGAAGCGGTTTCCACCTGCGTCAGGGCGAGGCGAAGATCGGCTTCCACGCCTTGGATGGTCTGCTCGAGAACGACTGCCTGCGCGCGCACCGCACTGGCTGCCTGCCGCTGGTTGGCATCGATGCGCAGGCCATCGAAGATCGGCACGGAGACGCCGAGCTGAAGCATCCAGACCTCTTCGAGGTCCGCGTCGTACTCCGCACCTTCGAGCCCGTAGGTCCCGCCGATTTCCACGCTTGGCAGGCGCTCGAGGTTCGCGGCGCGCCGCGCGAGCTGATTGCGGGCGAGCGTCCGGCGCTGTTGCACGACATCGGGGCGGCGGGAGAGGATCGACTCCAGTTCAGTATAGGAGAAGTCAAAGATGTCCTCGAGGTCGAAGGGCACCGGCGCGAGGCGCACTTCATCCGCCAGGTTCAGGTTGAGAATCCGTTTGAAGCGCAGGGCGCTCTCGAAAATGGCGGCCTGCTGCTGAGCAAGACGGAATTCATTGCTGGCGAGCCGGACCTCGGCACGGGTGACGTCGAGCGAGGTGGCGGTGCCGGCCTCCGCGCGGCGGCTGGCGAGATCGAGCAATACCTGATCGCGCTCGATCTGCGCCTCGATGGCGTTCGCCTGACTGAGATCACGGATGTGGTCGAGGTAGGCTTGCGCGATGCCCACGTAGATATTCTGCACGACCGTGTCCAACTGCAGGCGGGCGATCTCGGTATTGAACCGGGCAACGCGGTAGTCGGCGTGGTCAGCGACGTCGAAGACCGAAAGCCGCGCGCGGAGGAGCGCCTGGAAGCGGTTTGAAATGGTCGTTCCCTGACCGGGCAGATTCCCCTCGTCGTCCTCAGGATCGGCCCCGAATCCAAGACTGCGCGCGTCGAAATAGTTTTGCGAACGGGACTGCGAGGCTTCTCCGGAAATCTGTGGAAGGAGGCCGCCCCGGGCACGCCGTTGATTCTGGATCGCGGTCTCGATCTGTTCGCGCCCAAGCAAAATATCGAGGTTCGCGTCTCGCGCCGATTGGAGGGCGCTCTCGAGCGTGAAATGACGGACTGCCTGCGCAGACACGGCGTTGGTCGCAAAGCCGAGCAGAAGCGTCAGCAGAGAGGCGCGGAAAAGGTGTGCAGTGCTCATAAACAGGCCCAGTTACAGCAGAACATGGTTCAGACGCCGAATCGCACAAGTCGGGCGACAAGGTCAAGGCATTCCGACCGCGTTTCCGGCTTGGCAGGCTACGAGAGAGGTCGCAGCCTGAGAAGGTGGTGGAACGAATTCAGGCGCTTCAATATACGAGCTTTGGGGATCCTTCGGAGGTCCTCGAGCTGACGGAACTATATCCACCGCCTCTCGGTCCCGATGAGGTGGAGATCCGCCTCCTCGCGGCACCCATCAATCCGTCGGATTTCGGGATGATCTCGGGCTCCTACGGACGGACGAAAGAGCTGCCCGCGGTGGCGGGCCGGGAGGGCGTTGCCGAAGTGGTCGAGACCGGTATGGGGGTGGCCGCGCTGCGGGCCGGCGACCGCGTGGTGTTTCCGGGGGACGTCGGCACCTGGCAAAGCGGGGCAGTTGTGCGCGCGGACGATCTTCGCCTCCTGCCGAAGGACCTCCCCCTCGAATTTGCCTGCATGACAGTGGTAAATCCGCCGACCGCCTGGCGCATCCTGCGGGACGCCCATCTCCCTGCCGGATCCTGGGTGGTGCAGAACGGCAGCAATTCAGCGGTCGGCATGTTCGTCGTGCAGATGGCGCGGCACCTCGGACTGCACACCCTCAATGTTGTCCGGAATGAACGCTGGATCGAGCCCCTCAAAAAACTCGGGGCGGATGTCGTCGTTCTCGAGGAAAGCGGCTACGAGAAGGAACTCGACTCCCTTCTCGGCCGCGAGCGCCCCGCCCTCGCAATCAATTCAATCGGTGGCCAGAGCGCCCTGCGCCTCGTGCGGTGCCTCCGGCGCGGAGGCGTCCATGTCACGATCGGCGCGATGACGTTCGATCCCGTCCGGTTTCCCACCCGCCAGTTGATCTTCGACGATATCACCCTCAAGGGCTTCTGGATGGATCGCTGGTATCGTGAAAACTCGAAACCCCGCGCCCAGATCATGTTCGAGAACCTGTTCAATCTCGCCCGTGATGGCATTATCGAGGTGCCCGTCGCCGCGAAATTCCCGCTTTCACAATATCGCGAAGCGCTCGCCGCCAACCGCGAAACACGCCTCGGCAAGATCCTCTTCGTCCCAGACGAGTCGTAGAAGCCGACAATTTGGCTCCCCGACGAAGGGTGCGCCGCGCCCGGAGGTCGTCGCTGCGCTCCCCCCTCCGCGTTGCCTGCATGCTTGAGCCTGCACCAGCAGGGCAAGGCGAGTTCTCAATCTTCCGAGAGGGAAAAATTCACGTTCTCGATCCGGGCGACGGAAACGGCGTCCATGACCTTGACGATCATGCGGTGTGGGGTGGCGTCGTCTGGCGCGATCGTGAGGATGCATTCGACGCGGTTGGCCTCGCAGGCTTGCCGGAAGCGGCTGAGCATGGAGGCCAGTTCGCGAAAGCGGGCGGCGCCGGGCTGGTCGTAGCGGTAGCCATTGACGATCACCTGACCGACGGCATCCAGTTCGATAATCTGTTCGTCGGGAAGCTCGAGCGGTTCGGTCTGCTCGACGACCCCCGGCAGCTCAAAGGAGATGTCTGCTTCCTGACGCTCAAGGGAGCTGGTCACCATGAAGTAGATCAGCATGAGGAAGACGCAGTCGATCATCGGGGCGATCGGCGTCGTCGGCCGCGAGGGTTCAGGTCTTCGGAGCTTTGGCATCTTTTCCCTCTCACGAAACCTGATAGGTGGCGTAAACGATCCGATAGGCGCCGGTTTCGGCGCAGAGCTGGAGCACTTTGCGAATTTCCCCGAACGGCATGTCTTCAGGGGCTCGCACGTTGATTTCAAGCGCCGGGTCGCGGGCAAGGCCGGCCCTCAGGAGAGAACGAAGCTCATCCGGGCTCACCGGCCGGGCACCCAGATACCACTGAGGCCCACCGCCTTCGTCGAACCGAAGGGAAATGTGGCCGCGTGCGCCGCTCTCGTCCGGAATCCGGCTCTGCTCACTCTCGGGAAGCGGCAACGGAATCCGCTCGTCCTGCTTGAGGGTGCTCACCGTCATGAAAAAGACCAGGAGGAGGAAAACCATGTCGATCATCGGCGCCATCTGGAAGTCCTCCTCGGGCGGCTTCTTGCGCCGAAGCTTCATACAGAATGATACAATCTAAGAACCGTTATGTGTCAATCCAGGTCTCCTTGAGCCATTTCGCGCAGGCTCACGCAGCGACGCCAAGCTTCTCTTCCCGATGTCCGTTCACTGAAAGGACCCCTGCTTTAGGACCACCTATAAGGTTAGTCCGGCAGTGGTTGACGTGAGCCTCGGGGAAGGTTGTCGACGTGGATGAGGTAGGAGCGGGCGATCTTCGAAAACCTCGGCACGTCAGGATCCTGTTTAGTGGCTCAGGCGACGAAGAGG
>CAZVQJ010000101.1:0-9910 GCA_964629165.1 uncultured Puniceicoccaceae bacterium
GTTCCCACCCGGATCCATGGATCAAAAACGACCGTATTGACGGCGGAAATGCCTTCGGGAGCCCAGCCACCGATGGGGGATCCGGTGAAACCGCAACCCGCCGCCGCGCCGATCGCTCTTTCCGAAGATCGTGGGAGCGGTCCGTTCACCGTCCTCGAGGCCTCCGCTACGGGCGACGGCACCGTCCGGTTTCGACCGTACCGGATGCGCGGGGAGGAACTTCCGAGGGGAAATGCCGGCGCCCGCCGCCGGGTGCCCTCGATGAACCAGGACGATTTTCCGGAACCTGAAAGCGGTTGTGGTCCCACCGCGGTGTTGAACTGGGTGCTCTGGATGCAAGACCAGAACCTCCTTCGCAAGCCATCGCGAGCGGCTCCGGAGCGAGAGCGTGCGAAAGACGGTTTTCTTCGGATCGAAAGGGAGATTTTCGGACTTCGTGGGAAGAACCGGTCTGCATCGCGGGGCGCCTCGAACGCTCCCGAGATCATCAGCGCGATGGATCGGATGGCTCATGAGTTGAGTGATGGCGAGGTGCGGATGGCCTATCGGCAGTTTGAAGCGCCCCTGCGCGTTGCAGATCTGCTCGAATTTACCTCCGGATACCGGAGCGGCATCCTGATTGTCCGGGTCGTTGATGACCTCGAAAAGGGGACGTTCGGAGAGTATCATGCGGTCAGCCTCGTCGCCGGGGATACGTCCGGTCATCTCATGATCAACAACTGGGGTGAACAGGTCTACGGCGCCCTGCGTCATCGCCCGGACGGGCAATATTTCTACTCTTCCACCAACGATCATCCTCCCCTCAAGGTCGAAATGGCGCTTTGTTTCATTCCGTTCCGACCGACCGATGATCGTCCTCCGGCACCGCTTGAAAGCGGCGGCTTTGCGTCGTCGAGATGACGCACGGGAATGCGCGGAAAGCGTACCCCGATCGGGCCGTGAACTCTTCCCGGTACCAGGCCTGGGCCCACCCCGGAAGACAAACACAGCGATCCCCTTCTTTGGGTGTCGGATTTTCGGTCCATTTGACGCATACTCTAAGTATGACCACCCCGGGGCCTTCTGCTTTCGTCAGGTCTCGCCGCTGCTCCCGAGAACAGGCGCGAACCACTCACCACCTCTCCTACCGCAATTCCATGTCGACCTCCATGCTCACTCGCATCAGCCGGATTTTCCCTGTCGCCCCCCTCATCGCCACCGCACTTTCCGCCCAGACGGGCGTGCCGCAATACAGCAATGATCCGCAGCAAGCATGGCAGGAAAGCGGCCCGGGGGTGCACGATCCATCCGTCATCAAAGTAGGGGACTCCTATTATGTTTTCGGCTCCCACGTCGCTGCGGCGAAGACCGACGACCTCATGAACTGGACGCAGATCTCGGGAGACGGCGTGCCCAACACCCTCATCGATTTGGAGAGCGAACTCGAAGAGGAAATGGCATGGGCGATGACGGCCACTCTGTGGGCACCTGACCACATTCAGTTGGGGGACGGGCGGTTCTATATGTATTATTGCGCGTCAAAAGGCGATGAGCCGCGTGCGGTGCTCGGACGAGCCGTCTCCGATAACATCGAGGGACCGTATGTGAATCTGGGCGTCTTCCTCCGCTCAGGCGATCCTTCTGTGCCGACTCCGAACGGATCGGTGTTCAACGCAAATATTCATCCACATGTCATCGATCCGCATGTGTTCTTTGATCCTCAGGGCAAGCTGTGGATGGTCTACGGATCCTATTCCGGAGGTATTTTTATTCTCGAACTGGATCCAGAGGACGGGCTCCCTCTCCCGGGACAGAACTTTGGCAAGCACCTCTGGGGCGGCAACCACGCCCGGATCGAAGGTCCCTACATCCTCTACAATCCGGACACGGAATACTACTACCTCTTTATTTCCTACGGCGGCCTCGATGCGGTGGGCTCCTACCATATCCGGGTGGCCCGATCGCGCACTCCGGACGGTCCCTATCTCGACGCGGCGGGCGTGGATATGTCCACCGTGAAGGGCCGGGCGGGGTCATTTTTTGACGACGAGTCGATCAATCCCCACGGCGTGACGCTGATGGTCAACAACCGTTTCCTCCCCGAGGCCGGTGAACCGCTCACCACCAGCACCGGTTACGTGTCTCCCGGCCACAACTCGGCCTATTACGATGAGGAAAACGACAAGTATTACCTCTTTTTCCATACGAGGTTCGTCGGCCGGGGTGAAGTACACGAGGTGCGTGTTCATCAGATCTATTTCAATGAAGACGCCTGGCCGGTCGTTGCGCCTCATCGTTACGCGCACGAGACGCTCGCGACACATTATCACCCTTCCGTCCTCCATGGCGAATTCAAGGTGATTGTGCACGATCGAGAGCTGATGCAGCCCGCCAATCCGGACGAATGGCCGAAGTTTGTGCCCACCGTGAACGAATCGGAGGTGATCACGCTGAACAGCAACGGAACCGTCAGCGGGGGCGGCAACTGGGAACTGAACAACGGTCATAACCTCCGGATCACTCTCGGGGGAACCGAGTATCGCGGCGTGGTCAGCCACCAGTGGGATTACAACAATCGTGTGTGGGTGAATGCATTTTCAGCCCTTTCCGCCGATGGCATGGCTCTCTGGGGCAGCCAGGTGGCCGAGAATCGCACGTCGATCGAAGCATGGCGGAAGAACCACTTCGGCAACACCGCAAATTCCGGTGCCGGTGCTGACCTCGCTGATCCCGATGGCGACGGCGCGCCGAATCTCGTGGAATACGCCCTGCGGACGGATCCGAACGATGCCCGTGAACGCGGCCCAACCCTATTTCTCGACGAGGATCGCCTGACGCTCGTGCTGGATCGCCTCATGGATCCAGCCCTTACCTACACCGTGGAAGGATCGGACGATCTGCAGTCGTGGTCGGATCAGATCTGGTCCAGCACCGGAAATGAAAACGTGATCGGGCCGGTTTGGGTGAACGATTCCGAAGACGTTGGGGACAGTGCACGCTTCCTGCGCGTGCGCGTTGAACGCTAGGCAGGATCTGTCACGTTCTCGGAGATTTCTGACCCGGCTCCCCGAGCCGTTTCCTTGCGTATCCGGTGAGCCATAACGCGGAGGAGATTGCCTCCATATCCTGCGACGCAGACGGAGGTCGTCGCCCTGCCATCGCAACCGGGGTAGCGGCCCCGCGTTGACCTTCGGCGTGCGGGAGACCGTCCACTCGGTGCGGGATCGGCGGCTCTACGCGCTGGAAAATCGAATGGTCGCTTTCGGTCACAGGAAGAAAATGCGAATCCCGCGCTTTGCGGACTTCTTGCATATCATGCTTGAACCGGATAAATAAAAGCCCGCAAACTGTTCAGGCTGCGCGACACCCTCTGGGAACCGTGAGCCAAACTGTTTCTGTCCTACCCCTCTATGGCGACTACTCCGACTGATGAACAGCGGGTGCAAGCGAAGGCTGCGGCCACTGCCCGTTACTGGCGTTCCAACCTGCGGCTTACCTGGATTCTCCTCCTTTGTTGGGCTGTGCTTGGCCTTGGGGCGGGAATCATCGCGGCCGACTGGCTGAACAACTACAATCTTCCCGGAACCGGATATCCACTCGGGTTCTGGTTTGCCCAGCAAGGCAGCATTATCGGGTTCGTGGTCCTTATCTTCATATATGCATTCACGATGAATCGGTTTGACCGCCGGCACCGAAGCGAACTCCAGCAGATCGAGAACGGGAAGGGTGGGGCATCATGACAGTGCTGACCTGGACATGGCTCTTTGTCAGCGTCACCTTCCTTTTCTATCTGGGGATCGCATGGTGGTCGCGAGTGGCGGATACCCGCGGATTCTACGTCGCGGGACGCGGAATCCCCGCCTCGGCCAATGGGATGGCAACCGCCGCCGACTGGATGAGTGCAGCCTCGTACATCTCGATGGCAGGTCTCATTTCCACAATGGGGTACGCCGGTGGCATCTACCTCATGGGTTGGACGGGAGGCTTTGTGCTTCTTGCGCTGCTCCTCGCGCCTTACCTGCGCAAATTCGGTAAGTTCACGGTGCCTGATTTTGTCGGTGATCGCTATGACTCGCGGACGGCCCGACTCGTCGCGGTGGTTTGTGCGATTTTCATTAGCTTCACCTACGTTGCCGGTCAAATGCGCGGGGTAGGCGTCGTCTTCAGCCGGTTTCTTGAAGTCGATGTGAACACCGGGGTGGTGATTGGGATGATCGTCGTTGTCATCTATGCGACCCTCGGTGGGATGAAAGGCATCACATGGACCCAGGTGGCGCAGTATTGGGTTCTCATTACAGCTTTTCTCATTCCGGCGATTGCGATATCAATCCGCCTGACCGGCTCATTTTTCCCGCAGGCAGGACTGGGTGCGGACCTTGTCGCGGAACCGGGCGTTGCCCTCCTCGCCAAATTGAACCAGATCCAGGAGGACCTTGGATTTGGTTCCTACACCGAGCCCTTTATCGGCAGTTGGGACAAAGTGAATGTGTTCTTGGTGGCTTTTGCCCTCATGGTGGGAACGGCTGGTCTGCCGCATGTGATTGTCCGGTTTTATACGGTCAAATCTCCCCGCGCGGCACGGTGGAGCGGATTCTGGGCTCTGTTCTTTATTGCGGGTTTATACCTGACCGCGCCTGCCGTCGGGGGATTTGCCCGCTATTTCATGCTGGATTCGCTCAACGAAACTCCGGCGGAAGAAACACCTGAATGGTTCACCAACTGGGAGCGCACAGGCCTCGTCGTCTGGCTTGATGACGGTGACCGGACCTTCCATTTCTCCGCCGACGAGAACAATGAGATATTCCGTCGGGGAGGACTTGAGGAATCGGATTTTATCGGCATCCTCCGTGCGCATCAGAGTTGGTTGGACACCGAGGGGTTGCACGGCGCGGACGGGCGGGTCGAGATGCGCGAACGCGGACTTTCCGGACCTGATCGCGACATCATTGTGCTGGCCTTGCCGGAGATGGCAGAGCTGGCACCGTGGATCATTGCCTTTGCGGCTGCCGGAGGGCTCGCCGCCGCTCTCTCAACCGCCTCCGGCCTGCTTCTTGTGATCTCCTCGAGCGTGGCCCATGATCTCTATTTTCGTGTGATCAATCCCCAGGCATCAGAGAGCCAACGTCTTCTCGTCGGACGCGGAGTCATCGCCATCGCCGTGCTTATTGCGGGGCTTTTTGGAATCTATCCTCCCGGGTTCGTCAGCCAGGTGGTCGCCTTTGCATTCGGACTGGCGGCGGCGAGCTTTTTTCCGACCATCGTACTCGGGATCTTTTCAAAGCGCGTGGGCACCGTTCCCGCGATCGCCGGGATGGTTACGGGGCTTGTTTTCACCGCCTTCTATATCGTCGGAACCGTCTTTTTCGAGATGGCTCCATGGTCCCTCGGCCTGACCGATCAAGGCATCAATCCGCAAGGGATCGGTGCCATCGGGATGGTTCTGAATTTCGCCGTTACCCTTGGACTGACTCCGTTTTTCCCGGCACCGTCAGCAAGGATCCAGGCACTCGTCGATGATCTTCGCGCACCGGAGGGCGCGAGTGGGGCGGTCGATCTCGAGGAGGCTCCCGAGCGCTGAGTGGCGGGAACGATCAGCCCTTGCTCAGCGTATCGACGAGACGGGCCGGGACTCCATCGAAAGAGCCGTTCGAACAAAAGACCACGCATTGCTTCGGTGCTTCACGCAGCTCCTCCATGAGAGCTTCCGCAAGTTCGGTGTTATCCGCATGGACGACGGCCCGGCCCGCGAGCGTTTGCGCCACCGCGGCGAGATCGATGCGCTCGTCATCCGCATACCGTTCAGCCCGGAAAATTGCTCCGAGATGGACGCGGTCTGCCGCGCCGAAGGCCCGTGCAAATTCGTCCTGCAAGATCCGTCGGCACGCAGTGTTCGAACGCGCCTCCCATGCGATCGTCAAGCGATGCGCAGGATAGCGGGCGCGGAGAGATTCCAGGGTCGCCCGGATCGCTGTTGGGTGGTGGGCAAAATCGGTCAACACAACCGTTTCATTTCTCTGATACAGCACCTCTTGTCTCCGATGCACACCATGGAACTCCCGCAGCATTTCCGGGCTGATGGCGCAAAAGGGATCCTCCGGCTTCACCGCGAGTCCTGCCGCCAGTGCCGCCATCGCAGCGTTGCGGGCGTTGTAGATGCCCGGCAGTGCCCACTCGACGCGTCCCCATGGGGTTCCGCGCCAGATCAGTTGAAACCGCGAGCCACGGGGACCTTCCTGAAAGGACCGGATGCGGAGGTCGTTTTTGGCCCCCGTTCCGACCGTGACGGACTGTGCCCATGAAACCGGAAGCAGCTTGCGCAGGTTTTCGTCGTCCCCGTTATACACAATCCAGCCGTTCCCCGGCACGATCCGGAGCAGGTGGCTGAACGTGCGCTCGACATCCGCAAGATCCCGAAAGATGTCCGCATGATCAAATTCGAGATTGTTCAGAACGGCCACATGGGGCGCATAGTGAATGAACTTGCTCCGCTTGTCGAAGAAGGCGCTGTCGTATTCGTCACCTTCAATCACGAACGGATCATCGGGATCGCCGATGGCGTAACCGCCCGGAAGGTCCCGCGACACCCCGCCGACGAGCCATCCGGGAGAACGCCCCGCGGCGCGAAGAAGGAAAGCCGTCAACGCAGTGGTGGTCGTTTTCCCGTGGGTTCCTGCCACCACAATGTTGTTTCGCCTCGAAAGGACAAATCGGTTGAGCACCTCGGGCAGGGATACGTAGGGAATCGCCCGTGTTTGGAGAAGCCATTCGATTTCGGGATTCCCCCGCGTATTCACATTGCCGATGACGACAAGGTCGGGTTGCAGGTGGGTGAGCCTCTCCGCGTCAAATCCCGGCAACACCGTGATCCCCGCATCGGCGAGGACCTTGCTCATCGGAGGATAGATACCCTGGTCGCACCCGAGGATTTCGTGGCCAGCCTCGCGCAGGAGCAACGCGGCGTTGCCCATGCCCGTGCCGCAGATACTCATGAAATAGATCTTCACCTGAGCAAATGATCGGCCGCCGTCCCGACGGGACCACTCTTTATCTTCACTGGGACGGGAGCCTGTTGTGATATCGCCGACCGGAGCTAGAGCCCTTTGTCCGTCACCGCTCCTTCGCTGGCAGTCCGCACGAGCTTCGCGTATTTGCCGAGAACTCCTCGGGTCTCCCCCGGACCTTTCGGAGTATAGGTGGCCAGACGGGATTCCCGTTCTTCGTCCGAGATGAGAAGCGAAATGGTGTTCTTCACGGCATCGATTTCGATGATGTCCCCATTGCGGACGACGCCGATGGGTCCGCCGCAGGCGGCCTCGGGGGTGATATGGCCCACATCGAAACCATGGGAACCACCGCTGAATCGTCCGTCCGTGATGAGTGCTACCTCCTTGATGAGGCCCCGGCCGGCGACCGCACTGGTGGGGGAGAGCATCTCGCGCATGCCGGGCCCCCCGACCGGGCCTTCATTGCGGATCACGACGACATCCCCGGCCACGACGTCACCGGCAAGGATGCCTTTGAGCGCGTCTTCTTCGCCTTCGTAAACCTTGGCCGTACCCTTGAAATAGAGACCTTCCTTGCCGGTGATCTTTCCCACCGCACCGTCGGGAGCGAGGTTTCCACGCAGGACGCGCAGGTGAGTATTGCTCTTGATCGGATCATCCCACGGGCGCACGATGTCCTGCTTGTCGGGATAAGATGGATACGGTTGCGCATCCCGCAGGCTTTCTGCAAGCGTGTCGCCAGTGCAGGTCATCGCATCTCCGTGAAGGAGTCCCCGCTCCAGCAGCTCCTTCATCAACGGGCGGATGCCGCCGATCCGGATGAGATGGCTCATGTTGTAGCGGCCAAAGGGCTTCAGGTCGCAGAGCACCGGCACTTTTTCTCCCAACTGGGCAAAATCGTCGATTGTCAACTCGACGTCCGCGCTGTGGGCGATGGCGAGAAGATGAAGAATGAGGTTGGTCGAGCCGCCCAGCGCGATGCCGACAAGGATCGCGTTCTCAAAAGCCTTCCGCGTCAGGATGTCTTTTGGCGTGATGCCTCGTTCGAGCATTTTCAGGACGGCCGCACCCGCGCGTTCGCAGTCGATCCGCTTGTCCTTGCCCACCGCCAGCTGCGCGCTGCTCCCCGGCAGGCTCATCCCCAACGCTTCGATCGCGCTGGCCATGGAGTTGGCGGTGTACATGCCGCCGCAGGAACCCGCGCCTGGAATGGCATGTTCTTCGACTTCCTTCAGACCCGCCTCGTCGAGTTCGCCCTTGGCGTGTTTGCCGATCGCCTCGAACACCGAAACGATGTCCAGAGCGCATTTGTTTTCAGGATCCCGCGGACCGAATCCGGGAAGAATGGTGCCGCCATAGACAAAAACCGCTGGCCGATTCAAACGTGCGATCGCCATCAGGCAGCCCGGCATGTTCTTGTCACAACCACCAATCGCGACCAGGCCATCGAATCCTTCGCCCGCCACGACCGTCTCGATGCTGTCCGCGATCACTTCACGGGAAACGAGACTATAGCGCATCCCTTTCGTTCCCATTGAGATGCCATCGGAAACCGTGATCGTTCCGAACGTGATCGCACGGCCGCCGTTTGCATTGACACCTTCCGCCGCGTGCTCCGCCAGCTCGTTGATATGCATGTTGCAGGGCGTCAGGTCACTCCAGGTGCTCGCGATGCCGATTTGCGGTTTCTTGAAGTCGGCATCACCGAATCCGGTGGCGCGCAACATGGAACGGGCGGCGGCGCGGTCGTCGCCATCGACCACAACCGAGGAATACGGGCGAGGAAGTTTTGCCATGGTGTGTCACTCTACGACCGGTCCCCGTAAAGTCGTCCACAAAATTCAGGCGAAACAACCTCCTCCGTCGGTCTCGGGGAATCTGCGCCGGGCCGGGAGCAGGAGTTCCTCGCAAAGCCTCGTCCAGGTGATTCTGGAGCGCTCACCGATAAGCTGAATTTCGCAAATTCGTTACGGAGTTCTTTGTTGACGAATAGGGTAATATACTCATCTTTGGCATCAGAAAAGTCTTATCTGTCAACCTTCATACCGCTTACTGCCACCCATATGAAATGTAAACTCCTCTGTCTCCTGTCTGCCATCGGCGCCGTTACCGCTCACGCTGGCATCGTCACATCCGTCAACACCGGCATCACCGATCCCGGCGATATCCTTGCCAACGCCTTGCGCGCCCTGGGAAATCCAGACCCGATCACCAATCAGGTTTTCTGGGATTTCGATGACGCTGCTGCGATGGAAACCACCGTGGTCGGGGAGGAAGTCATCAACGCAGGTGGGCTCTCCTGGAAGATGTCGAACAATCACCTCAAGTTTTCCGGACCAAGCGTTACCCTCTGGGGAATCTTTTCCGAGGCAGGTGACGTGAACAAGCTCTGGGCAAAGGGCTCCACCGAAGACTCCGCCACCTTCGTCGAGGCCAACTTCTTGGACAACAAGGCCCCCAATCCGAGTTTCCTTACGCAAACCCATACCTTCACGACGGAGAGTCCGGAGGTCCATCTGAGCCTGACGGACCACTCATGGAACACAGGGCCTTTCAATTGGCTGCCGAACGTCGTTTTTGCGACCACCCAATATGAAAACGAGAACTATGGCCTCTTTTTCTTCGACGACCGCTTCGCATCCCTCGATGACCACGACGACTTTATTGGACTGGTCCGGTTCGATGCCGCTGTTCCGGAGCCTTCCAGCCTGCTCGGGATGATTACGGCCGGAAGCATTGGCCTGCTCATGATGCGCTCCCGCTCGCGCCGGCGAATTGCCTGAACAGCTTGGGTTCCAACGACTGCTGGGTCGCCCCCCCCCCTTTCCGGCCCCGCGGGCATTCCCCGCGCAACGGCGTTATTTTTACCCCGCCCCCGAGGCAGCCCCCGGCAACGAACGTGCCGACGTAAAGCAGTTCCGGGCATC
>CAZVQJ010000102.1:0-9879 GCA_964629165.1 uncultured Puniceicoccaceae bacterium
CATGGACGCCCAGCCCGACTTCGCCCGCAGGATATTCCCGTTGCCAGACCTCAAAATCCTGGAGGTAGGCACGGGCGGAGAAATCCGTCAGCCCGAAGCCGGCGTCTGCAAGCCAGAACGGCTCGTCGTCTTCCGCCAGCCGCTTGTCCCGGAAAACGGATACAATGCCCGGCTTGTCGAGGTGGAAGCGGAGGTAGGCTGTTCCGAGAACATGCCGTTCCTCCGCCTCCAAAAGTGCCTCGACGGTGCCCGGCGGCATCCGCTCCACCCGATCGACCTCCACTCTTTCCGCCACGCGGGCACGGATCGCGGCAACGGCCTGATCGATCGTCTGCGCCGGCGACGCGTCCAACCATCCGCTACCGAGCGAGAGGACGAGGATACCGCATGTCAGTCGGGCGAAATGTGTCTGCCAGTGATGAAGCACTAGAACTTGAACTTCACCCCCGCGAGAAGGTCGTGGCCGCGCCGCTCCATGTTGACCGGAAAGAGTTTGTTGTTATCGACATACTCGTAGCTGTCTTCACTGGTGATGTTCCGCCAGCGCGCGAAGAACGTCCAGTTCTCGGTTGCCCGAATATCGACCGAGAGATTCAGCCTTTCACTTTCACCTTCAAAGATGCCGAGGGAATCCGAACCGAAGAGATCCACCGCCGCATCGTCCGAGAAAGTGATCCGGGAATCAACGATCTCACTGGTCCGGCGATAGCTCAGGCGGGTCGTGAGCCACGTGTTCTCGTAGGCGAGCGACAGGTTTAAGAGGGATTCTGCCTGCCCCGGAATCCGGTCAAGGCCCACTTCTTCCTCGTCAACATCGATATCGATGAGGGTGTAGTTCGCCCGCGCCGAGAAACCATAGGCGATCGGCACATCGATGTTGAATTCCACGCCTCGGAGTTCCGCAGCATCACCGTTTTGCATCGATTCGACGATCACCACACCCGGATTGGGAAGCCCGTCATATTCGGGAAACTCGGAGCGATCGTAGATCGAAGTATCTTCGTAGATCCAGTTTTCGATGTCCTTGTAGAACAGCGCGACTGAGACAAGACCACCCCGCTCAAAGTAGTATTCCAGGGAGACGTCGACGTTTGTCGACTCGGTCGGATCCAGGTCGGTGTTCCCCCTCGTGATATGGATGTCGCGGGGATCGTCAGGATCTTCCTCACTCTCGGAATCCCAGCGGATAAAGGCAGATGGGAAAAGGTCCTGGAATGAAGGCCGTGCGAGGGTGCGACCGACGGAGCCACGCACGAGCAGCTGGTTCGTCAGCTGGTAATTGACGTGCAGGCTCGGGTAGATTCCATCGTAGCTGCGGCTGCCATCGATGTCGTAGGTCGGGTCATCGAAATCCGGGACGATGCCGAGAGCACCATCCACGATGTAGCCCTTGAAGTCGTTCTTGGTGCGCTCATACCGCACGCCTCCGAGTACCGTCCACCGGTCAAACTGCCAGGAGCCCATGACGTAGGTTCCCCAGACGGACTCTTCGATCTCGAAGTCCTGCCCAATGCTTTCCGCGAGGTCGTCAGGGCGCGGCTTGTTGATCAGGGTCGAGCGAATGAACTCGTTTGGAGCAAGATTGCCCTGGGCGTTCATCGTGGCATAGCTCGGAAAAATTCCCATGTCGGCGCTGCCGCCGTACCAGTTGTCGATCATGTCGTATTCGACGCCCGCGGCATTCGGATCCCAGTTGAAGCCATCTTCGTCGATGACGTAATCACGTTGGTTCTCCTTGTCCTGAATCCGGTACAAGGTGCCCACCTTGACCCAGGCGGTTCCGACCTCGGGATTCAGAAAGTGCTGATAATCGACCTTGTATTGCTGGATGCGGTCTTTCGCGTCGATCAGTTCCCCCCGCCGCGAGCTTGCCAAGAAGTAGCCATCGTCATCGCCATCGAACCATTCCGGGTCAAAGAGGCCGGTTTCTGTAAAGCCGTCGTCGTAATACGGATCACCCTCTTGCGGAACGCCAAAACGTGGACGCCTGCGATCCGTGAAATCGGCCCACATCGGCACATCGTCCGCCTCCCAGAGGTATTGGTCGTTAATGAGATCTCGGTCCGAGAGCGAGTAGCTGACCGAGGCGGTCAGCTGGCCCGAATCGAAGAACTTGTCCAGGCCGAGTTGATAACTCTGGATGACCTCCTCCTCTTCCTGCTCGTGGACCCGCTTGCGCATCCGCTGGTCATCGCCGAAATAAAGCACCTCACCCTCCCGGTAAACGAAGTCGCCATCCCCGAATTCTTCACCGTCCGGATCATCTCCGTCCGAGCGGTCGAACCGATAGAGCAGCCGGCGCTGCGAGCGTTCTTCGTCGAATTTGGAGTAGAACGAGCGGAAGAAGAGGCGCATGTCCTCCGCCGCCTGATAGTCGAGATTGATCGTCGCGCCGAGATTGGTCTGCGACTGCAGCGTACGGCGAGCCGTCGTGCGGCCAAAGCTGAAGACCTGCTCGGCGGTGTCTTCGTCAATCTCCTCATCGATGTCGGTCGCAACCATCTGGTCGAAGAGCCAGTCTCCGGGATCAAGATCATATTCATCCCGCCGAGTGCCATCTTCGTCGCGATAGGAAATCCCCACAAAGATCCCGAGTTTGTCCGTGAGGCGGTCGGCGTAGTTCAGCGTCGCGCGCATCTGGTCCGTGTTGCCCAGCTCGTGGACGCCATACGCTAAATTGCCACTGATAAAACGGTCGTTGAAATCGAGGCCGCTCTTCGTAATCACGTTTACCAAACCCCCGATGGAATCGGCCTCGCGATCGGGCGTCACCGCCTTGAAAACCTCGATCTCGCCAATCAGCTCGGCGGGGATCGTGTCGATCGAGACTCCCCGGCTCTGCCCCTGATTCGAAGGCAAACGCGCGGAGTTGACCTGAAGCGCATTGAAATCCCCGCGCAAGCCGCGGACCGAGATTCCCGAACCACCGCTCTGGCCTGCGCCGGACGTGTAAACGCCCGGCAACCGCTCGACGATTTCGCCAATATCATCGTCCACGAACTGCCCCAGCCGGTCGGAAGAAATGAAATCGCCGATCGACGCCGCATTCTGCTTGGCCGCGATCGAGCGGTTGCGTTCCTCCAGCAGGGGAGTCACGACCAGTGCCTCGAGTTCGATTACCTCATCGTTTTGAAAATCCGTCTCGGCGGATTGGCCGAAGGACACGCCCGCCCACAGCGCGCCGAACAATAGATACAGATGAAACGAATGTCGCCGCCCGAAGGTTCGCGAGTGCGTGAACAATTGATGAGTTGGTGTCATGTTGTGCCTGGCCTTGGAATTTCTTTCTGAATCGAAAATCAACCGTGCCGGATTGAACATACACTGCCAAAGTTACGCCCGTCAGACGGATCTGTGACATCCGTGTGAACACTTGAGGAATAACCCCTGTTATCGGCTGTGCATCATCAAGCTGGAGGATCTTCAGGAGTAGTCGTCGCAACCGCCAACGGCTGACGACGAAAAGATCCTACAATAGCATCTCCATGCCCCCAACCTGCGGACACTCTAATTGAAGAGCTGAGGGTGGGAAGCAACGCGCCCCCGGAAGTTTCCGCATGTTCTTGTCAGCCTCGCGACAAAGCCCGCTGCGGCGCGCCGGCGGTGGGAAGGTCGACGGCATTGTGTTCGGCAAAGGCCAACAGGGAGTCTTCGTCCAGATCGCCAACGAGAACCACCGAGCCGCCTTCGCCTCCCCAGGAAACGATCTGGTGCCCTCTGCAACGCCCGGCCAGAAAGCCCTCCCCCCGCAGCGCGATCTGGTCAAACCCTTCGGTGGCAGCCTCCTGCCAGAGCCGGACGAAGCAGGAGATGCTCCGGCCCTCATGTTCGTAGAGCAGGACGCCGACAGGACGCCCCCCGACCTGCGCCAACCGCGTCCCCACGAGCGCGTAACCGGGAGGCGCGCTGAGCGGAGCACTCAGGCCCGGCAGCTGCTCGCTGAACCACAACGCCGCCGTCTCCGAATCAGAGGTGGCCAGATCCACCTGAGCGTGCTCGCCCGCCCATACCTGGTGCGTCTGAACATACGGGCGGACGTCGTTTTCAACCTCACCGCGTTCCAGCAGGACGAATAAGCTGATGGCGAACGCCAGTATAACCGCCGCCGCCGTTCCCCGGACAAGCGGCCGTGTCCAGACCGAAAAAGACGCCGGCCCGGAGCGGCTCAAAGCCGTTATATGGCGATGCAAAGCCTCCGGTGCCATCGGCGTGGTATCGCGGATGCGGTCCAGAGACCGGGTCAGCTCGTTCTGCCAGAGACGGTGGCGAGCGCACTCCCCGCACGACTCCAGGTGAGTTTGCACCCGCAGGCTGGTGATGGCGTCGAGCTCGCCGTCCTGAAAGGCGTCCAGCAATCGACGGGCGTCCCGGCATTCAAGATTGTGCATAGTTGTGATCCTCCCCTTTTCGAATCCCCCGCCGAACGGCATAGGAAGCGAGCTGCTCCTGAAGCCGCCGGCGCGCCCGGTGCAGGCGTGACATCACCGTGCCGATCGGGCATTCCAGCGCTTCCGCGACTTCCTGGTAGCTCAATTCCCCAAACGTATAATAAAAGAGCACCTGACGCTCCGCCTCCGGAAGTTCATTCATCGCATCGGCCACTTCGGCGTCGAAAAACTCCTCCCAAGCCGCGCGATCTTCGACCGGAGTGAGGATCGGCACAGGCTCGGGCGCCGCTTCCTCCGGAGGCTCCCCGAAGGCGACCACCTGCGGCCAGCGCGCCGATTTGCGGAGGCGATCGATCCAGGCATTGCGCAGCACCCGAAAGAGCCAGGGACCGCGGGTTCAATCGATCAACGACTTTACCGTCTCTGGAACGGTGATCATCGGCTCCTCACCTATGCTGACAGGTATTTATCGGCCGTTGTCGCTGTGGCATAGAAGAATGTCAGAGCCGCAATAAACGCTGTATGCCGAGGGCGGCATCACCGCTTGGGAGATGGCGGGCCTGCCTTTGCTGCGCGGTGAAAGGAAGGGGCTATCGCTGGAGCGGCAGGTGCGGGTCGCCGCCGGATTGCTGGTTCTGACGGGCTGGCGCGGATGCCGTGAAACAGCGGAAAAACCGCCTGCGAACGACGTCCTGCCCGTCGCGATTGCATCCTGACGCTTCGCATCGTATTCTCTTTGGCAATCAACAACCCAGAAGGAATCGGCATGTCTGAGATCAATCGTGTAGTTATCGTGGGCGGTCACGGCAAGGTGGCTCGCCTCGCAGCAGGTAAACTCACCGCCGCGAATTTCGCGGTCGACTCTCTGATCCGCAATCCCGACCAGAGCGACGATGTGCGCGCGGCCGGTGCTAATCCCGTCGTGCTCGATATCGAATCGGCCGGTGTCAATGAGCTTGCATCAGCATTTGCCGGTGCCGCTGCCATCGTATTCTCGGCAGGTGCCGGCGGCGGCAATCCGAAGCGCACGCACGCCGTCGATTTTGAGGCCGCGACTCGCGCCATGGCGGCAGCGGACCAGGCGGGGGTTAAGCGTTTCGTGATGGTCTCGTATGCTGGCGCTGACAGCGATATCCACCGGCTCGACCCGCAGGATTCGTTCTATCCTTATGCCAAGGCCAAGCACGACGCGGATGTGAAACTGCGCGAAAGCGCGCTCGATTATACCATTCTCGGCCCCGGCCTGCTGACTACCGAACCGGCCACCGGGAAACTCACCCTGGCGGAAGACACCGGCAACGACTGGCCGGGCGACAAACGCGTCACTTCACGCGAGAACGTAGCCGAAGTGATCGCACACGTCATCCAGACCGGTGCCGCCCTCCGCCAGACCGTGAACTTCTACGATGGCGACACTCCGATCGCCGACGTAATGTAACCGGTAATTCCGCACGCGCAGCCGTTTTCCGGCCGCATTCACTCGGCGGATGCGTCGGCTTCCGCTTTCGCCCGATACCAGTCGCGCAGGACATCGAAGGCGAGTTTGCGTTGTCCGGAGGGGTCGACCAAGCCCTTGCGGTTCCAGTAGTCCTGGTAGTCGCCATGGTAGCGCATCCCCGAGCGGAAATCCTTGAGAATCCATGGCGAAGTGCCGACGAGGTTGGGAATGCGTCCGGCCATCTCCAGGCTCTCCTCGTAGACAAAAGCCTGATACTCTTCGGTGTAACGTTCAAAGCGGTCGCCGCGCATGCCAAAGAGCGCGTCCGCCCCGAACTCCGACAGGATCATCGGCTTGTCGAAAACGGTCTCCCACCGGACCTCGTCAATCTCGGCCGGCGTCCGCGGTCCATACCAGCCTTCGTAGCGGTTGAAGGCGATGAGATCGATGTATTCGCCCAGTGGATCGTCGACCATCACCGTATTCGTTCCAACGCTGGCCTCAAAGGTGGCATGGAGGGCGGCGCTGACGAGACGGGTGGGATCGAGGAAACGCGCATCATCGATCAGGCGCCGCAGAAACCGCGTACGGGCTTCGACTGTGGGAGTCTCATTCGCCACGCTCCAGATGATGACCGAAGCGCGGTTCTTGTCCCGGGTGATCATTTCAGAGAGCATCGCACGCGCGCGCTGCAGGACCAGCGGGCTCTCGTAATCGACATCCCAATAAACCGGGATCTCGCTCCATACGAGCAGGCCCATTTCGTCGGCGAGGCGGGTCATCCTCTCCGAATGCGGATAATGCGAAAGCCGCACGAAGTTTGCCCCGAGTTCCTTTGCCTCCGCCAACAGCGCCCTTGCCTGCGCCCAGCTCATACTGCGGGTTCCGACGATGCTGATCGGCTCCTCATGGATCGAGATGCCGCGCAGGAAGACGGGTTCACCATTGAGCAAAAGTTCATTTCCGGACACTTCGACCCGGCGAAAGCCAATTTGCTCGGTCACCAGATCCGAGCCGCTGCGCACGCTCACGGTATAGAGCCGGGGATCCTCCGGACTCCACAGCCCGACGCCTTCAGCCTCGACCGAGAGCTCCACCGTGCCCGACCGATCGGCGGTTGCTTCAGCGCTCATCCCGAGTTCTGCAATTTCCACTGAGACCAGCGCGCCGGCGGCAGCAGGTCCGTCCAGGACCACGCTCACACCGATGGTTCCCTCCCCGCCCAACCCGACGACGTAGTCATGAATGAAAGTCTCCGGAACCGAGACCAGGTGAACCGGTCGGGTGATGCCGCCGTAGTTCCACCAGTCGACGTTCAGGGCGGGCACGGTTTCGGCATTGCTCGTGGAATCGACTGCCACCACCACGCTGTTGCTGCCGCTCTCGAGCTGCCCGGTGACCTCGATCGCGAACGGAGTGAAACCGCCTTCATGCGTGCCGACCCGTTTCCCGTTGAGATGAACTACCGCCTCGTAGTTGACCGCTTCGAAGTACAAAAAATAACGCCTGGCATCTTCCGGTTCAGCCTCGAAAAGGCGGCGCAGCCAGACGGTCCCCGTGTACCATTTCAGCTCCTCCACCTGGCTGTTCCAGTCACCGGGCACCCGGAGATACGGCGAGGTATTCCAATCGTATTCGGTAAGTTCCCCCGCCGGCGGATGGCTCTCCCGCCAGAGACTCCGTCGCCAACCGGAGCCGCGGAACCCCGCCCGCATCGGGTCCACGATGTATTGCCATGGCCCCGACAGCTCAAGACGCTCACGGCCGAGCACATTGGCGAACGGCCCCACCCGTTCCGGCGGCGTCGCAAGCACTTCCCGCATGGCGACCTTCCCCTGCCCGGTTTCGGCAGGCACCGCGCCGGGGGAAACCGGCAGACCCTCAACAAAGGAATCCAGGGCCTTGGCCGAAAGCCCCGTGAGGATCAGGGGAAGAAGGGCGAACCAGAAGAGTGTGCGGATCATCATGCAGGGAAGATATCAGGTGATGGGAAAAGCAGTCTCCGGACAGCCGTCATGGCTCCGCTATCCCAGGGGACGAACATCCTTTCCCGAAATGCATGATTGTCGCAGCCCTCACCAACCCTAATTGTAGAGAAAGAATATGGGCAAAAGAGTTACCATCCGGGACATTGCCCGCGAGGCCGGGTATCATTTCACGACCGTCTCGATGGCCCTGCGCAAACATCCGAGCATCCCCGAGGTGACGCGGAAAAAGATCCGGGCAGTGGCGAACCGCCTCGGCTACCGACCCGATCCGGTGCTTTCCGCCTTGATGTCTTACCGCTTGGAGAAACGTCCGACCCACTATCTCGCGACGATTGCCTGGCTCACAAATTATCCCACGCGCGACGGCTGGAAATTCGTGCCGCTTTTTGAAGAGCACCATCGGGGCGCCGTCGAAGAATCGGAACGTCTTGGCTACCAACTGGAGACCTTTTGGCTCAATGAGCCCGGCATGACGCCACGCCGGATGAGTCAGATCCTGCGCTCGCGTGGCATCCAGGGCGTTCTCCTCTCGCCGCAGCCCGCCGCTGGCCAATCGATCGATCTGAAATGGGAGGATTTCTCGGCCGTCACTTTTGGATACACGCTGGCAAGACCCGTGCTGCACGGCGTATCCAACAATCACTTCCGAACGATGGGACTGCTGCTGGAGGAGCTCTTTGCCCGCGAATATCGGCGCTGTGGATACGTGGAGGAACGCCGGGTGGATGCGCGGGTGCATTACAGCTGGCTCGGCGCCTTCCAGGTGGCTCACGAAATCTTCAAGGTCCCCCGCAAAATCCCACCGTTCTTTTTCGACGAATGGTCGGAGAGGGCTTTCGAGAAATGGTTCAACCGCCACCGTCCAGACGTCATTGTCTCGAAGTTCGACGGAATCGAATCGTTTCTCGCAAAGCGGGGCCTCTCCGTGCCCGGCGATATCGCGCTCGTCAGTCCGTCGCTCTCCGACTTCGAAACACGATCTTCCGGCATGAAGGAAAACTCGGTCACGATCGGTCGCTCAGCCGTTACTTTCCTCGCCAGTCTGCTTCACCGCCATGAGCAGGGAATTCCTGCCACGCCCCAGCGTATCATGATCGAAGGCGTCTGGAATGAAGGCGAGACGGTGCGGCCACGCCTGCCCACTACGGCAACGGACTGATCAGCACGCGATGGATAAGGCGGTAGAGATCGGTGTTATCCGCGTTGACCGGGAGCCATTCGCTCCCAAATCCTGACGCCTTGGTGACCGCGCTCCCCGGCATGTCATCGTCGATCGGCCACGCGATGCCAAAGGCATGGCGTTCGCCGAACTGATCCGGCGGCGTCACGAAGGGAAGACTTTCGCTGCCATCCCGGCCGTCGAGCAGCGCCCCAGTCTTCGTCCTCGCCGGAAGCGCCCGGTCCAGCGGGAAGCGGCGTGGTGCCCAGATCGTCGGATGGCCCGCATCCGAATCCGCGCCGACCAAAAGCAAGGTGGCGGAAGACTCTTGTGTCGCCATGAAGGCGAGCGCTTCTCCGATCGCCCGATCCGCGCGTGTGAGCGCTTCCAGCATGCCGTTTGCGTTCTGTACATTGGAAAAATTATCCGTTCCTTCCTCTTCCGCCATCAGGAAGAAACGTCGCTCCGGATCATTGTACAGTATCCTGAGGGCGACCTGCACCAACTCGTCGAAGGCCGGTGCCTGCGGATCGTAGGTTTCCAGCCCGGCGGCTTCCAGATCCTCTTCGGAAAGCGTATAAAAGGTGTCCCTTGCCGCGAAAATCCCCACGACCTTTGAGGTGTTCTCGGGCAGCGCGTGCAATCCTGCGCGATCATACACGATCCTGTAACCGGCCGCTTTGGCCTCCTCGATGAGGTTGCGTCCGTCTGTCCGCGTGCCTGCCTCTCCGTGAAAGCCAGCCGTACCTGTCGGCAGCAGGTGGATTTCACCGCCGGTGAAAATCAGATCCGCCCCGGATGTCAGGATCTGTTCTGCGATCCCATTGACGTCGCTCCGCCTCCCGCTGCGGGCAAGGAACACGCCGGTTCCCGGTTCGCCAATATGGCCGGTATTGACGATACCCA
>CAZVQJ010000103.1:0-9853 GCA_964629165.1 uncultured Puniceicoccaceae bacterium
GATCGTGGTGAGGGGAGGCGACTTGCGGGTGCTCCTTGCGGCAGCCGAAGGGGCGGCCGGTGGAGGGTGGCCCGCAGCGGTCTGGGCGGCGGGAGTCGCCGATTTTCTTGCCAGTTTCTTGCTGGCCGCCTTTTTGGCCGGCGTCTTCTTTGCGGCGGCCTTGAGAGGTCTTCCCTGGCCTGTGGTCGTCTTGTCGACAGCTGGATGAGCAGCGGATTTGGCGGGAGCTTTTCTGGCTGCCTTCTTTCTGGAATCGTTGGCCATGTTTCGTGTAGCGTGAAGGGTTGCGTGCAAGCGATGCGAACGGAGTTTGCCTTATGCTTGGCCGCGTCAAAAGTGCAAACTCCAAAAGGCGAATGTTGGCGATTTCGGCGCTGCGAAGTCTCAACCCGCCTGCCTCGCGGAGGCAGTGGAAGGACTCCTTCGCGGGGGCTGCGATTTCGATTCATTGGCGGATGGCCTGCTTTCTTCTGTTGCCAGCGTAGGGGAGACTTCTAGCCTCCTTCGCTTTTCCCGAAAAATGAAGATCCTTGTAGCTGATAAAATTGCCCAGTCGGGAGTGAACTACCTGCGCGCGCAGAGCGACGTCGAAGTCATCGAGGCCTATGGTAGTTCTCCGGAGAAGCTGGCCGAGCTCGTCATCGATGTCGATGCGATCATCGTGCGTTCGGCTTCGTCCATCACGGCGGAGATCATTGCGGCGGCCCCGAAGCTGAAGGCGGTTGGACGTGCCGGGGTGGGTGTGGACAACATCGACGTCGAGGCGGCGAGCGATCGGGGTGTCATCGTCATGAACACGCCGAGTGGCAACACGATCGCGACGGCGGAGCTGGCTTTCACGCACCTGCTTTGTTCCGCACGCCCCATTTCGCAGGCAAATGCTTCGATGAAGGCTGGAAAATGGGACAAGAAGGCTTTCAGTCAGGGAACGGAACTGTACCGGAAAACCCTTGCGATCCTCGGTCTCGGACGCATCGGGACGGAGGTGGCGAAGCGTGCCCTGGCGTTCAAGATGCGGGTACTCGCCTACGACCCTTATCTGACTGAGGCCCGGGCCGAACAGCTGGGGGTGGAGAAGGTCGAGCTGGATGCTGTCTGGGCAACGGCCGATTTCATCACCGTGCACATGCCGAAAACGGATGCGACGACACGGATGATCAATGCGGAAGCATTCGCAAAGATGAAGCCGGGTGTGCGCATTGTGAATTGCGCGCGCGGTGGGCTGATCGATGAGGCTGCCCTCGCGGATGCCCTTGCGAGCGGCCAGGCGGCAGCGGCGGGGCTGGATGTCTTCGAGGTGGAGCCGCCGCCGGCGGAGAGTCCGTTGCGCGAATATGAACAAGTCGTTCTGACCCCGCACCTCGGCGCTTCGACGGTGGAAGCGCAGGAGAACGTCGGACTCGAAGTGGCGCGAATCATTGTCGATGTCGTGCGTGGCGGCGCCATTCGCAATGCGGTCAACGCGCCGTCGGTTGATCCAACGGTCCTGAAGGCGCTGCATCCCTACCTGACCCTCGGGGCCAAGCTGGGAACGCTCCTGCAGCAGCTGACTCCCGACGCCGTTTCGAAAATCCGACTTGTCTACAGTGGCAAGCTCGCCGAACTGGACGTGAAGCCGCTCACCCGCGCGATTCAACGAGGCTACCTGCGACGCATCACCAACGATGTCAACGACGTCAATGCGCCGCGCATCATGGCCCGACTCGGGATCGAAGGGGAGGTCGTCAAGACGGATCTCGAGCGCGACTACACGGAGCTGATCCGGCTCGAAGCCTGCGATCAGAAAGACCATTGCTACGTGGTTGAGGGGACCCTCCTCGGGAAATCCCAGCAACCGCGCCTGACGTTTGCGAACGGGCGGGACATCGAGTGCTCCTTGCTCGACAAATTCCTCCTTGTCATCGAAAACCGGGACGTCCCCGGCATCGTCGGCATGCTCGGCACGGTCATGGCCAAGCACGGGGTCAACATTTCGAACATGTCCTTGAGTCGGAACAGTGTTGGCGGGCTGGCGGTCAACATCTGCGGGCTCGATAGCCGGCCCCCTGAGGCTGCTCTGGCCGAATTGCGCAATCACAACGACATTGTTCAGGGCACCCTTGTCGATCTCGGTGCCTGACGGGGAGATGGCTTACTGGTTCGCACTTCCGGGAAGCTTCGTGGCCGGTTATGTCATCGGCTCGATTTCGTTTGCGGTGCTCATCGCGAAGGGTCACGGCGTCGATATCTTCAAACTCGGCAGCGGGAATCCCGGGGCGACAAATGTTCTGCGCAACCTCGGGAAGCGAGCGGGCTACACCTGCTTTTTGCTCGATGCGTTCAAGGGCATTGCGGCGGCCCTCGTCGGCTTCGGACTCTCCCGATTCACGGCAGGGAACGACGGCGAAGCCTTCGCCATCGTCGGCCTTGCCGGAGCCATCTTCGGTCACAGCTTTTCGATGTTTCTCGATTTTCGCGGGGGCAAGGGCGTCGCGACGACGGTGGGCGGGCTGATTGTCATCCTGCCGTGGGTGATGCTTATCGGAATCGTGGTCTGGCTGCTGGTTTTCTACACGACGCGCTACGTCTCCCTTGCCTCCATTATGCTCGGGATCAGTCTGCCGGTCAGCGCGCTGTTTTTGACGAGCCGCCTCGGATTCATCCTCTGCATCGTTCTCGGGTTGCTCATTCTCGTGCGTCACCGGTCGAATCTTCAACGCCTCCGCCGGGGGGAGGAAAGCCGCGCCGGCGGGAGCAGGTAATTCAATCATGGATACGTCTCGAAAAAAGCTGCGTCTCGGAATCGTCGGGCTCGGCGTCGTTGGTCAAGGCGTCTGGAAACACGTCCAGGCACGTCGGCGTGAGCTGGCGGAACGGGCCGGAGCGGAACTCATTCTTCATCGTGCGGCGGTCCGGGATATCGATCGTGCGCGTGACATTCGGATTCCTCTCGACCGTCTCACAAGCGATGCGATGTCGGTCGCAACGGATCCGGAGATCGACATCCTCTGCGAGCTGATGGGCGGAGTGAAACTGGCGCGCAAGGTCTCTCTAGCCGCGCTGAAGGCAGGCAAGACGGTTGTGACGGCGAACAAGGCGCTTCTCGCCGAACATGGGAACGAACTCTTCGCCGCCGCGGAAGCGGGAGGGGGTCGCGTCTTTTTCGAAGGCGCCGTTGCCGGGGGCATTCCCATTATCAAGGCGATCCGTGAGGGTCTTGTCGTGAATCGCTTTCCGGTCATCTACGGGATCCTCAACGGCACATGTAATTATATCCTGACTCGGATGGAGCGCGAAGGGAAGAGCTTCGACGAGATTGTCGGGGATGCCCGGCGACTGGGTTACGTCGAAGCCGATGAGGCCCTTGACCTCGACGGCTGGGATACCGCGCACAAGGCGGCAATCCTCGCCTGGCTTGCCCACGGCCGCTGGATTTCCATGAAGGAAATGCCGGTCGAAGGCATTCGGGATGTCTGCCTCGCGGATATCCAGTCAGCCGAAAAACTGGGTTACCGGATCAAACTTCTCGCTGTTATCCTGCGCAACCTCAAGGCGGACACGGTGTTCGCAAGCGTGCATCCGACACTCGTTCCGAAAGGTCTCGCGCTGGCGCGCGTCGATGGTGTCTTTAACGGCATCAACGTGACCGGGGATGTCGTTGGGGAAAGCGTCTATGTGGGGCGTGGTGCGGGCCGCGATGCGACCGCGAGTGCCGTTATCAGCGATCTGGTCGACGCGGCGCTCTACCTTGTTTTCGGGGGACCACCGACCCTCAGCGCGACGCATTCCGAGGATCTTCAACTGGCTTCTCTCGAGGAAGTACGCCAGGCATTCTATCTGCGTTTGATGGTGAAAGACCGCCCGGGGGTGCTCGCTGAGGTCGCCACTCACACGGCGAGCCACGGGGTCAGCATCGAGAGTGTCCTGCAGATGCGGGGCGAACGCAAGGGGACGGCCAGTCTCGTTCTGACGACTCATGTTACAAACGAACGGGCGATGGCCTCGCTTCTGCGGGACCTGGCGCGGCTGAAGTCGGTCCTTCAGAAACCATTTATCCTGCGTATCGCAAACTTCGAAGACTAATGGGACTCATCGTTCAAAAATACGGCGGCAGTTCAGTCAGGGACCTCGACCGGATCCGCCATGTCGCCCAGCGCGTGAAGCAGACACGGGATGAAGGCCACGGCGTGGTCGTGGTTGTCTCGGCCCGCGGAGGCGTCACGAACCGGCTGATCGAGGATGCGAGGACGCTTCACCCGACGCCCGACGACCGGGAGATGGATATGCTCCTCGCGGTCGGCGAACAGGAGACGATTGCTCTGACCTCGATCGCCCTGCAGGCGGTCGGTGTTCCGGCGGTCTCGATGACGGGCGCCCAAGCGGGCATCGTGACCGACGAAGTCCACACGAAGGCGCGGATAATTGATATCAACATCGCCGGCATCCGGGAGAAACTCGATGCCGGAAAGGTGGTGATTGTGGCTGGTTTTCAGGGGGCCAATCGGAATGGACAGATCACGACTTTTGGGCGCGGCGGATCCGACCTTTCCGGAATTGCCCTCGCCTCGGCCCTCAACGCTGATCTCTGCCAGATTTTCACCGACGTCGATGGCGTCTACACGGCGGATCCGCGCATCGTCCCGGCCGCTCGCAAGATCCCCGAGATCGCGTACGAAGAGATGCTCGAACTCGCGAGCCTCGGCTCGAAGGTCATGCAGTCGCGCGCGGTCGAGTTTGCCAACAAGTTCAATGTACCTTTTGAAGTTCGCAGCAGTTTCAACAATGAACCCGGAACCATCGTGAAAGCGGATGCCACCCTTGAGGACGTCGTCGTGCGCGGCGTCGCCAGTGACAAGAATCAGACCAAGGTCGTCGTGGCCGAGCTGCCGGACCAACCGGGGGCCGCGTCGGCGATCTTTCGCGCACTCGACGAGGGCAGTGTGAATGTCGATATGATCGTGCAGAATATCGGCCGTGACGGCGTCGCTAATCTCACCTTCACGGTCAACAGCGATGACGCGTATCGGGCGGAGCAGGCGGTCAAGAAGGCGATCGAAGGCTTCGGCAGTGGGCGCTTCGAGCTTGCGGACCGGGTAGCGAAGGTTTCGATCGTCGGGATCGGGATGCACTCCCATTCCGGGGTTGCGGCAAAGATGTTCACCGCGCTCGCCGAAGAGGGCATCAACATCCAGATGATCACCACCTCGGAGATCAAGATATCGGTCGCGATCAGCACGGAGCGGGCGGATGAAGCGATGCGCGTCCTCCACAGCGTGTTCGGGCTCGATGCCAAGAGCTGACCGGCCGGTCTCACCTACGATGCGCTTTATCTCCACCCGAGGGAACACGGAACCACTGACGTTCACCGAGGCGGTCGCTACCGGCTTGGCACCCGATGGGGGCCTCCTCCTGCCCGAACAGCTTCCGGACCTCAAACCCCATCTCGGGTTGTGGGAGGGTTACTCCTACACGCAACTCTGCGAGGCGTTCCTGGGACTTTTTGCCACCGATCTCGGGGCGGACATTTTGCGAGACTGTGTGGCGGAGAGTTATACGCGGTTCGATCACCCGGAAATCGCGCCGCTGCGGTCCCTCTCACCGACCCTGCATGTGCTCGAACTGTTTCACGGGCCGACCCTCGCGTTCAAGGACTTCGCCCTCCAGTTGCTCGGCAGCCTTTACGCGGCCCAAATTCGTGGTACGGGACAGCCGATCAATGTTCTCGGCGCGACGAGCGGAGATACCGGAGCGGCTGCAATCCACGGACTTTTGGGGAAGGAGGGCGTCAATATTTTCATTCTCTATCCCGACGGCGGGGTATCGCCTCTCCAGGAGCGCCAGATGACCTGCACCGGTGCCGAGAATGTGCACGCGCTTGCCGTGAAGGGCTCCTTCGACGATGCGCAGACAACGATCAAAGGGGTCTTCGGCGATCTTGAGTATCGGCGGCAGCACCATCTCAGCGCAGTGAATTCGATCAACCTCGCACGGATCCTCGCGCAGTGCGTGTATTATCTGTATGCATGGTTCCGGCTGCCTCCAGACCAGCGCAAAGAAGTGGAATTCGTCGTTCCGACAGGAAATTTCGGAAATGTCCTCGCGGGCTGGATGGTCCAGCAGATGGGCCTGCCGATGGGCGGCTTTTGCGTCGCCACGAATCAGAATGACATCCTCTACCGACTCTTCCAAACCGGAGTCTATGCAGCCGGACCGGTGGCGCCCAGCGTGGCTCCGTCGATGGACATCCAGATTGCGAGCAATTTCGAGCGCTTCCTCTGGTTCCATGAAGGCCGGGATCCCGCGCGGGTGATCGCTGTTCTGAAAGCATTTCGCGAGAATGGACGGCACGAGTTTTCGCATTTTGACCGCGGCACCTTCCGCGCCTCGCGGGCAGACGATACGGATATCGCCCGTATTATCAGCAGGGTTCACGAGGAGTTTGATTACATCGTCGATCCTCACACCGCGTGTGGTTTTGTAGATATTGATCGGGAACGTCCCACGGTTGTCCTCGGGACCGCTCATCCGGCGAAGTTTCCGGAAACAATCATCGGCGCCATCGGCCGCCATCCCACCCATCCCAGCCTGGAAGCACTCAAGGAACTCCCAGTCGTCAAACACCGAGTCGAGGCGAGTGAGAAAGCCGTCAAGGCATTCATCAACGCCCGCATTCGGTGAGGGGGGGGGCGCGGTAGCGCCCCGCCCGGGGCGCGAGACTCCGGGTCGGATCGGGCTCAGCGGCCGCTATTGAAAATAAAATAGGCCAGTTGCAGCCCGGCATAAACCACAATGGCGAGAGCAATCCAGGACAGGGGCCATGGTTTGCTCTTGGGTGGAGGGGGGGAAGGTGTGGGATCCTGCGACACGGTGACAACGGTGCGGGCGAATCCCGGGAGGTCAACGACGGGCGCTTTCGTTTGCGCCGGAGTGAAGAGCGAAACAAGTTGGCGGGATGGGCGTGGAAACCACTCCAATTATTCGAAACGAGACCTCGATAGAGAACGAAAGCCTCTGGAACGTGGTCGTTCTCAATGATCCGGTGAACCTCATGAGCTATGTCGTGATGGTCTTCAAGCGAGTCTTCGGGTACTCACAGGAACGTGCGACGCGTCACATGCTCGAGGTACATGAGCAGGGACGGTCAGTCGTCTGGACCGGTGGGCGTGAACCGGCCGAGGCGCATGTCCATGTCCTGCAAGGTTGGCAACTGCGCGCGCAACTGGAGCAGAATTTCTCATGATCATCCTGGACATCGAGATGGCGCCGGAACTGGGTGAATTGTTTGCCGGCGTCGTGCAACGCGTGATTGACCGTCTCGACGGGGATCCTCCGCAGGCGGGTTATCAGCCGCAGGAAAATGATCTCGCGGAGATCTGGAGCGAGGGGTTGAAGCGGCAACTCAAGTCGGATGGAGAGCGTCTTGTATCGCTGCTCACGCATCCTCATTTCGGGGATGGTGAAATCGAGCTGGAAGGGGATCAGGCAGAAGCGGTTTGCCGTTCCGCGTCGGCCATTCGCCTGGGCATCCGGGAGACGGAACTCCGGGAGGTCAGCGACGAGGAACTGGAAGAAGGCGAGGTCGACCCGGAGAGATTCGATGAACCCAGCCGGCGGGCGTTTTTCTGTTACTGGTTTCTGGGTGGGATTCAGGAAATGTTGATCCGTGCGCTTGATCCCGACTCCGAAGATGAGGAAGACGACGCCGAGACGGACGCGGGCCCGGAGGCATGGTGAGCGTGAGCAGGGCAGAGGGCTTTAGGTGGCGCAAAAGTTGTTTGTGATCGGTTGAAATCACCGATGTGAGGCGCCTCAAAGGCCGGCCTGAGTGATAATGCCCAACGGTCCTGGATGACCTTCCAAACCGCTTGACAAGCTCTTGGGGAAAAGTCGCCGTGCTCGCTTCCAAGTTATCCAAGTTATGACCTCTCGTTATTTGTTGTCCTGCTGGTGGGGATTCAGCGCGGCGTGCGCAGTCATGGCCGCAACGGATCCTCAACCGGACCTGATCGAGCTCGAAGCATTCATCGTGGAGGAAGTCGCAACGGAAGCCTCGAATTCGCTCCTGCCGACCGATCGCACCATCGACACAGTGTTCTTTGAACACATGTCCCCGCTGGATACGCCGCGTTCCGTTCTCGCGATCAGCCCGGAGGCGATGCGCCAGTTTCGCATCAGCGATTTCGACGACCTCGAGAAGATCGGGGCGGGGACCGAACGCTACAACTTTTACGGCATCGCGGGGGCCCCTGTGATTCGCGGCTGGCAGGGTGGGACCTACTTCAACGGGATGATGCGCGCCTATCAGCGCAACGAGATGCCGACCTCGTTTGGCTCGCTGGAGGCGCTCGACATTCTCAAGGGGCCAGCACCGGCACACCTCGTTCCCTCACACATCGGCGGCTATGCGAACATGATCCCGAAGTCACCGTTTTATGACCGCTTCCGGGGTTCCCTCGAGGTCGAGATCGGCAGCTGGGATCATGTCAACATCCAGGCGGACATCGGGGGCCCGACGATGCTGGGCAGTAAACCCGCGGCTTACCGGGTTTCCCTCACGGCGCAGCAGTCCGGTTCCTACTACGATCGCATCAACCATGATTACGTTTCCCTCTACGGGGCGGTCAAGACGCGGTGGAACGAGCACCTCCGCATCTTTACGGGAGGTGAGTTTTTTCAGTTCCGCTCCAATGAAAACGCGGGCTGGAACCGCCCCACACAGGGCTTGATCGACGATGGAGAATACGTTGTTGGCGAACCGCTGAGCGTCGTCCGGGCGGTAAACGGCGGCTTCGCTGATCGCAATCTGATCGACGGCACGGTCTATGACTACGGCCCGATACCGGAGGCAAACCGTGCCCTCTTCCGCGCTCTCGTGGTACCCGCCGAGCTGGTCGAAAATGCGCTCGCGAACGGCAGCCTGCCGACGGCGCGGCGGGACCTTTTGTTGAATATGGCGGATGCGGAAACGCGGGAAAGGGTGTACCGTGGACTGCCTGCGGATGTCGCCCGGACAACCTCGGGTTATCTGTATACGCCCGATTATTTCCATGCCGGGGGCAAGGTATTCACCGAACAAGTCCGCGGCAGCACGGTCGTTTCGGATAACGCCGACTTTGCCGATTCGCAGGATTTCATTTACTTCTTCGACCTCATCGGTGAGCCAAGTCGCACATTCCGGTGGAAACATCAGCTCTTTCTCGAGCACATGGAGACGGACAAGTTGTCGTCATATGGATACGCCTTCCAGAGCGAACAGTTCGTGTTCGATAATCGGCTCACATTCACCAACGATCTCGATTTCCGGTTCGGCCACCTGAAAATCGGCTACGGTCCGCAGATCCGTTACAGCGAGGCCAGCCAACTCCAGGATTTCTGGGTTGAACCGTTTCCCCGGCGCGACATCACCACCCCGGAGCCCAGCGCCAATACCCGGATGCTTGCCGGGGGGCAGCGCGACCCGACGATCGGAGGAGGCAATTACTGGGCCGGTGGTTTCGGCGCGACGAGTCCGGGAGGACATGCCGCCGAGTCCGAGCTCTTGCAGTTGGGTGCCTTTGTTTTCGGAGATCTCACGATTGCGGAACGGTTTTCCCTCCTTTTCGGTTTGCGCGGCGAACACGTGCGCTACGATCTCGGGATCCCCGCCGAAGCCGCCGATGCCCGCCTCGACCCGGCGCGGAACCTGAACGGCGATCTCGAGTTCCTCAATTTCAACGTGAATCCCATTTTCAGGGTTACCGACACTGTTTCGCTCTACGGTGCCTTTCAGGAAGGCACAACGATTGCGCCGATGCAGGCCGGAGTCATCCTCGGCGAAAGCAACTTCGGAGACGGTCGCCTGCGGGAGGGCGGCGCCAAGGTATCGCTCCTCGAC
>CAZVQJ010000104.1:0-9790 GCA_964629165.1 uncultured Puniceicoccaceae bacterium
GTGCCGAGAGCTGGGAGGGTGGTTTTCAGTTCATTCTGAGCGGCGACGGGGGGACGCGCCCCTACGTCAAGTATGTCGGCAACGATCGGGACCGTATCGATCTTGTCTATACGAACGGCCATCCGCGGAACGAACCCGACAACAGCGTTTTTCATCTCTACTACAGCAATGGCGCCTTCCACGATTCATTCGGGAACAAGGTCCGCGATATCAGCGACCTTCAGAAAGATCCGATCCGGCCCGAGGAAGGCACGCTGATCTACGACGGGAGCGGTCCGATGGGGCGCGCCTGGACCCATGATTTTGCGATCTATCCCGACGGAACGCAGATCGCCGCTTTCATCACCTCACCTGACGGTGCCGAAGGAGGCGACCTGCGCTACTGGGTGTCCACGAGGAACCCGGGCTCAGCGGATTGGGAAAATCAGGAAATCGCTTATGCGGGCAGTTATCTGTATGTCCGCGAGCGGCACTACGCCGGTGGTATCACCCTCGATCCGGATCAGAAGGGTGTCGTCTATATCTCAGCCAACGTCAATCCAGCCAACGGATCTCCCAGTGCGACGGGACGTTATCAGATTTTCCGGACCGAGCTGCCTACGGGCTTGGGCAAAGAGATCGCATGGGAGCAGCTGACTTTCGATCCCCATCGTGACAACATTCGGCCGTTCGTGCCCCAGAACCACGGCAAGAAAACGAGCCTCCTGTGGGTGCGCGGCGATTACCGAAGCTACCTTGTCTTCGACACCGATATCTTCGGAATCGGCTTCTGATCTGGCGAGTTTCTCTCGAAAAAGATTCCCGCCGTGGGGTCCCTCCGGCACCCCATGAAAATCGGGCAACCGGCGGGGCACAGGAATAGGCATTCTTACTCGTTGATTTCGCCGAACCGGAGTTGAACTCGACCCCTGGCGTACCTGACGGCACATTGAGCCGTAAAGAGGTCTTCATCTCCCTTTCAGGATACTCCGCACGTTCTTACTCCGAACGCCGATGATCGAGAATGATTACTTTCCGTCACAATTCAACGCCCTCGTTGCAGACTCCGCGGGCTTGTCAACTTCCCAACCTGAGGCCGATCGTCGCGCCTGGCGCAGGCCCTTTCTTAGAACCCACGTTCCAAACCCGAAATCGTTTATGAAACCCCTGTTTCTCTGGACCCTGATGATAAACCTCCTGCTGGCTTCGATGCCGCTGACCGGAGCGATGGAACCGCGTACCTTGCGATGGCTGGAGGACAACGAAACCTCTCCGATCATGGGCACAACTTTCGGCGTGCCTTGGCCCGAGGGAACGCTGCAGGCAGACGCCCCGCTGGCGTTGCGGACGGAAGACGGCCAATCTCTGCCGGTGCAAACCTGGCCACTGGCCTACTGGCCCGACGGCTCCGTGAAATGGTCAGGTATTGCGATGGGACCCCTTGAATCCGCCTCGGGCGCCTTTACCCTCGAACCGGAGGATGCGGTCGCGGAACCTGAACAGGCGATCACGATCCGGGAGGCAAACGGTTCTACGCTGATTGACACGAGCGTGATTCAGGCCCGCATCGCCCCCTCCGGGAATACGCTGATTGCGTCGGTGTCTCGCAACGATCGCGAGATCCTGGTGAACGGCCGATTGGTGGCCCTCAACCAGAAGCGACCGAGCGAACCCGCCGACCAGCCGCTGGAGGTGGAGGCATTCGAAAGCCGGGTCGATAGTGTGGAGGTCGAGCAAAACGGTCCGGTGCGGGCGGTGGTGCGGATCGAGGGACACCACGCCGGAAAAGACCGGGAGATTCTGCCCTTCGTTGTGCGTCTCTACTTTTACGCCGGCAGTGCCAACATCCGCATGGTACACACATTCACATACGACGTGGATGAACACACCGACTTCATTCGTGGACTGGGCGTGCGCTTCGATTCACCGATGACCGATCCCCCTTACGATCGCCATGTTCGTTTTTCCAGCGCCGAGGGTGGGCTCTGGTCCGAGGCAGTCCTCGGCATTACCGGCCTCCGCCGCGATCCAGGAGAGGAAGTCCGCGCCCTGCAGGTTCAGGGGAAGCCGTTGCCCTCTCCCGAAACCTGGGATCGGCGGGTCACCGATCGCTTGCAGTACGTGCCGACATGGAGCGACTTCAGCCTGACGCAATCCAACGCCGACGGCTTTGAAATCGCGAAACGAACCGCCCCCGGACACGCTTGGGTGCGATCGGCCGCTGGCACCCGCGCCTCCGGAATGGGGTACATCGGCGGTGCCTCCGGAGGAGTAGCCTTCGGGATGAAGGATTTCTGGCAGAGCCATCCCTCGCAAATCGATATTCGTCGTGCAGCCAGCGACGAGGCCGAAACTACGCTCTGGTTCTGGGCTCCCACCGCCAAGGCGATGGACCTGCGTTTTTATCACGACGGACTGGGCATGGAAACCCTCGAAGAGGAACGGCAGCTTGGCATGGCGATCACCTACGAAGATTACAAGGAGGGCCGCGGCACTCCTTACGGCATCGCGCGCACTTCCGAACTGAATTTCTGGATCACGGATTTCACGCCGTCGGGAGAAGCTCTTCTCGCGTATGCCGCGGACAGCATGGCTCCGCCCCTGCTCGCCGTTTCTCCTGAGCAAATTCTGGAGTCCAATGTATTCGCCGGCCTCTGGACCCTGCCGGACCGGTCGACTCCGACACTCTCCCGGATCGAAGATATGCTCGACCATGCCTTTGACAACTATGTCGAGCAGCGCGAAGCCCATCGTTGGTATGGATTCTGGGACTACGGGGACGTGATGCATTCGTTCGATCGGGATCGCAACATGTGGCGCTACGATGTGGGCGGCTTCGCCTGGGCGAACTCGGAACTGTCCCCGGACATCTGGCTCTGGACCCAATTTCTCCGCAGCGGCCGTGCCGATGTATTTAGATTTGCCGAGGCCATGACCCGCCACACAGGCGAGGTGGACGTGTACCACATTGGTCCCCAGGCCCTACTTGGAACCCGCCACCATGTGCAGCACTGGGGCGACGGCATGAAACAGCTTCGCGTCAGCACTCCCGCGTATCGCAGATACTACTACTACCTCACGGCCGACGAGCGTGTGGGAGACTTGCTCCGCGCTCAGCTCGATGCCTACAAGACTTATGTGACCTACGATTGGTTCTCGAAAACCATGAGGGAGGAGGGCGAAGAACTCGATCCGCGTGCGATGCCAATGGGCGTCGGCATGGACATGGGTATCCTCAATATGGCATGGCTGATCGAATGGGAGCGTACCCTGAATCCCGTCTATCGAGACCGCTTGATGAACAACATGGCTTCCATCGGCGAGATGCCGTTCGGCTTCTTCAGTGTCGCGACATATGTGGATACTGAAACGGGAATTCACAACACACGCACGCCTAACGAACATGTCGGAAACATGTCCCATCTCAACATGGTCTTCGGTTACCCGGAAGTTGCGGCGGAACTGATCCAGCTCTTCGACGTGCCCGCTTACAAGCAGGCATGGGTGGACTACTGTACCTGGTACAACGCGGACCGGGAGGCACGTCGCGATGCCATCGGAGTCGATGTGCGTAGTGGGAATCTACCCACCTACTATTCCCGGCTCACCGCATTTGCCGCCTACCTTACGGATGATGAAGATCTCGCCGAACGCGCCTGGGATGAACTCCTCGGGTCAAATGAGCAGCCCAGTGGGCCTTTTGCGACGACGCCGACACCCATAAACCGAGGCCCCGACAGCCTGCATGGATTCGAGATGGGCCGTTTCATGAGCACCAACTGGACCTCCGAATGGAACAATGCCATGATGCAAAGCCTCCGCTTCATCGGTGAACACCTCCCGGTAGACGACCCTCGCACCCATGCGCAGACCGACGCCGACCGCGGGAAATGAGCCTGCCGCCTGCCCTGACCCTTCGGTTCCTGGCAGGTGGCTGAGTGGCACCCTCCACGCCTTCGGAGGAAACTTGGCTGGCCGCGCAGGATTCCGCTATGACCCAGTGGTTAATCCCGCGTGGTGACGCGCGAGTCTCAGGGTCTGCTAACATACGTTCATCCGCGGTGCGACCGCAGGGGTTATTCATGGTGGAGGGCGTCGATTGGGTCGAGTCGGGATGCCTTCAGGGCGGGATAGAAGCCGAAGAGGATGCCGATTCCGGCGCTCACGGAAAAGGCGAGGGCCACGGCGCCGGCCGAAACCTGCACCGGCCAGCCGGCGTAGTATCCGATCGCGGCAGTTGCTCCGATCCCGAGGGCGATGCCGGCTGCACCGCCAAGCACGCTGAGCAGGGTGGCTTCGAAGACGAATTGCTGGAGCACGTCCCGGCCGCGTGCGCCGACGGCCATCCGGATACCGATTTCGCGGGTGCGTTCGGTGACGCTGACGAGCATGATATTCATGATTCCGATGCCGCCCACGAGCAGGGAGACGGCGGCGATCATGGCGAGCAGGAAGGTCATCGTGCGGGAGGTCTCGGTGGCGGCGGCGGCGACTTCCTCCTGTGTCTGGATGGTGAAGTCGTCATCCTGGTCCGGTGCGAGGCCATGCCGCTCCTGCAGGAGGTCGGCGATCTTCAGGCGGGCGATCTCCATGGCATCATCGCTGAAGACCTGCACGTTGATCACCATGGCGTGGCTACGGCCGGAAATCTTCTGGAAGCCGGTCGTATAAGGCACGATGATGATATCGTCCTGAACGGAACCCATGAGCGACATGCCCTTGCGCTCAAGCACGCCGATGATCCGCAGCGGCAGCCCGTGCACCCGGAGGGTCTCGCCGATCGGATCGGTTCCCTCGAACAGTTCCTCGACAATGGTCAGACCGACCACCGCGACCTGGGCCGCCCGATGACGCTCTTCCTCGTCGAACATCCGCCCCGACTCGATCGGCCATTGGCGGATCTGGAGGTAGCGTTCGGATTGGCCATAGATGCGGGTGAACCAGTTGCGGTTGCCGTAGATGACCTGCCGCTGCGAGCGCACCTCCGGACTGGCTGCGACCACTTCGGGAATTTCCGCCTGGAGTGCTTCGGCATCCTCGACGGTGAGCGTATTGACCGTTCCGCTGCCTGTGCTGACACCGCCGAGCGAGCGACTGCCGGGGAAGACGAGAATGACGTTCTGGCCGAGGCGGTTGACCTGTTCCTCGACGGCGGAGCGGGCCCCTTCGCCGATGCTCACGAGCGAGATCACGGCGCTCACCCCGATGATCATGCCGGTCGCGGTGAGGAGGGAGCGCATGGCATTGCGGCGTATGGCCTGAGCGGCGAGCTGAATGGCGGGCAATGCCTTCATCCGGAATCCTCCGCTTCGCCCGCCGTCGCGCTCAGGGCCGCCGCATCCGTCTGGGCATCCCGCGGTTCCCGCACCGGCTCATCCGATCCGAGGCGCCCATCGCGCATCACGATCACCCGATGGGCGTAGGGACGGACTTCGGGCTCATGGGTCACCATCACGATCGTGAGGTCTTCGTGCTGGTTGAGGCGCTGAAGCAGCGCGAGGATGTCGAGGGTTGTCTGGCTGTCGAGGTTGCCGGTCGGTTCATCTGCCAGCAGAAGGCGCGGCCGGTTGACCAGTGCGCGGGCGATGGCGACGCGCTGCTGCTGTCCTCCGCTCAGCTCTGCAGGGGTGTGGTGGGCACGATCTTCAAGGCCGACGGTGCGCAGGGCCTCCAGCGCCCGCTCCCGCATCTCGCGCCGGCCCGGAGGATGCGGGTTGTAGAGCATGGGCAGTTCGACGTTTTCCAGGGCAGAGGTGCGGGGGATGAGGTTGAAGCTCTGGAAGACAAATCCGATCTTGCGTCCACGGATGGCGGCCCGCGCATCGCGGGAGATACGCCCGACATCCTCGCCGTCGATGCAGTAGTTCCCGGTTGTGGGCCGGTCGAGGCAGCCGATGATGTTCATGAGGGTCGACTTTCCTGATCCGCTTGAACCCATGATCATGGCGAATTCTCCCTCGTTGAAACTCAGATCGACGCCGCGCAGCGCGTGTACCTCGGCCGCCCTGCCGCTCTGGTAGGTCTTGGTGACCCGGTCGAGCTCCATCAAGCGACGCATCGCACTAAAACTGTTCCTGCCGCCCCTGAAGCAGGGTGGGGCCGGAAGTCCGGTCCTGGCCCGTGTGTAGCTGGATTCCGGTTACCAGCTCGTCGCCTTCGCGCAGCCCCGAGAGGATTTCGGTGTGCATGCCGTCGGAAATCCCCGGGCGCACCTGGACCGCCTCGAGCGTTCCATCCGAACCGAGGCGATAGGCGGTGCGTTCGCCCGGTCCCGCTGCCTCGTCCGGCGTGGCAGGACGAACCGCGTCCGGCAGCCGTGCGCGCAGGGCGGTGTTTCGCACCCGCAAGACGTCCTCCTCTTCGCTGGTGATGAAGTCGACTTCGGCCGTCATGCCCGGCTTGAGTTGGAGCTGCGGGTTGTCCACCCGCACCACCGCATCGTAGGTGACGACATTATCCATCACGGATGGCGCATGGCGCACCTGCCAGACCTTTCCTGCGAAAGGCTGATCCCGATAGGCGTCGACACGAAACTCCACCCGCTGCCCTTCCTCGATCCGGCCGATGTCGGCTTCGGACACGAAGGTGTTGATTTCCATCTGGCCAAGGTCCTCCGCAATCTCGAAAAGCACCGGCGCCGAGAGGCTGGCCGCGACTGTCTGGCCGACATCGACATTGCGCGAAATGACAATGCCGTCGACGGGTGAGGTGATGGTGCAACGATCGAGTTCGAGCTGCGCCTTCTCCAGCTCATGTCCTGTCATCCGCTGGTTGGCCTCTGCCTGGCGCATCTGCGCGCGTGCCTCATCGAGTTCGGAATCGCTGATCATCAGGCGTTCGTGCAGCGAACGAACGCGCTCCCATTGCACGTGCGCCAAGTCGTAAGCCGCCTCCGCCCGCTCCAGCTCGGCTTCCGCCAGCGAAACGTTGGCTTCGTAGATCGCCGGATCGATCCGCGCGATGACATCACCCCGCTGAACGACGCTGTTGAAGTCAGCCAGCAGTTCGCGGATGTTGCCGGAGATCTGGCTGCCCACCTGCACCGTCCGCACGGGGTTCAGTTCGCCGGTCGCAAGCACCGACTGCACCACGTCTCCCCGCTCCACGAGGACGGTTTCGAATGCGAGCCTGTTCGTTTCGGAGCGGGCCTGGTTCCAGCCCCATGCGGCGATGACGGCCCCGGTGAACAATGCGATTGCCAGCCAGACCGTTACTCTCGAAAAGCCCGCTGTTTCCTCTGCACTCATCCGTCCCACCGTCCTCAGTGAACAGTGAACGATTGCGGGCACAACATTAACCCGTCGCCGGCGGATGCCCATCATCGATGCCCATCGAGGCCATACCGGTGCGAATCTGGCGCTCCTTCTTCTGGTTGATCAAAGGGAGTGGAAGGAGTCCTTCAGCTTGATGTTCGGTTCTCCCAAGCGATGCGGTCGCCGACCGGGAAACCGCGCAACAGCGATTCCATCACGTCGCGCAACAGCGTCTTGCTCCAGACAAAGGGCTCAAAGGGCTGCTGGATTTCTGGAATGGCGATCTCCCCCTGCTGGATCCAGGCGAGGGGGGTGGAAATGGGGTGCTGTTTGACGGAGTATTTGGCTAGGGACATGAGCTCAATGGGAGAAGTTGGAGAATACAATCAGCCGAAGAAACAGCCGTGGGCATCCTCGTCGATCACGGCGAGGGCTTCGGGGAGCGTCGTGGATTCGGGGTGGAGTTCGTAGCGATGAAATCTCAGATCAGCGCGCTTCCAAAAGAGTTCCCAAACGTTACGGGTGCGCACGTAGCGGAGCTTGGCGATGGACTCTTCGATGAACTCGCCGGGACGCTGGAACGCGGGATATACGAAAAAGAGTTCGATGCTTTGACCCAGGATTCGCTGCCCTTCCCTTACTCGATCCCGCAGCTCCAGGGGAGGACGACGCTTGGCCCAGAATTCAATCTCGATCTTGTCTAGATGACGGGAAATTTCAGATTCGGTAAAGGCCATGTGGTCGAAGACGGATGAACGGGAGTTGAGCGCACCACCGTCCGGCCCATTGTGGAAACGGTCAACGAAGACGTTGCATCCTCCGGTCATTCGCAGAGGCGAAGAGATGTGCCGATTGCATTGCAACTCGGTCTCAAAAAGCCATCATCTCTGGCTCAGCCAAATCGACTCCTCTCGAAAATGCCCGGGGATCTTTCGTCCTCAGGGATGTAGAGAAGGAATTCGCCTATGGGTGTGGAACCTCGGTCATTGCGCGGCCTATCCTGTAAATCCTGTGGATGCTGTCGTGTGTCTTTCTGACAGGGTTAACGGGATGGGCAGGATGTTTCACTGGAGGGGTCGTGACAGCTGGGCGGCTCCTCGGCGGGTCTTGCCTGATCCTGTGGATTCCCGAGGAAATTCATCGAAACCATGCAGAAACCGGAAGCCCGGCCAGCGCGTGCGGGATGAGGGTCCTCCGCATGCGCTCGTCCAATCGCGGCGAAAATCCTCGCGGGCTACCGTAAAGTCGCCAACGCTGAGGCCAATGCCACGCATGTGCTCGTCGGAATCTCAGGTGCCGATCCCTTCATGACTCTACTGATCATTTACGTCCTGATCGCGCTTGTGGTGTCGTTCTTCTGCTCCTTGCTGGAGGCAAGCCTGCTCACAATCACACCGTCTGCGATCCAGAGTGCAAAGGCGAGAGGGCAGCGGTGGGCGGTGCGAATGGAGAAGCTCAAGGCGGAGATCGACCGCCCAATTTCCGCCATACTGACGCTCAACACGATCGCCCACACGATGGGTGCCGCCGGGGCCGGCGCGCAATACGCCCGGGTTTACGGCAATGCTGGCGAGGCGGTATTCGCCGGCCTTCTGACGCTGGCCATCCTCGTGCTGACGGAGATCATTCCGAAGACCCTCGGCGTGCGCTATGTGGTGCCTCTTTCGGCCTTCGGAGCGACTGTGCTGCCGCTGATGATCAAAGGTCTCGCGCCGCTGGTGTGGCTCTCACGCATCCTCACCCGGGTGATCAGCCGCGGAGAGGAGCGAGCCAGCGGGATCGATCGCGATGAGCTCCTGGCGATGGCTCGTCTGGGGGCCGAGTCTGGCCAACTGAGGGAGCGGGAGAGCCAGTTCGTGCAGAACCTGATCCAGCTCAACGCGATGACGGCTGGCGATATCATGACCCCGCGGACGGTCATCTTCGCGCTGCCGGAGTCGATGCGGGTATCGGAGACGGTGAAGCTGATCGAGGAAAAGCCATTCAACCGAATCCCCGTCTACAGCAACACCCGGGATGAGATCACCGGGTTCGTGATCCGCATAGAGGTCTTGCTCGCACACCTTAAGAACAGCGGGGAGGATCGGCCCCTGGCGGATCTGAAGCGGCCGATCGGGATGGCCCCGGTAAATACTCCGGTGGATGCACTGTTTCAGCGGTTGATCGCGGAGAGGCGTCAGCTCATGATCGTGATTGATGAGTTCGGCACGCCTGTCGGCCTGGCGAGCTTCGAAGATGTCATCGAGACCATCTTCGGCTTCGAGATCATGGACGAAAAGGACAAGGTGCCCGACCTGCAGCTGCACGCGCGCCATCTCTGGAAGGAGCGCGCGAGGAAAATGGGAATCGAGCTGGAGGAGAAAGCGGAAGGGGAGCCGGAACCAAACAGGTTGCCGGAGTCAGGTGGCGCTGGATCGCCGGGGCGGTCGCCAGAGGGTTGAGGGGGCCTGTCGACGGCCGGGAGGGGTACGTCCAGCATGACGCTCGTTGCGATCAGAAAAAGATGATCCATGAACGACCTCGACCTCGACGCCGGTCGCGTCGTCGGAGAGTGCTTT
>CAZVQJ010000105.1:0-9727 GCA_964629165.1 uncultured Puniceicoccaceae bacterium
TTCGATTCCATGGGCAAAAAGATCCCGACCAGCAATTAATCACGGAAGCCCAAGTCTACTATTTCCCCCAGACCGCTCATTCGAGCGGTCTTTTTTTGCGTACATATTTCGTACCTAATTCGTTCAGGCTCGGAACCATCCGAGCCTCTTCACATGTCGCCCCGGGCTCTCCTTCCGGCCCGCCATCTTCGGCCTCACCGTATCTTGACCTGAATTTACGGGCGGCGCACAGTGTCGCGGTTATGGGTTCACAGGGTGCACGCGCATGAAGATCTCGGTCGTCGTTCCGGTTTACAACGAGAGGCAGACCCTGCGGGAACTCCTGCGCCGGGTGCAGGCGTGCGGGGTGCGGGTCGAGGAGATCGTCCTCGTGGATGATTTTTCGACCGATGGCACGCGGGAGATTCTTCTCGCGGAATATCAGGCGGCACCGTTCAAGCTGTTTCTGCACGACCGGAACCGGGGCAAGGGAGCGGCGCTGCGCACGGGGTTCAAGGGGGTGACGGGCGATGTCGTGATCATCCAGGATGCCGATCTCGAGTATGATCCGGCCGAATACCCGGAACTCCTGCGTCCGATCGAACAGGGGGTGGCGGACGTCGTCTTCGGGTCGCGCTTTCAGGGCGGGCGGCCGCACCGGGTGGTCTTTTTCCGGCACATGCTGGGCAACCGGTTCCTCACCTTTTTATCCAACCTCCTGACGAACCTGAACCTCTCGGACATGGAATGCTGCTACAAGGTCTTCCGGTGGGAGGTACTCGACCAGATCCGGATCGAAGAAAACCGATTTGGGGTGGAGCCGGAGTTGACCGCGAAGGTCGCGAAGCTCGGTGTGCGGTGTTACGAAGTGGGCATCTCCTACTACGGGAGAACCTATGACGAAGGGAAAAAGATCGGCTGGAAGGATGGCGTCCGCGCGATCCTCGCAATCCTCAAATACAACTGGTTCCGCTGAGATGCCGGGCGATGCGACGAATCCGATCGTGCGGGGTCGCTGGAGCCTGCGGAGGAGCCTCCTGCCGACGGTGCTGGCAGGCATCGGCGTGCTTGTCCTGGGCGGCGCGCTGGCCTGGTTCAGCGTGCGCAGCGGGCGGAATCCGGTCGAAGACCTCGCCCTCCTCATGGCCCAGCTGGAGGTCTGGCTGGGACGAATACCGCTGCCGCTCTACCTCCTCGCGTTTGCCATCCTCCCCGCCATTGGCGTCCCCCTCAGTCCCTTTTACCTCACGATCGCGACGGTCGCGGGGGGCATTCCGCAGGGCATTGTCGCCGCCATTGTCTGCATCAGCAGCAACACCGCCCTCTCCTACTGGATGACGGTCACCTTTGCCCGTCACCGGGTCGAACGCCTCGTCGCGCGGCGGGGCATCCAGATGCCCTCGATCACGCCCGCGAACCAACGCACCGTCACGATCATCCTCCGGGCATCGCCCCTGCCCTACATCATCCAGAACTTTGTCCTCGCCCTCGGCGGCGTCTCTTTCTGGCTCTATCTCTACTGGTCGGTCCTCGTGCAGGGCATGATCGGGGCCGGCATGATCATGGTCGGGGGCTCTCTCTTTGAGGGGAACGGACGCTGGGCACTTGTCGGCATCGTCCTCTTTTTCAGCACGATCATGATCGTCTCCCACTGGCGCCGCCGCCAGGAACGCAAGCAGAACGATGGACTGGAATCCGGAACCCACTGAGCCGCCGCTGTCGGTCGGCGTCTTGACCCAACACATCAAGCGCCTCCTCGAAGGAAATTTTGGCGAAGTCTGGGTGCGCGGCGAAGTCTCCAACGTGCGCTACCAGTCGAGCGGCCATGTCTATTTCACCCTCAAGGACCGGGAGGCGCAGCTAAGCGCGGCGATGTTTCGCTCCAGCGTGGAACGCAACGCGCTCCGGCTCGAAGAAGGCATGGCGGTCCTCGTGTGCGGGCGGGTGACGGTTTATCCACCGCGCGGCAACTACCAGCTCGTCGCCACGCTGGTCCGCCGCGAAGGCGAAGGCGAACTCCGCCGCCGCTTTGAAGGGCTGAAGGCCAAGCTCGCCGCCGAGGGTCTTTTCGATCCCGCCCGCAAGCAGCCCTTGCCGACCCTGCCCCGGACAATCGTCGTCATCACGTCGCCGACCGGGGCGGCGATCCGCGATTTTCTGAGCATTCTCCGCCGCCGGCGCTGGCGGGGCACCATTCGGCTCCTCCCGGTGCGCGTCCAGGGCGTCGAGGCGGCCCCCGAAATCGTGGCCATGCTCGAGCGCGCCAACCGGGAGCACCTCGGAGACGTCATTGTCGTCACCCGCGGGGGCGGCAGCCTCGAGGATCTCTGGCCGTTCAATGAGGAAGTCGTGGCGCGCGCGATCGCCGGGAGCGCACGACCGGTGGTTTCCGCGGTCGGTCACGAAATCGATTTCACCCTGAGCGACTTTGCGGCCGATGTCCGCGCGGAAACCCCCTCCGCCGCCGCCGAAATGCTCTCCAGCCAGTTTGTCGCCTTTGCCGAATCCGTGCAGCGTGCGCGGCGTCAGCTCCACCAGATTCTGACCGCCACGACCCGCGGCGAACACCTTCGACTCGATAGCCTGCGTCAGCGCCTGCTCGCCAACACGCCCCGCCATCGCCTCGAACAGGCATGGATGCGTCTCGACGATGTCGCCGCCCGCCGCAACCGCCTCTGGGAATCCGCCCGCACCGAGGCCCGCGAAACGCTCGGAGCCTGCCGCTACCGCCTCGGTGCCGTCGATCCCCGCCATCGGGTCGGTCTCGCCCGCGAAAACCTCCGTCACCTCGCCCTCCGCCTCCGCCAGGCGAGTCCCGCAACCGTCCTCGCGCGCGGCTATGCCATCGTCCGCGATGCAAAGGGCACCATCCTCCAAAGCGCCGACGCCGCCCGGAAGAGCCCCCGGATCGAAGTGGAATGGGCCGACGGCCGCGCCCCCTTCCAACGCCGCCCCGAACCACCCGAACAAGGCCAGCTCTCGTTTCCGGAGTAACGAAAACCTGCGCGACAGCCCGGATCTGTCGGCGGACGGCTTTGCCCTGCGCCAGACAGGGTCTCTCCCTCGCCCACCGGCGCGAAATTCCTTTCCGGTTGCGCCCGGGAAGTTTCCCCACTCTCTTGCTCACAAGTTCCGCGCGCGCGCTCGACCGGGAAAGACTCGTTCATCACCGTTTCCGCCTGCTGAAGACTGCGATGCGGAAACCTTCCGGTGCCGCACGCCGCCAATCTGTCTGAACACGAGGACGCTTTCTCATGCACGAACGTTTCACGCAGAATCGCACTCTCCTCGACCGGTACACGGACCAGCCCGTGGCCCTCCCCGAGGCCGCCCGGCGTTCGATTGAAGAACGCTGGGACGGCGAGCCCATCCAGCTCTATGCGCTCGCCGACCTCGATGGCGGGATGCGGCTGACAGAAAGCTGGGTCGCGCTCGGGGAACGGGAGGTCGCCGTCGTCCGGCCGGACGGCTCGATCCGCTTCATTGAACGTGCCGAGATCACGGCGGTCGAAGAACGCCCCAGTCTCAGCGGCCACACCCTTCTCCTCGTCGGGCGCCCGGATGAACCCGTGCTCGCGACGATCCGCTATTCCCATCGCCAGAAGAATGCGATGGGGGCGATCGCCTTCGTCCTCGAACAGGCGCTGGAAGGGCACACCATCGACACCCCGGAGCGGGCCGACGCCTTTTATGCGGAAGCGATTTCGAAACCGATTCGCGAAGCGCAGGGATCCGTCGTGACCCACCACCTGTCCGTCCTCTGGCGCCTTGTGAGCTACATCCGGCCCTATCGGCGGATGTTTCTGCTCGGGGTGCTCGCCGCGACTTGCCTGACCGTCCTCATGCTTGTCCTGCCGCTCATGACCGAGCGCATCATCAACAACGCCGTCCTCCCGGCTCTTCGGGGAGACATCACGGCCGATGAAGCGATGCGCTCCGGCTGGTGGATGATCGCGGCGCTGCTCGCCGCGTTCGCGCTCCGGGAAGCCTTTCTCTTCGTCCGGCTGCGCACCCTGTCCGTGATTGGCGAGTATGTGGCCCGCGATCTCCGGCGGACGCTCTACGACCACCTTCACAAGCTCTCGATCAGCTTTTTCTCGCGCAACCAGACGGGCAGCATCATCTCGCGCGTGGGGAGTGATACGGATCGGATCTGGGACTTCATCGCCTTCGGAATGGCGGAAATGATCTTCGGCGTGATCCTCCTCACGGGTCTCTCGATTACGCTCGTGGTCAAGGACTGGCAGCTCGGCCTGATCCTCGTTCTCCCCGTTCCCCTGCTCTTCGGCCTGCTCTACTGGATGGGTCGCAAGCTGCACCGCATATTCCTGCGGATCTGGAACAAATGGAGCCAGATGACGGCCATCGTCGGCGACGCCATTCCGGGCATCCGCGTCGTGCAGGCGTTCAACCAGAGCGATCATGAGCGGGACCGTTTCCATGCGCGCAACGACGCCGTCCTGCAAGAGGCGGTCGCGGTGCACCGGATCTGGACCTCGCACTGGCCGCTGATCTATTTCGGCGTGAATCTCATGATCATCGTCGTCTGGGTCGTGGCGTTACCGCGCATGCTGCAGCTGCCCGGCCACCGCCCGATGGAACCCGGCACCTTCGTCGCCTTCATCATGTTGGTCGGCCAGTTCATCATGCCGCTCGAAATGTTCGGATTCCTCACCCGCATGTTCAATCGTAGCGTCAGCTCCGCCCAGCGCGTCTTCGAGGTCCTCGACACCGAGCCCGAAATCCGGGAGCCCGAAGCGGCCGTGCGGCTCGAACCGGTCCGGGGACACATCCGGTTCGAGGATGTCACCTTTGGCTACGATCCCGTCCGGCAGATCCTCAAAGGCATCAGTTTCGAGATTCAGCCCGGAGAAATGATCGGTCTCGTCGGTCCTTCCGGGGCGGGCAAGACAACCGTCATCAACCTCATTGCCCGCTTCTACGATGTGCACAGCGGACGGATACTGGTCGATGGGCACAACCTCGCGGACGTGGAACTCGGATCCTACCGCGCTCAGATCGGGATGGTTTTACAGGATCCCTATCTCTTTCACGGCAGCGTCCTCGACAATATCCGGTACGGTCTGCCGGAGGCCGCCGAAGAGCAGGTTCTCGCCGCCGCCCAAGCCGCCAATGCCCATGATTTTATCTGCAAGCTCACCCATGGCTACGATACGATCGTGGGAGAACGGGGGCATACCCTCAGCGGCGGTGAACGCCAGCGCATTTCGATCGCCCGGGCGGTTCTTCACAACCCGCGAATTCTCATCCTCGACGAGGCCACGAGCAGCGTCGACACCGAGACCGAAAAGAAGATCCAGGAAGCGATTGACCGCCTGATCGCAGGCCGAACCGTCATCGCGATCGCCCACCGCCTCAGCACACTCAGCCGGGCCGACCGCCTGATCGTGATGAAGGACGGCAAGATCGCCGAGACGGGCACCCACGAAGCACTCCTCGCGAACCCGCACGGGGTGTATTACAACCTGCACACGATTCAACGGGAACTCCACGAGATGTACGCCGTCTAAGCCGCTTCCCGCCGCCTTCTCCGGTTCCCCTCCCCCGGGCGGGGATCCGTATTTTCGCAGCCTTCCCCTCCAATTTTGAGCGTTCTGTTGTTTCGCCTCCTCCAACCCGTCGCCCCATGGAACTCCAAACCCAGTTCTCCCGAAACCTCGCTCTGCGCTACGGCGAAGATGGTCGGCTCCTCCTCCAGAACGGCGAGCAGTGGATTTCTGTCATGCTGCGCGCCTGCTTTCCATGGTCCAATCCCCACGAATTCATCTCGTTGCGGGATGACGAGAATGTGGAACACGCCCTTATCCGCAGCCCGGCCGACCTCGAAGGGGATTCCCGCGAGGCCCTCCTGCACGCCATGGCGGTGGCTGGCTTCGCCTTCGAAATCACGCGCGTGGAAGCCATCGACAAGGATTTCGAACTCCGTGTCTGGAAGGTCGATACCCGGCAGGGTCCCCGCCGGTTTGCGACGAAGCTCGAAGACTGGCCACGCCGCCTCGCGAGCGGTCAGATCCTCATCGAGGACCTCGCCGGTGATCTTTTCGTGATCCAGGACGAAAGCACCCTCGACCGACGCTCCCGCAAGCTGATCTGGGCGTTTGTCGAATAGCCCCGGATCCCGAACCGGTCGGCAGCCGCTCCCGCTGCGCGGACCCGCTGCGGGAAATGGAAGCCTCTCCTGACGGCCGGGTGGCGACGCCGCGGGAGAGGCCGGGGGATTGACAACTTCGACCGGAGGGCGCTTTTTCCGCAAAGATTCCGTCCGTGCCCGGGCTTGTCATTCCGACAGAGGGCTCAAACCTGAAGTAGCCGCCGCCTCGCATGACCGACTGCCTGCTCCACGCCCTCATCCTCGCCTCCACCGGGGCCAGCGTCCCGCACGCCATACCCAACGAGGTTTTGCAGACCCTTGCCTTTGCCTTGGCGGCAGGCGCCTTCCTTTCCGTGATCGCGAAACGGTTGCGGGTGCCCGCGATCGTTTTCCTCCTCCTCGGCGGGGTGATCCTCGGCCCCGAGGGTTGGAATGTCATCCGCCCGGACAGTCTCGGCGCCTCGCTCAATGTGCTCGTATCGCTATCCGTGGGCCTGATCCTCTTCGAGGGCGGGCTGACACTCGACACGATGGGCTACCGGTCGGCCGGCTCCGTCATCCGCCGCCTCCTGACGCTTGGCGTTCTCACGACATGGCTCGCCACATCGGTCGCGGTTTACCTCCTCTTCCGCTGGGATCCGACCATCTGCATGCTCGCAGGCAGCCTCGTCATCGTCACCGGCCCGACCGTCATCCAACCGATCCTGAAGCGCATTCGGTTGAACTGGAACCTCCACCACACCTTGCACTGGGAATCCGTCCTGATCGATCCGATCGGTGTCTTTGCGGCCCTCATGGCCTTCGAGTGGGCGGTTGGCGGAGGCGGCGGAGAAGCCCTTTCGAATCTCGCCTTGCGTGTCCTCGGCGGGCTTGCGATCGGAACCATCGGCGGCGAGATCACCTGCTTTCTGCTCAAGCGCCGCCTGATCCCGGAGGAGGTCCTGAACGTCTTTATCGTGGGTGTGGCGGTGCTCATCTTCGGCCTCACCGAAGCCATCATTTCCGAGGGCGGCCTCCTCAGCGTCACCGTCGCCGGGTTGACGATTGGCGCCCGTCGTCCCCCCGAGCTGAAGACCATCATCGAGTTCAAGAGCGTGCTCATCGACCTCCTCATCGGCTTTGTCTTCCTCCTCCTCACGGCCCGGCTCGAAGTGGTCCAGTTCCTCGATTTTGGCCTCCGGGGCTACCTCCTCGTGGCCGCGGTGATCCTCATCGTCCGACCGCTCACGATCGCGGTGTGCACGTTTCGGAGCGAGATGAACCTGCGCGAACGCCTCTTTCTGAGCTGGGTCGCTCCCCGCGGAGTCGTCGCGGCCACGATGGCGTCTCTCGTTGCGCTCTCCCTCGAGCAGATCAACCCCGCCGAGAGCGCGGCGGCCGCATTCCTCGAGACCTTCGTCTATTCCGTCATCATCATCACGGTGATTCTCCAGGGGTTCAGTGCAGGCCCCGTCGCAACCCTGCTGAATGTGCGGCTGATCGACCCGAAGGGATGGCTCATCGTGGGGGCCCACAATCTGGCCCGTTCCGTTGCCACCTTCCTGCGTGATGTGCGGCAGGTTCCGGTCGTCCTTGTCGATGGAAACCGGGCCGCCGTGCTCGAGGCCCAGCAGGAAGACCTTCCGGCACTTTTCGCCGACGCCCGCGAAGTGGATGAACTCTTTGAGCGCGACGAAATCCAGGGCATTGGCCGCCTCCTTGCCTTTACCGACAACGAGGACTTGAACGAACTCCTCTGCAAGAAATGGGAAGTCGCCTTCGGCAAGCAGAACGTCTACCGCTGGGCGTCGACCCAGAGCAAGAGCGGCACTTCGACCGGCACCGTCCTCTGGAACTGGATGCCGAAGCCGTCGATGATCAGCTCGGAACTGGTCCTCGGTGAAGCCGCGATGGTGGAAATGGAAGGTGAGCCCGTCCAGAGCGGGGGCCTCGACGCCCTCCTTACCGTGAATGCCTCCAGCCTCCTTCTCGACCCCGCACCCGATTCCAGGCTCAAGGCGGACAAGACGACACCCAAGACCCTCTACCTCCAGCGCGAAGCGGATTACCTCATCAGCGCGCTCAGCCCCGAATTCGTCCTGCGCATCCATGCCGAATCAAAAGAGGGAGTCTTCGAGCAAATGATCGAGGCCGTGACGAGAGTTGTTCCGGGACTCGACGCCGCCGCCATCCATCGTGAAATCCTCGCCACGGACGCGGCCATGCCCGTCTCCCTCGGCCATGGGGTCGCCATCCCCCACACCCGCATCCGGGGCCTCGCCCGTCCCCTCTGTGTCGCCACCCAGTTGCGGCCCCCGATCGACTTCGATCCCGAGGGCAAGGATCCTCCCGTGGCGCTCGTTTTCCTTCTTCTGAGCCCGGAAAACACACCCGAAATCCATCTCGCCGTGCTCGGCGAAATCGCCCGTCTCGTCGCCGACCCCAAGATCCGCCAACAACTGATCGATTGCGTCGCACCGGATGAAATGATGGGGATCATCCGCCGCTATCGCCGCCAGCACACGCCCTTTGCCGATGTGCAGGGATAGCCGTCCCGATGCCTGCGTTCATGAATACCGTCCCCCCGCGCTTCCCGTCATCGCTCCGCGAGTGGTGACAACCGTCTTCTGCGATGGCGCGCATTCATCAACTGAGCGACGATGTCGCTAACCAGATTGCGGCGGGAGAGGTCGTCGAACGGCCCGCCGCCGTCGTGAAGGAGCTGGTGGAAAACGCGCTCGATGCCGGGGCCCGCCAGATCGAGGTGGAATTTCGCAATGGCGGGAAAAGCTTCCTGCGGGTGAGCGATGATGGCGCCGGGATGGCCCGCGAAGATGCCGTCCTCGCCCTCCGCCGCCATGCCACAAGCAAGCTCCGGGAGGCCCGCGACCTCCTCAGTCTGAACAGCTTTGGGTTCCGGGGAGAGGCCTTGCCGAGCATCGCCAGCGTGAGCCGCTTCAGCCTCCGGACGCGCGAGGCATCGGCCGTCGTCGGAACCGAAATTCTCATCGATGGCCGCCACCCCGCAACGGTGCGCGATTGCGGCATGTCTCCCGGGACGACGGTGGAGGTTTCCCGGCTCTTCCATACGGTGCCGGCCCGGCGCAAGTTTCTCAAAACCGATCGCACCGAAGCCGCGCATATCGTCCTCCTCTGCCGCCTTTTCGCCGTCGCCCACCCGTCCGTCGGGTTCACCCTCCTCGAAGACAACAATATACGCTTCCGGGCGACCCCCGACAGCACCCTCGAAACCCGCGTCCACGAAGTTTTCGGCCGACAACTGGCGCAGGATCTCATGCCCGTCGCCGCTCTCCCGGCGGATCCGGGCAATGCAGGAATCAGCCTCACCGGCCTGATCGCCAAACCGGGAACGGGCCGCGCCACCCGCGCCGAAATGTTTACCTTTGTGAACCGGCGGCCGGTCGAGAGCCGCGTGCTGCACTACGCCCTCGTCGAGAGCTTTCATACCTATATTCCGAAGGGCCGCTATCCCGCCTGCTTCCTCTTCGTCGAGATCCCTCCCGCCGCCGTCGATGTGAATGTGCATCCGACAAAACGTGAAGTCCGCTTCCGTAACGAGGGACAGGTGCGGGCCGTCGTCATGGAGGCGCTTCTCGCAACTCTCCGGACCGCCGCGCGGGCACGGCTCGCCCATGC
>CAZVQJ010000106.1:0-7356 GCA_964629165.1 uncultured Puniceicoccaceae bacterium
CCTGCATTTCCGCCTTTGCCGAAACAAACCCGCCGCAGACGGACTCAGAGCTCCCAGTCGAAGAGGCGGCGGGCGAGGGATGCCATATCGGGAAAGACACCATCCGGGCGGGTCTTTCGGAGTTCCTCCTCGGTGTGCGATCCGGTCGCGACAACGTATGTGCGCAGACCTGCGTTCTGACCGGTTTCGACGTCGAAAGGGGAATCCCCGACCATGATCGTCGTTTCGACCGTTGCGCCAACTTCTTCGAGCACATGACGGGTCAGCTCGGCCTGCGGCTTCACCCAATCGGTGTCGAGGCGGCCAAAGACCCTGCTGACGCGGGTATCCCACGCAAGTTCCTGTGCAATGCGCCGGGCGGGTATGCCTTCCTTGTTCGTCAGGATGGCCGTCTTGATCCCGGTTTCATGCAGGCGCTGGAGGAAGCTCTCCGCGCCCGCCAGGACCTCGATCCCCTCATGCCAGACCTGCTCGAACTTCTCCGTCCAGAGGGCGACTCCGCGATCGACGTATTCCGGGGGGACGAGCCGACTGAAAGTGACCCGGATCCCCCCACCGACAGTCGCTTTGACGGTCTCGTAGGAGCGCGGTTCGAGGCCCATCTGCTCGAGCGCGTGGCGGTAGCACCGATAGATGGTCTGGAAGTGGTCGATGAGGGTGCCATCGAGATCAAAGAGGACGCACTCGATGGGTGCGATGGGAACGGTCGTTGAATCGTGCATTGCCAATACTCCACGATACGAAGAATGATCGCAGAACCCTCGATTAACCCGGGGTGCGCATGATGGCTCAAGTGGAAAACGCATTTGTCACGGTTATCGAAGAGGAAGGGGTGGTGCGGCTTTGCCTCGGAGGGCGTTGGTCGTGGTCCCGGGATGTGCCCGTCTTCGCGACGGTAGTGGCTGATCTGGAGGCATCCAGCCTGCCGGTGCGGGTCGATTCGACGGATCTCAAGGAGGCGGACGCGACGCTTCTCGGGTTCCTCCTTGCCGCGCATGAATGGGCGGGTTCGAGCGGTCGGGAGTTACACTGGAAAGGATTGCCGCCGCAAACCCACCGCCTCCTCGAACTGGCCCTCGAAGTCCCGCGCCGGGACGACACTTTTCAATCTGTGCCGCCGGTGGGCAGGCTGGAGTCGATCGGCCGGAAAGTCAGTCGTTTCGGCGAGAGCGTGCTGGAAGTTGCGCGCTTTACGGGAGCCTGTACGGACGCCTTCTTCCGCTTGATCGTGGGCCACGCGCATATGCGCAGGAGCGACTTTTTTCTGGTCATGCAGCGTGTCAGCATCGATGCCCTTCCGATCGTCGCGCTCATCAGTTTTCTGGTCGGGCTGATCATCTCGTTCCTCGGAGCCGTGACACTGCGGGAATTCGGTGCGGAGTTTGCGGTCGCCTATCTCGTGGGCTACGGGATGCTCCGTGAAATGGGGGCGATCATGACCGGGATTATCATGTCCGGTCGGACCGGAGCGGCTTTTGCGGCTGAAATCGGGAGCATGAAGGTGAATGATGAGCTGGATGCTCTGCAGACCTCGGGGATTTCGCCGATCGATTACCTTGTCCTTCCCCGGATCCTCGCGCTTGTGCTCGTGATGCCTTTTCTGACCGCCTTCGCCAACGTGGTCGGCATCCTCGGAGGCTGGATTGTGGCGGAAGGGCTGATGGGGGTTCCGGGCAAGGTCTTCTTTGCCGAACTCAATTTTGCGGTCGGCATTGGGGATCTCTTTCTGGGCCTCTTCAAGGGAACTGTCTTCGGCGTTCTCATTGCCATGTCGGGATGCCTCCGCGGCCTTCAGTGTGGCACCGGCGCCAGCGCCGTGGGGGTGGCGGCGACGCGCGCAGTTGTCACCGCCATCACTCTCATTATCATTTCCACCGCCGTCATCGACTGGGCGGCGGCCACTCTCGGCGTCTGAAATCATGGCAACTCCACCGATCATCGAAGTTCGCGACCTGACGATGGCGTTTGGCGACTTTGTTGTGCAGCGCGACGTGAATATCAAGATCGTCAGGGGAGAGATCTTCGTCGTGATGGGCGGGAGCGGTTGCGGGAAAAGTACTCTCCTTCGCCATCTGATCGGGCTCCTTGAGCCCGCCGCCGGCGCGATCTTCTTTGACGGTGAGAACTTTACGACCGCAGACGAGCTCCGTCGGGAGCACATCCTGCGTCGATGCGGGGTTCTCTTTCAACAGGGGGCCCTCTGGAGCAATCTCACGCTTGGCGAGAACGTCGCCCTCCCAATCGAGCAGTATGGCTCGCTCAAACGGGGTGCCATCCGGGATCTTGTTCGCTTCAAGCTCTCGCTCGTGGGCCTGCGTGGATTCGAGGATTACTATCCGTCGGAGATCAGCGGGGGGATGCGCAAACGGGCCGGGCTCGCCCGGGCTATGGCGCTCGACCCCGAAATTCTCTTCTTTGACGAGCCTTCAGCGGGGCTCGATCCGGTCACCTCGCAGCGCCTCGATGAGACCATCCTGCATCTGCGTGACAGCATTGGCAGCACGATTGTCGTGATCACGCATGAGCTGCACAGCATTTTCACGATTGCAGATCGCGCCGCGTTCCTTGATGTCGGGAAACGCACGGTGACCGCCTTGGGACCACCGGCCGAACTTCGAAACAACCCGCCAAACGAGGCGGTGCACGCATTCCTTACCCGCAATATGGAGGTGGCCGGATGAACCAATCGGTTGTTTTGGCATGAATCGAAAAATCTACTACACGCGCCTTGGCCTCTTTGTCCTGATCGGAACCTTCCTTGTCAGCGCGACGGTGATCTACGTCGGCTCGGTCCGTCTATTCGCGCGGGAAATGGTGCTGCTCATGTACTTTGGAGAGTCCGTCAACGGATTGAGCGTCGGCTCCCCCGTGAAATTCAAGGGGGTCACCATCGGATCGGTTTCGGAGATCCAGGTCGCCTATGATCTGAACCAGGATATTGAACAGTCGTTTGTGCCGGTCTTTGCAAAAATCAACCTTGACCGGACGCATCGGGATTTTGGACGAGGCGGCTCCGCAGCCGTGCCCGTGGAGTCCAATCTTCCGGCTTTAATCGAGAACGGTTTGCGCGCACGTCTCGAAATGCAGAGCTTTATCACGGGCCAGCTGTACGTGGAATTTGACTACTTCGCACCTCCCGGGGCCGAGTATCGGCTCCTCCAACACGGTTCCAGCTTTCAGGAACTACCGACTGTGCCGTCCACTTTGGCCGAGCTCGGAGCCTCCGCGAGCAGCATCATGGCAAGCGTGGCCTCGATTGACATCAAGGGTACCAATGACGGGGCAAAACGCCTCATCAATACCCTGGAGGAAAAGTTGGCGGTGATGGAAACGGCGAAGTGGAACACGGCGATTCTCGATCTGACTGCGAGCATGCAGACAAGGGCGGATGAGCTTGAAATTCGCCCGTTGATCGAGGAGATGCGGGCAACGAACATGGGGTTGCAGGCCCTCGTTGCGAAAGTCGACGAAGCGGTGGATCCGGCTCTCCAGGAATATCAGGAAACCCTTGTCGATGCTCGCAATACGCTTTCCACGATCGACAGAACATTTGCGCGGATCGACCAGACGGTCGCGCACAATGCCGGGCTCGGGATGGAAATGGAATCGAGCCTGATCGAATTACGGGAGGCGGCGCGCGCGATGCGGGAGTTTCTCGAGTTCCTCGAACGCAATCCACGGGCACTTCTGACCGGGAGGGAGCAACCATGAGAACAGGTTCTGGCGTTGGACGCGTATTCTTGATCGGGCTGTTGCTGATGATCCTGAACGGTTGTCTGGGCCTCGATCCAAGTCCGGACCCGACACGTTATTATACCCTGGCCCCTACCATCACGTCTGGCGACCCGGTCGTGAACCTCCGGGTCCGGGTGACGGAGCTGCCGTACTATCTCCAGACGAAACGCATCGCCCTGCGAAAGGGGGATTTCGAAGTCAGCTATCGGCACTATGAGCGGTGGACAGGACCGCTTGAGGAGATGCTCGAGCGTCGGATCGCAGGGCGTTTGCGGGCATCTGCTTCAGCGCATCTGGAAGGCTCTGTGGTTCTCCTCCGGATACGGCATCTGGAAGGCACAACTTCCGGGCAGGTTCGTTTGGTTGCGGATTGGGACATCCGCATCGCGGAGGATCTGGCACCCGCCTTCCAAGGTGGGTTTGCGGAGGTGCGTGCATGGCCAGAACCCTTCCGCGCCGATGAACTCGTTTCGATCCAGGGAGCCCTTCTCGATGCCTTGGCCGAGAGCATTCTCGCATCCGCCAGCAGCTCGACGGCAGCCGATTCGAGCTGAACGAGTCGCGGCGCGTTGTTTCGGTTTCCACTCTCCGACGATGCGCCGCCCCCCGCCTATTCGATTCGAACCTCCCCCAGGTAAGTCTCCTCATTCCCGGCGTTGCCGTAGAATACCGCATAGGTGCCGCTCTCGATCTGAGTGATCTTCGCGAAATGGTCCGGCCCTGCCTGTTTCGCTTTGTCGGCGACCTGTCGGATGACGCGAATCACGATAACATCGCGAACGTGCACGGCTTCCACTTTGCTGACGACGAGGCCGGAGTTGATCGATGTCGGCTTCCGGGTCACTTCGGACAAGCCGCTGATGTCGTACGTGACCGGAAGGAGCCGTTCGCCATCTCTGACAACCGGTTGCGCGACGCGGATTCCACCTGATTTCTGGATGAACTCCCAGTCACAGACTTCCGAGGTCAGCCACTCGAGGATCCCTCCTGACAAGGCCGTTGCGAGCACAAACGCCGCGAAGAAAAGCGATACGGGCGGAGGATGCGTCCGGGGAAAAGTCGGTTGATGACTTTTGAGCATCGACCTTGTGGGGAAACTGGAGCCACCTGTCGGACTTGAACCGACGACCTGCTCATTACGAATGAGCTGCTCTACCAACTGAGCTAAGGTGGCGAAGGGAGAAAGGCGATGAGTGAGGAAATTTTCGGGGGGAGCGGCAAGCCCATTTTCAGGATTCCGCCCCGAGTTCGAGCTGTTCGTTGTGGTTGGGGGGGGTGAGCCCGAGAATGGCGAAGCCGCGGGGAGTGAGGAGGCGTCCCTGGGGCGTGCGCTGGAGGTAGCCTTCCTGAATCAGGTAGGGCTCGTGCACTTCTTCGAGGGTGTGGCTCTCCTCCCCAACGGCGACTGCAACGGTGCCGAGGCCGACGGGGCCACCCCCGTAGTTTTCCGCCATCACCCGCAGGCAGCGCAGGTCCATTTCGTCGAGGCCGTGTTGATCGATCGCGAGCAGCTCGAGAGCGTCGGAGGCGACCGTCCGTGAAATGCGCCCATCCGCACGTTCCTCGGCAAAGTCGCGCACGAAGGCGATGAGGTTGTTGGCGATCCGCGGGGTTCCCCGGCAGCGTCCCGCGATTTCGGAGGCGCCGTCCTCGTCGATTTCGACCCCGAGCAGCTCACAGCTGCGCTTGACGATTTTGACGAGGGTGTTGCGGGTGTAATAATCGAGTCGCGTCTGGAGGGTGAAGCGACTCCGCAGAGGGGCGGTCAGCAATCCCATCCGAGTCGTGGCACCGATGAGGGTAAACCGGGGAATATCGAGGCGGACGCTGCGCGCGTTCGGACCCTGATCCAGCATGATGTCGATGCGGAAGTCCTCCATTGCGCTGTAGAGATACTCCTCGACTGTTTTTGGAATCCGGTGGATTTCGTCGATGAAAAGAACGTCGCCGCTCTCGAGGTTGGTGAGGATGCCAGCGAGATCTCCGGGGCGTTCGACGACTGGGCCGGAAGTCATCCGCAGTTGTGCCCCCATCTCATGCGCGATAATGTGGGCGAGGGTGGTTTTCCCCAGCCCGGGCGGGCCACTCAGGAGCACGTGTTTGAGCGCATCACCTCGCTTGCGTGCGGCTCCCGTCATTACCCGCAGTCGTTCGATTGTGCGGGGTTGCCCGGAGAACTCGGCAAAATCCTGTGGACGGAGGGCGGCGTCGAGCGGTTCGTTTCGTTTGCTTGCTTCCGAAAGGGGATTGCTGGGGGCATCCATGGGTCAAAAGGAGTCGTGGACTACTCGTCGAGGAGCGCACTCGGCATGTCCTTTGATGGCAGCCGTTGCACGTCGGCCCCGAGCGAGCGCAACTTCTGATCCATCCGATCATAACCGCGGTCGAGGTGGTAGAGGCGTTGCACCCAGGTTTCTCCGTGAGCGGCGAGACCGGCGAGCACGAGGGCGGCACTGGCGCGCAGATCGGACGCCATGACGGGTGCACCGGAGAGTTCGGGCACACCCTTGATGACGGCGTTGGCCCCTTCCATTGAAATGTCGGCACCCATCCGCAGCAGCTCGGGCACGTGCATGAACCGGTTCGGGTAGATACGCTCCGTGATGATGCTCAGGCCTGGCGTGACGGCCATGAGAGCGAGCATCTGTGCCTGAAGGTCGGTGGGGAACCCGGGATGGGGAAGGGTGATGATCTCGACGGGGCGTCGACCGGGGCGACTGCCGTCGACCGTGATGCAACCGGCCTCGGGGTCGGCTTCCCACTGCACATCTGCCTCCTCGAACTTGTCGAGAAGCGCGCGCATATGACCGGTCACGACGTTGCTCACAGTCACGCGTCCGCCGGTGATGGCGGCGGCGACGAGATAGGTGCCGGCCTCGATGCGATCGGGCACGATCCGGTGCCGGCAACCGTGCAGTTTCGCGACGCCCGTGATGCGCAGATAGTGGCTACCGATGCCTTCAATCCGGGCGCCCATTTTGACGAGCATCTGGCACAGATCGACCACTTCTGGTTCGACGGCGGCACTTTCGATGCGGGTGATCCCGGGGGCGAGAACCGCCGCCATCACCATATTGGCGGTTCCGGTCACGGTGGATCCGTGACGGCCGCCCAGAAAGAGATAGTCGCCGCGCAGGCCACGGCCATCGATATCGACGTAACCGCCCTCCATCGAAATGGCACAACCGAGCCGCGTCAGCCCTTTCAGATGCAAGTCGATCGGGCGCGGCCCGATGACGCAGCCTCCGGGCATCGAAACGAGGGCCTTGCGCTTGCGTCCGATGAGGGGACCGAGGAGGCAGATCGAGGCCCGCATCTTCCGCACCAGCTCGTAGGGGGCGATGTGACTGATGGAGCGGGCTTCGACCCGGCAGTTCCCGTCGGGCGACATCTCCACATCGGCTCCGAGGTGGCGGAGAATCTCGGCCATGAACCGCAGGTCGCTGAGGTCGGGCACGCCTTCCAGAAAACAGGGTTCCTCCGTCAGGAGGGTGGCGGCAAGGATCGGGAGCGCGGCATTTTTTGCGCCGCTTGCGGGGACCGTGCCGTGAAGGGGGGTCCCGCCCTGAATACGCATCACTTCCATATCAGCGGTCGGAAGGTTTGGGCTTGTTGTGGGCG
>CAZVQJ010000106.1:7456-9714 GCA_964629165.1 uncultured Puniceicoccaceae bacterium
TGAATACGCATCACTTCCATATCAGCGGTCGGAAGGTTTGGGCTTGTTGTGGGCGTCAGGGTTGTGGCCACCGGAGCGATTCCCCCGGTTGCGGCGGGAGCGCCGTTGTCGCTGGGGGTTCGCGTTCGGTTCTCGGGCCGAACCGGCTTCCTTGCGGGCGGGACGGTGCGAATCCGGCTGATGGTTGGGGGTGCCGGCATCCCCGGAACCCTGATTCCTGGGGCCGCGGCGATGGCGCCTGGAGCGTCGACCCCGGGATGGTTCCGAACGCGGCTTTTCCGAAGGGCGGCCCGGGCGGGCTTCCGCCGAGGCTTTTGGGGTCATCTCCGGCTTATTCGATGATTGCCCGGAGGACCGTGGGCGCGATCGTTTCGACCGGGGAGATCGCTCGGCGGGTCTTTTCGGGGAGTTGGCGGACTTGCCGCCTTGGAACCACTGGCGCAGGCGTGCAAGGAAGCGCTCGAATACGCCGCCGGAGCGTTTGCGGTGCCGCCGCTTTTCGGTGCGTGCGGCGCTCCGGTAGGCCTTTTCCATCTGTTCGGTTGAAATCCGGGCGGAGGGATCGAGCTGGACGGGCCGTGGGCGCAGGCGGTTGTGGCGTTCCCGGGCGGGCCCGGCGTGCCGTTGGGGAAGGTATTCCTGGACGGGTTGGTTCTGGGGAGCGACCGGAATCACACGCCCTTGGCGTTTCTTGTCCAGGTAGGGTTCGAGGTTTTCAAAATCGGGCATCAGAAAGGGAGGATGGTTCGTCGGCGCAGCGCTTGGAGAGCGCTCGGGCACAAAAAGAGGGAACGGGAAAGAACGGCCAGGTGATCCGCTGTACCTGATTGCCCAAGAACGTGGGCACCTCGCCAGCGAGGCTCAATTCTTTTCACAGACGCAAATTGGTTTCCCTTGCGGCAGGAGGCGCGCACGGTAGAAACCACGCATGGATAAACTGGCGGAGATTTTCCAGCTGCAGGAAGCGCTCAATCAGCGCATCGGCGTTTCGCTCAAGGAGCTCGATGAAGAGCAGAAGACCGAATGGGTTCTCAATTACACGCGGGCAATGCAGCAGGAGCTGGCGGAGCTGATCGATTCGGTTCCCTGGAAGTGGTGGGCAAAATACCAGACCTTTGACGAGCAGAATGCGCGCGTCGAGGTGATCGACCTGTTCCACTTCCTGATCTCGATCGCGCAGGCGCTGGGGATGACCGCAGACGACGTGCATGCCGCCTACCTGGCGAAAAACAAGGTGAACCACGAGCGTCAGGAAAGCGGTTACGCGGCCAAGAACGACGACGACTCGCGGCACATCTGAAGGGGGGGTGGCAAGCTTTCGCCGGCCGGTTTCTCAGCTCAAGGTGTGCTTCTCGCGCCGTACCACCTTCCAGCCCGCGAGGTGACCCTCGATGATGTAGAGGTGGACGATGCGATGCACGTCACGCGTCTCCGGAACCATCACTGGACGAGCAACGGTTTTCATCTCCTGCGTGATCGGATCGACGAAGGGGATTTCCTCGGTGTAGGCCGCGGAGGTGCCGGTGATGCGTGACTCGAGGTGGCGGTAAACCCATTCCTCGCCGTCTGGAATCCGGGAGTCCGTGATCGGGATACGTTCGAGAGGTTCGCCGATCAATTCGATGACCGCCTCGGCTGACATGCCTTTTTTCAAGGGGGCCGCGATCGGCGCGGATTCTGAGGTTTCCGCGGTTGCCGAGGGGGTCGTCTCGGTAGTCGTGCAGCCGGAAAACACGGCCATCAGGGCCGTGGCCAGAAGGGCGGCGCACCACCCGGCAGGCGTCCGTTGCACGAGCGGAATTCGACGAAAAGGGAGAGGGTGTGAAAACGGATTCATCTCTAAACAAGGTTTGTCGGAGATTTAACGAGGATCTCCTTGGCGGAAAGACCGGCTGGTATGAATGGCATGACGTGTTCGGTATAGGGCACGACGACGTCGAGCAGGTAAGGTCCCGGATGATCCAGCATTTCCCGGATCGCGGCGCGCAGTTCCGACTTCTTCCAGACGCGGCGGCAGGTGACGCCGAATCCTTCCGAAATTTTGGGCCAGTCCGGATAGAGGGCGTCGAGATTGTCGGGTCCACCGATGTTGTCGGGGTGGCCGAGGATAGTTTGACCGCGCACCCCTTCGTAGAGGATATCCTCCCACTGTACGACCATGCCGAGGTGCTGGTTGTTCAGAAGAAGGATCTTCACCGGGATCTTCTCCATGACCGCCGTCGCCAGCGGATGTTTAGAGCGGGCCTCCAAAGAGAACA
>CAZVQJ010000107.1:0-9640 GCA_964629165.1 uncultured Puniceicoccaceae bacterium
TCACCTTTGCGTCTCCGCGTTCTTGAGCGCAGCGGGCGTGAGAAAACAGCGGTGGAATGGTCCCAGGTTCGGAGCGGCTTGGCCTGAACGATCTGGGTTTACTTGGGCGACGAAGGGGCATCACGCCCGGCCGCTGCGCGGCCTCAAGAACGCCAAGCACGCGGAGGAAAAGGCGGTGGATTCTTGAAAAGGCGGTGGATTCTTCTGAAAGCGGTCCAGCATCAGGCAGAGATCTCCTGACGAGCGTGGTGAAAGAGATTGTTGAGCACTCCCCGTCAACTCCGCGTCCTTGGCGTTCTTGAGCGCAGCGGGCGTGAGGTCAGCGCTTTTGGCCAAAAACAGGGAAACAAGCAACCGAGGATCGAAGCGCGCCTAAAAGCGCAGATTGAACTGGTCGATGCGTTTGCGCAGGGTGGCCCGGGTCATGCCGAGCAATCCGCTGGCGCGGAGTTGGTTGCCGCCGGTCTCGGCGAGGGCGCGCTGGATCATCGCAATCTCGATCGCCTGCAGGAGGTTTTCGTCGATATCGCGCCGCAGGGTCGAATAGAGGAGATTGTAGACGTCGTTCTGAGTGAGAGACGCCTCCGAAGCGGCCCCGACGGTCGGCCCTGCGGCGGACTCCACGACCCTCGTGACCAGGTCTGGAAGCGATTCGCCGCTCTCCACCGGAGCCATTTTTTCGGGTGCGGGCGCGGGCTGTCCGCCTTGTGCGGCACCGACAAGTTCGCGGGGGAGATCCCGCGTCAGAATGGTTTCCCCTTTCGCGACCACGGCCGCCCGTTCGATGACATTTTCGAGTTCCCTCACATTGCCCGGCCAGTCATGGCGGGAGAGCCAACCGAGCGCTTCTGCGGAAATCTGGCGGACCTTCGTTTTGCGCGACCGGTACATCCGCTGCAGCATGAATTCGACGAGTGCCGGAATATCCGCGGTCCGCTCACGCAGGGGGGGAAGGCGCAGACGCATGACGTTCAAGCGGTAATAGAGGTCTTCGCGAAACGTCTTCGCGCCGACCATCGCCTCGACATCCCTGTTCGTCGCGGCGATCAAGCGAACATCGACCTTGATCGAGCCGGTCCCGCCCACCCGCTGGATTTCACCCTCCTGGAGAGCGCGGAGAATCTTCGTCTGCGTGGCCAGCGCCATGTCGCCAATTTCATCGAGAAAGAGAGTCCCGCCGTCACATCGCTCGAACTTGCCGAGCCGTTGTTGCGTGGCACCGGTGAAGGAACCTTTCTCATGACCGAACAGTTCGCTCTCGATCAGGTTTTCGGGAATGGCGGCACAATTCACGGCCATGAAGGGTCGATCCGACCGGTGGCCATGCTGCCAGATCGCGCGGGCGATCAGCTCCTTCCCGGTCCCGCTCTCTCCCGTGATGAGAACCGTGACATCACTGGTCGCGACCTGCCCGACCATCTTGAAAACTTCCTGCATCGGTTCCGACTGGCCCACGACATCCTGCTCATAATCCTCGCTGTTGAGAATCGGGATGTAGCGGCCCTGCGAGCGCACGAGATCATCGTGGGAAGCGGCTGCACGCTCCGTCAGGCTGAGGACCTTGCGCAGGTCGAACGGTTTCACGATGTAGTCAAAAGCTCCATACTTCATCGCTTCGATCGCCGTCTGCGTCGTTCCGAAGGCGGTCATGAGGATCGTCATCGAATCGGGCGAGGCGTCGCGCAGGTGCTGGAGCGTTTCGATGCCTCCCATGCCGTCCATCCGGTTGTCGAGGAAGATGACGACGGGATGTTCCTGTTTCGCCACCGCGATGCCCTCGGAACCGTTCGACGCCGTGCAGACACGGTATTGCCGGGATCCGAGGACGCGCTCAAGAGAATAGCGAATCTCGGGATCGTCGTCGATGATGAGAACAGTGGTGAGATCGGGAGGGCTCATGGAAAGCAGGGGATGACTTCACGGCGGGCGCTGGTTTCTTGTCAATGCAGCGTCGGCGATCAGAGTTCGACGACAATGGCGGTCAGGTTGTCACGGGCCGTATCGAGGGCTTCGAGGACGAGACGGTTGGACGGGACTTCCTGGGACACGCGGAGAGGGGGATTGCGCACAAGCCCCTCGATCGTGCGTTCGGAAATCTGATCGGTGATTCCGTCGGTGCAGAGCACGATGCGATCCCCTTTTTCGAATTTGATCGTGCCCAGTTGTGGATCGACTGATTTCACCCGGCCGCCGAGGACCTGCTGGAGCACGTGACGGCGCGGGTGCGTGCGCGCTTCGAGGGGGCTGATCCGGCCATTCCGCAGGAGCCAGCCGACATGCGTATGGTCGTGACTGACCTGCTGAATGCCTCCGGCCGCTGGCAGATAGTAGAGCCGGCTGTCGCCGACGTGCGCGAAATGCAGGTTCCCGGGCGAGATCCAGCAAAGCGTGAGAGTCGCCCCCATCCCTGCCGTTTCCTCATACGCCTCCCCCTGGCGAATCATCTCCAGATGGATCTGCGAGACCAGCTGCTCGAGAAAATCGGTTTCGCCCCGATGGAAACCGGCGGCTGCGAGCCGAAAGCTTCCGGCCATCAGCCGGGCGATCTGCTGCACCGCGATCTTGCTCGCAAATTCACCGGCGTTGGCGCCGCCCATGCCGTCGCTGACCGCAAACACGAGGTCACCATCGGCGAGCGTGGTTTCTCCCGTCTTGCCGAGGTAACGGACTTGGTGAGCATCAAAGCTGAGGGCGAGAAAGGCGTCCTCGTTGTTCTTCCGGTAGCGGCCGGGGTGGGTCCATCCCGACCACGCAATGTTGAGTGCCTCAGGCTCGCTCATGGTCCGCCCTTCCTCCCGCTCGCTGCACATCCGCGAGGGTCAGCCCCTCCCCGGTTGCGAGAATTGTCGCGAACTCGAAATCAATCAGGCAAAACCGGCCGAGGTGCTGATTGTAGGTCACGTTGCGCGGGAAGGGATCTTCATGGCGCACGCCATACTGCTCCAGCTCGAGAAACAGCGACTTCCGCTTCTCTTCGCTGAGGTGCTCGACGACACGTCCGCAACTTGTCGTGACGATCGTGAGGGTTTCCACATCGGCCTCGAGGAGCCGCGGAACAAAACGGCAATCCTGCCTCTCAAGGTAGCGCAGAATCCGCACTTCGTTCTCAAAGCGCTCCTTGTTCATCGGACCGTGGTAAATTTTGTGCACACGACCGTCGTAGGTAATGCGCACCGTGGCCTGTTTTGTATCTTTGATCTCCTCCATGCGAAAAAATGATCGTAAGTCCCGGTTGAGCGTATTTGGTCCAGTTGCTGCTGATTGTTTCTGCGAAGGTTCTGCCACCCCAATCGGCATGATCTCTGAATCCTTCTGAACGAAGACCCACGATACACACAAGAAAATGGCAAAATACAAACTCGAGTATATCTGGCTCGATGGTTACCAGCCGGTTCCCAATCTGAGAGGCAAGACCAAGGTGGTGAGCGAGGCCCCGAAAACTGTTGAAGACTGCCCGATCTGGGGCTTCGACGGCAGCTCAACCCGCCAGGCCGAAGGCCACAGCTCAGACTGCCTGCTCAAGCCGGTTGGATTGTACCCCGACGGTGCCCGAACCAATGGCTTCATCGTGATGTGCGAAGTGATGCTACCCGATGGCACGCCCCACCCCTCCAACTCGCGCTCCACCATCCTCGACGACATGGGCGCATGGTTCGGCTTCGAGCAGGAATATTTTCTGATGCAGGACGGTCGTCCTCTCGGATGGCCGGGAGAAGGCTTTCCTGCTCCGCAAGGACCCTACTACACCGGCGTCGGATACCGGTATATCGGCGAAATGGCCCGATCGATCGTGGAGGAACACCTCGACCTGTGCCTCGAAGCGGGCATCAACCATGAGGGCATCAATGCTGAGGTGGCCAAGGGTCAATGGGAGTTCCAGATCTTCTCCAAGGGCTCACGGAAGTGCGCCGACGATATCTGGGTCGCCCGCTACCTCCTCACGCGCCTCTGTGAAAAGTACGAGGTCGATGTCGAGTTCCACTGCAAGCCCTTTACGGGTGACTGGAATGGCTCCGGCATGCACTGCAATTTCTCGACCACTTACCTGCGTGAAACCGGGGGCAAGGAGTACTTTCTCAAGCTCATGGACGCGTTTGAAAAGAACAAGGACGAGCACATTGCCGTCTATGGTCCCGACAACCATCTCCGGCTGACCGGCCTGCACGAAACGCAGTCGATCGACAAATTCAGCTGGGGAATCGGAGACCGGGGTGCCTCCATCCGCGTGCCCCATGCCTTCGTGAACAACGGATACAAGGGCTATCTCGAAGACCGCCGGCCGAATTCGCAGGGCGATCCCTACCAGATCGCGTCCCGGATCCTGAAGACCATTTCCGAGGTTCCGACCGGATAGGACAAGACGCGATTGATTTGCTTTCGAGGCGCTCCCTACCCAAGGGGAGCGCCTTTTTTATCTCCCCATCCTCAGACCCATCGCGGGATGACCATCTCCGGGGGCGCCGGAAGCTACTGGGCGGTGACGGGGATTTCGACCTGGCCGACGCGGATGCCGCTTTCGCGGAAACGCTTGCGGAGTTCGATCGGAGCCTGGCTCTTTTCGATCGCCTCTTCGGGCGCAATGAGGCCGCGGTTGACGAGTGAGGTGAGATGCGAATCGAGGTCGATCATGCCATACTGGGAACCTGTCTGGATATCGGAGCTGATCCGGTAGGTCTTGTTCTCCCGAATGAGCGCACCGATCGAGTGGGTCGTGACCATGATCTCGAATCCGGCGATGCGGCCCCCACCCGTTTTCTTGCAAAGCACCTGCGAAATCACCGCGACGATGGACGATGCCAGCTGCGTCCGGATCTGCTCCTTGGTGGCTTCCGGAAAGGCATCCACAATGCGGTCGACGGTGCGGGCGGCGCCCGTCGTGTGCAGGGTACCGAAGACGAGGTGGCCGGTTTCCGCAGCGCTGACGGCGGCCTCGATCGTCTCCAGGTCGCGCATTTCCCCCACGAGAATGACGTCGGGATCCTGGCGAAGAGCCCCCCGGATAGCTTCGGAAAAGCTGGGCGTATCCGTTCCGACCTCCCGCTGCGTAATGATGCAGTTCTTGTGATCGTGGTAATATTCGATCGGATCCTCGATCGTGATAATATGTCCTTCGCGGTTCTCGTTGATCCAGTTCACCATCGACGCGAGAGTCGTCGATTTACCGGAACCGGTCGGACCGGTCACCAGAATGAGGCCCCGAGGCCGCGTCAGAAGGTCCTTGATCGTGTCGGGCAATCCAATCTGTCGCAGCCCGAAAAATTCGTTGGGAATGGTTCGCAGAACGAGCCCGTAGTTCCCTTTCGACTTCATCACGCTGACGCGGAAACGGGCCTTGTCGAGGTAGGCGAATCCAAAGTCGGCGCCGCCCATCGTCTTCAGCCGCTCCTGAAGAGCATCGCCGGTGATCGACTGCATGAGCGCCTCGGTGTCCCCGGGCCGCAGGAGCGGCCCTTCGACCGGAACCATGCCCCCGTGAAGCCGGAGCGTCGGCGATTGTCCAACCTGCAAATGAAGGTCGCTCGCTCCCTGGTCGACCATCAGTTCGAGCAGGTCGTTCATTTCGTACGGGCAGGTACCGTTTTCGGTGGGGGGCGAAAATGTCATGATGCGATGGGCTGAGCCTTTCCGAAGATACTTCGGTTTTTCGCCGGCAGGCTTCAGTAAAAGGCTCTTCCCGGGGCGATTTCCCGTCAGCGACGGTGCAAACCGATTGCGGAACACTCACCCTTCCACCGTCACCCGAAGCACCTCCTGCAGGGTTGTCCACCCCCGGCGGACTTTGCGCAATCCGTCCTCGCGCAATGTGCGCATTCCCTGCTCCCGTGCCTGTTGTCGTATCTCCTGAACGGACGATCCGCGGTGGATCAGCCCTTCGCAGATCGAATCGATGGTGAGGATCTCGAAGATCCCTTTTCGGCCGTGATACCCCGACTTTCGGCAGGACGAACATCCGGTGCCGCGCAAGAGGTTCCACTCGTCGTAGGAGCCAACCGGGCCAAGAAGGTTCGCCTCGAGCGGGTTTGCCTCTACCCGCTCGGCGCAATCCGGACAAACCGTGCGCACAAGCCGTTGCGCCATCACCGCGCGCAAGGAGGCGGCAACGAGAAAAGGCGCCACCCCGAGATCGATGAGCCGGTTCGGCGCGCCGACGGCGTCGTTCGTGTGCAACGTGCTGAAGACCTGATGGCCGGTGAGCGCGGCGTTGAGGGCGATCGCGGCTGTCTCACGATCGCGGATCTCACCAATCATGATGACATTGGGCGCCTGCCGGAGGATCGACCGGAGGGCGGCTCCGAAGTCTAACCCGAGGTCCCGCCGGACGCGCACCTGGTTGATCCCGTCGAGCTGGTATTCGACCGGATCCTCGACCGTGATGATCTTGCAATCAGGACGGTTCAGATGATTGAGGGCGGCGTAGAGGGTAGTCGTTTTCCCCGATCCGGTGGGTCCGCTGACAAGGAAGATGCCGTCGGGCCGCCCGAGGATGTGCGTGAAGAGATCCTCGTGATCGCGCCACATGCCCAGCTCCGCCAGTTCCGGGCGCAGGCTCCGCCGGTCAAGCAGCCGCATGACGATCGTTTCACCGTGACTGCTCGGCAGCGTGCTTACGCGCACGTCCAGGCTTTCCCTCCCCGCGAGCCGGATCCGGCCATCCTGGGGAAGGCGCTTTTCGGCAAGGGAAATATGCGCCATCAGCTTGAGGCGACTGATGACGGGCAGGTGCAGGTGCTTCGAGAGGCTCTCCAGCTCGCGCAGGCGACCATCCACCCGTAGCCGGATGCGAAACCCATCCACCATCGGCTCGAGATGGATGTCAGAGGCCCGTTGCAGCATCGCCTCCCTGAAGAGCGTCTCCACGAGCCGGGCAACCGTCACTTCGTCAGCCCCCTCGTCCACCTCCGGAGGCTGCCGCGCCCCCGCCCCGTTCCAAGGATCCCCTGCCACGTTCCTAACGCTCGTGAATCAGGATACGCTGGCAACCCCGAACCGCTGCCGGGACGAAATTTCGCCTCTCCCTGTGCGCCGTCAGCTGCTGATGCCGAGGAGGAACTGCAGGTTGTTCGGTGTCTTCTTGATGCGGGTGATGAGCATTTCCATCGCGTCGATCGGCGGGACTCCCTTCATCGCCCGGCGAAGCCCGTAGACCTTGAGCATCTCGTCCTTGTGGTAGAGCAGTTCTTCCTTTCGGGTGCCGCTCTTCGCCATTTCGATGGCGGGGAAAATGCGTTTGTCGGAGAGCTGACGATCGAGATGGAGCTCCATGTTGCCGGTGCCCTTGAATTCCTCGAAGATGACTTCGTCCATCCGACTTCCCGTCTCCACCAGAGCTGTCCCGATGATCGTGAGGGAACCACCATCCTCGATATTGCGCGCACTGCCGAAGAACCGTTTGGGCTTCTGCAGGGCATTGGCTTCCACCCCACCGGAAAGGATCTTTCCGCTGCTCCCGGCAAGGGCGTTGTAGGCGCGGGCGAGGCGCGTGATCGAGTCGAGAAGAATGATCACATCCCGGCCATCTTCGACCATCCGGCGAGCCTTCTCGATGACCATTTCAGCGCAATGCACATGGTTTTCGGGAGATTCGTCAAAGGTCGAGGCGATGACTTCGCCGCGCGTGATCTGCCGCCGAAAATCGGTGACTTCCTCCGGTCGCTCGTCGATCAGGAGAATAATGAGATGAGCGTCGGGGCTGTTGCGCACCACCGCATTGGCAATGGCCTGCTGGAGTACCGTCTTGCCGGTGCGGGGAGGCGCGACGATGAGCCCGCGTTGGCCCAGCCCAACCGGGGTCAGAAGATCCACCACCCGCATGGCCATGTTGTCCCACTTCACGCCGGGCTCTGTCTCAAGAATGATGCGTTCGGTGGGATAATAAGGGACGAGGTCCTCAAACGGTGTGACCTGCAGATTCTCCTCCGGGGCCTTCTCCATGAGCGAGAGGACCTTGAGCACGTAGGGGCAGGATTCTTCCTCCCCTTCGAGGTCCTGCAAAAATTCGGTCGGGGCAAACATGGCCGCGAGCACTTCCTCCGCGATGTCTTCCTCGACCGAGTCGCTCAGGGCATCAATTGGCTGCTCGTCGTCGAGACGCGCATGAGTGGCTCGGATCTTCGCAAGCGCATCCTGCGGCAGGGGTTTGCGTTTGGGGTGCACCTGGGCGGAGATCATGGTCCCCCGCTTGATCCCGTAACGTTTCAAAAACGCCCGCGGAATGAAGGCATTGACCGGGCGGACCCGGTAGCTGTCGTGCTCATAGACGATCAATCCATATCCGTCCGCCGTCGTCTCGACGATCCCGGAGACCTCAATGGGTCGGTTTGCCTCGTAGGCCGCGTCGAGGATCTGATCCACAAGCGGTTCCCGGACGGGCGCGACATCGAGATGGATCGAAAACTCGTCCCGCGCCAGGGCGACCAGCTCGGTCAGCGGAATCGTGAAGAGGCGGTTCAGGTTGACCGGCCCACCCTCACCTCCGGCGCGGTTGGCGGCCAAGGCGGCGGCCTTGTCCACATCGCGAAGAATTTCGAGGTTCGGAAGTTCCCCGACCTCGATGACAAAGGTATCGGAGCTTCCGAAAAAGTCTTCGCTCCCCCGGGGGCGGCCCCTGCCCTTGCGGCCTGCGGCGACCGGTGGGCGATCCTTCTTGAATTTCTTCTTTTCGAACTTGTTCCGCTTCGTCGCTCTTCCAGGGCCGGAGGAATGATGCCCCCCATGGGATCCGCCGCCGCGCTGGTCGCCGCCGCGCTGGTCGCCGCCGCGCTGGTCGCCACCGCGTTGGTCACCGCCATGCTGGGCCGATTGTTGACCGCCATCGCGGTCACGATCGCGTCCCCGGGCTCCTCGGGAATCCCGCCGCCGGGGACGGTCACGACTTTCCTGCCCGTTCTCCGACCGACCGCCGCGATCGGAGCTCCGCTCAGGGCTCTGGGCGCGCGGAGGGCTTGGCGGAGCAGCCACCTCATCGGTCAGCTCGAGCGATGGAGGCCGTTCCGGTTCATCGTTGGGATCCGCGGAAAAGGACATCGGAACCTGCTCGGGTACATTCGGTTTGAGCGAGGGTGCCTTGACAGGCGCAGCGGCGGGCGGTGGCTCTGCAGCGCGCGCGGGCGCCGGAGGCGTTCCCTTCTCTGCTGGACCGGCATCCCCTCCCACGGCGGCTTCCGCGGCCGCCGGGCGGCGGCGGGTCGATTTCTTGGCCGCTGTCTTACGGGCCGCGCGTTTTTTCTTGGCCGGTGCCGCAGGGCTCTTTGGGTTGGCTTCGCCTGCTGCGTCATGCGCGACGGAGGGCGACGGAGTTTCGTCAGTTTCCATGGATTGTGAAAAAATGGGCCGGGCAATCGAGCTTTGGATCAGTGTGTGATCCCCTCAAAAATCCGGTATACTTCTGTGAATCGACCCAGTTGGGCCTCAAAATGTGTGCGGTCCCCGTCGTTCATGAAGACGACATCGGCCCGGCGGGCCTTGTCTTCGAGGCTCCACTGGCGCTGCTGCCTCGCGGCGATTTCCGCCGCCGACCACCCACGGGCGAGCAAACGACGATGTTGGACTTCTGGGTGTGAGACCACGGAACAAGTGAGGTCAAAGGACGACTGCAGGTCCTTTTCGAAAAGAAGGGGAATTTCGACCACCAAGCAGGCAT
>CAZVQJ010000108.1:0-9619 GCA_964629165.1 uncultured Puniceicoccaceae bacterium
GGAGAATATTCGTGAATACCGGGCCCCGGTTAAAAACAAACCGGCGGCTCTTCTAGTCGTAAAAGGAAACGCCGATCACGTCGGAGGGCAGCAGATCACTCGTAAACAGAAAGCGCTGGAATTCCAGGTCGAGGGCGCGCGATAGGGCGTAGGCGAGGGTCGTTTTCCCCAGCCCCGGGAGATCCTCGAGGAGCAGGTGGCCGCCGGCGAGGAGACAGATAAGCGTTCGGTCGATGACCGCATCCTTCCCGCGGATGACCTTCCGCATGCTCTCGCGCACTCGAAACATGCACTCTCTTGCCTGGTGAACGGATAGCGTCGTCTCGTGCATCATGTGAAATTATCGCCCCAAACGCCGCTATCTGGAATCAAACTGCCGGATGCGGCGATTTAATCCAGGTTAGCCCCCCATCAGAGTCGTGGGGGATTCTCGCCGTTCCTCGAACTGAAGTCAATCGGCAGAAGCCCGGCGGAAGCCGTCTGTCGGGAGGCCACCTCCAGCTCCCGGCGCAGGTCATGGACGGAGAACGGCTTCCCCATGAACGCATTGATGCCAGCCTGGCGACAACGCATCTCATCTTCGAGCATGACAGAGGCCGTCAGCGCAACGAGCCAGGTATCCCGGTTCAGGTCTTCAAGCTCTCCCTGGCGCAACATCTGGGCGACCGTGAGACCATCGAGGTGCGCCATGTGGATATCGAGCAGAACGACATCGAAGGGCCGGGTGCGCAAACATTCCGCCGCTTCCCGTCCGTCTTCCACACAGACGGCCGAATAGCCGAGCTGCTTGAGGACTTCGCGCACGAGCAGGGTGTTCCTTGGATCATCTTCCGCCACGAGGATGCGGAGTGGAAACCGTTCCGCGAAGGCCACCTCCAACAGCGTTCGTTCCGTGTCCTCGCGCGGTGAGGGCACGGCCGTCGATTCTGCCTCGACCCGAATTTCAACATGAAAGGTGCTGCCCTTGCCAGGGTCGCTCTCGGCCCAGATACGGCCGTCCATCTTCTCCGCCAGCCGTTGGCAGATGGTCAGACCAAGCCCGGTGCCGCCATACTCCCGCGTGGTCGAACTATCGACCTGGCTGAAGGGGACAAACAGCCGGTCCATCTTGTTCGCAGGAATACCGATCCCGGTGTCTTCCACGGCTAGATGCAGGAGGTAAGTCTGCTCGCTCTCGCGTCGCGATGTCACCTTCACCTTGACTTCGCCATCGGGAGTAAATTTCACCGCGTTGCTGACAAGGTTGAGCAGGATCTGCCGCACCCGCAGCGGATCACCCCGATAAAATCGGTTCCCGCCATCCTCCAGTTCGTAGTTGAGCTCGATTTCTTTTTCGCGCGCCTTCATGAGCATGATCTCGAGCACTTCCATGATCACCGTTTCGAGATTGAAGGGCGTGTGTTCGAGTTGAATCGGCCCCGATTCCAGCTTCGAAAAGTCAAGGATGTGGTTGATCAACTCGAGGAGATCCTTGCCGCTACGCGAGATGATCTTGGTGTATTCGTTCTGCTGCTCGTCGAGGCATGACTGCTCGAGCAGATCGGCGAATCCGAGAATCGCGTTCATCGGCGTCCGGATCTCATGGCTCATCATCGCGAGAAAATCGCTTTTCGCTGAATTCGCTTCGTCAGCCTGCCGCTTCGCTTCCTTGAGCGCGTCCTCGATCCGCTTCGTTTCGATAAATCCACCCACGCTTCCAGCGAGCGACGAGAGCACCGCACGCGCATTGTCGTTCCAGCGAGTCACCTCGCGGAAGACAGAAAACTCGATCGCTCCGGCGAACTGCTCATCCACGAAGATGGGCACCCAGAGCGAACTCATTGTCACGTTCGAAGGCAAATCTGCACTGATCTTCGCAGGTGCGTCCGCCCGGTTGCGCATACTCCAGGTCGCACCACTGCGCAGGGTCGCCCAGGGTCCCCTGAATTCCGCTTCCGTGATCACAATGGGAACGACGCCTCCCCCCCCCGACCCCATCGGTTCGGCCTCCGCACGATGGCTCCAGAGGAATTCCGCCCGAAGGTCTTCTGATCCCGCGGAAGAACGCAAGAGGAAGACCTGAATGCGATCCAGACCCATTCCCTGCCCGATGATTTCGAGAGTTCGCCGAATTCCGGTCTGATAATCCTGTGTCTTCAGGAGCACCGCTTCCGCCTCCGTCACCGCCTGCAGGAGCCGGTCCCGCTCGCGCAGGGCAGCATTCGCCCGCTGGCTCTCCGTGATATCATAGGCGACCCAGAAAACGCTCCGCGGGTGCCCGTCGATCGGTTCCATCGGAGCCACTCTTCCCTCGAACCAGTGCGGTTTTCCGCGGAAGTCCATGACGTAGCGCCAAACACGCACTTCGCCACTATCGAGGACCTCGTTGATGACCCTCAGGAACTGCCTTTGCAACGAATCGGGATAAATATCATGTAGCCGCCGCCCCTTCAGCATCTGTGCCCGTTCACTGAAGACGGAGGCGCGGGGAGCAAAGACATCGAGGTACCAACCGGAATCCGAAATGACAAAAGCAAGGTCGGGAATCGCCCGTACAAACGCGCGCAGGCGTTGCTCATTCATCCGGATTTCCTCTTCGCGGTTGCGGTATTCCGCAAAGGCGGCGGCCAGTAGAATCGAAGTGCTCGCGATGATCCCGACAAAGACCCACATGGAGACACTGCCGCTCCCTACGCCATTGCCCGGGGCAGTCCCATCCATCGACCAGACCGCAAGGAGCGTCGTGATGATGATTCCCGCCGTCGTGGCGCGCTGCCCAAAGCGAACCGCGCCCCAGATCAGAACCGGGAACACGGCCAGTTCCAGCGGATAGCGCAGGGTGTCGAGGGGCGCCCAGAACCGGAAGACGGTCCCGTTCAACGCAATCAGGATCCCCATCCAGAGGAGCACCTCGAGCGGTGGATGCTTTCTCCACCCGAGACGGGACGATGTCGACCACACGAACAGGACCGGCGCCATGACAAGCGTGCCGAGGGCATCCGCCAGCCAGAGCGAGCCGAAGGTTTCGGAAAAGGTTCCCTCGATCGCCGGATGGCCACTCGCGACAAGGCCTGCCGCCGTCCAGAAAGCGCTCCACAGAGAGGCGAGGACGACTCCGATCGCAATGAACCGAAAAACGTCGCGCAGATGCTCCAGACCCGTGCCGAACGATCGCCGCCGCAAAAACCACGAAGCCAGAAAGGCCGCCCCTCCATACGCGACAGCATGGCCCGCCCCGGCCAACGGCGAGGAAAACACATAGCTCGCGAGGACAAAAGCGGTGACCCCCACAAGGCCGGCTGCAGCAGCCCCCCACCGGTAGGCAATGAAAAGCCCGAGACCCGCCCCCGGCCAGATCAACGGAAGAGACGAGGATCCACCAGCGGAGTTCAAGCCAAAGCCGAACGCTCCGCCGTAGCAACCGATCCCGAGGAGTCCGCAGACGAGCCAGGAAAGCACCGGGCGACCCTCCACAGGGTGATCGGCCGGTGTCACGTTGGCAGCAATGGCTGGCAATGGATCAGATGTCATGACGATAGCGAATGCACGCGAAGCCTATAGGCCATATCGTCTCAACACTTGCTCTCCTCGCACCTAATTCCCAAGTTTCTCTGCGTGCCGATATACGTTTACGAGGTTATCCGGGAGGACGCGCAGCCCGGTGAACGGTTCGAGATCCAGCAATCCATGCAGGATGAACCCCTGAAGAAACATCCCGAAACGGGTGAACCCGTCCGACGCATTCCGCAGACACCGAATCTCGGAACCCGTTACACCCCCGGAGCGACGGCTTCCAAACTCGACAACCGCAACATCGCCGAGAAGGGTTTCACCAAATACGAACGCGACAAGTTGACTGGCCGCTATCACAAAGTGGCCGGCGACCAGGGTCCCTCCACGCTCGATCCCCGCAACGGGGGCAGCTCCTGAATCAGCGCTCCTGCCCCTTCCGGTACCAACTGCCGCGCGCATCCTGCAGCCATACCCCGGCCTTCGCCTGACGAGCGATGGTCAGCGCACGCTGTTTGCCAACCTCTTCAACACTCACCCCACTGCGGCGCGCCACGATCGCGTAAAGCTCCCGGCGATCCCGATTTTCGCTCTCGATGATGGCCTCCTGGTCTTCGTTCAGAATCGCCCGTGCAGCGACCATTCCGTCACTCGTCTCACCGATGACCCCGGCCGCCTTGAGAGTATCGATATCAGGAAGCCGCTGGCGGATGCGTTCCGCAGCATCTTGAGCATGGAGTCCCGAGAGGCTGAAAAGCAGGCCGGTGCAGGCAACAAAAAGGATGCGAATAAAAGTCATTCTGTTCATCGGGATGTTTCCTCCAGAGGTTCATACGAAGTGGTCGTGGACGCTTGATCGATCTCCGCAAAAATATCATCGAGCTCCTCCTGCACACGATGATTGACAGTAATCTCGATATAGATCGGCTCGACCCGGATCGGATCCGTCGTCACATGCAGACAACCACCGAGGGTGACCGCGAGAAGGCAGAGGAGAACACGATTCATTGGTGGCTTCATGTAGGTGGCGATGCCCCGGGTCAGTTGATCGCGGGGGCACCGAGGCGCCTCCAGATGCTCGCTTCGGCAACAGACCATTGGAACTTCCGGCGGTGCTCGCGAATAAGGAAAGGCAGATCCAGCTGTCTTGCCAGCTCGAAATGAGGTTCCAACTCCCCCCGGATGGTCTCCAGCGGTGAGTGGACCGGGTCATCGCCCACGAGCCATTCGGATTGGGGTGTGTAGTATTCCTGCCTGCTGTGCGGCGTCGACAGCACGAGCTGACCTCCGGGCAAAACGAAACGTTCTAAGCTGCGCAGCAGCCGCCGGGGTTCCCGCATCCGACAGAGGAGATTGCAGGCGAGGACGAGATCGAACCGGCCCAGATCCGCTCGCAATTGATGCGCATCCCCGACTTCGAAAGTGATCCGCTCGGGATGGCATTCGTCCGGTCTTCGAGCCGACTGCGCCCGGTGGAGCGATCCGGTCTCCTGCACCCTGTAGGCTACTTCCTCCCCCGCCGCCAAACGCCGCGCTGTTTCAATGAAGCGATGCGAGAAATCGATCCCGACCACATGCCCGCACCGCCGTGACAGCTCGAAGGTCGACCGGCCGACCGCACAACCGACATCGAGAGCGCGTGCCTCTGCCGTGATCAACCCCGGATCAAAGGTCTCTTCCACGCAACGCACCGGAAAGCGCAGGGACTCCCGAGGTCCTTCCGGCCAGGGCAACAAGACGGCATCTTCGCCGTAATGAAACAGAAGATACTCGTCGAGAAGACGGTCCGACTCGTAGTCCACAACACGCATGCAAAGGTGGCAGCCCGATCGCCCGGAGAATCAGCCTACCGACACCGGTGTGCGCGCATCGGAAAGCAGATCGAGGACGAACGGTGCAGGCTGATAGTGGGTAAAAAGGACGGCCGTTTTTCCATTCCTGTGCATCCGCACTTCGGGAATACGGATCTCCGGCGTCTTGTGCGGCGCATAGAGGACATCGTCGTGCGAGGAGTTCCGGGGGTCCTTGAACAGATCGGGAGTGATCTTGCCGCCGAGATGGTCATCGCGTCCGGTCGCGACATGAATGGTCCCGAGAATTTTCTCGTCCTGGATATCCCGACCGCTGAAAGGAAGCACCTGTGTACCGAAGCCGAGCTCACCGATCGCTCCCGTCATCGCGTCGTCCGCCAGCTTTGCGTTGTGCTCATCGATCCTCGAATAATCGCCATAAATCAAACGGCTGTGAACGACCTTGCCGGCCTCGACGGTGAGGAGGCCGAGCGTCTCTTCATCATACTTGAACGGAAAACGTCCCTCCGCTCCCTCCGGCACAAAATAGACTTCCCCCGCCGGAAGATTCGCGACATCCGGCTCCCCCGGAGGACACAGCCCGTGGCTCTTCTGGGCTTCCTGACCATCCGTCAGGAGGCGGAGCGTGGTCGTGACACCCTCCACTTCAAAGTCGATCTCAAACCAATCGGCCCGCGTCAGGCCCCTCCTGATCGCCTCCGTATTGGCACTTACCTGTTGGTAATCCACCGAAAGCCCCGTATCCACAATGATCTGATTGAGCCCATGGAGCGTCCCCCCGCGAAAGCCGAATTGCTTTGCCTTCGCGGTGAGCGGCGCGGTCGCGGAAAAGGTGGAGACCACGAGGATCATATCGTAATGCGGATAGACATCACGATCGAGGCTCAGCTCCCGGCCGTCCGGGGCAAAGCAAGCATCCTCCATATCGAGGTTCGAACCACCCGTCTCCCGGTAGGCGAAGATCTCCCCTCCCCGGTAGTTCATGGCCTTGAGTCCCCCGTTGCGAAGCCCCTCGTAAAACACCTTGTGCCCGTAATTCTGGATCGATAGCCGAGGATTCTCGAGAAACGCAAAATCCTTCATTTCCGCCGGATCAGGCAAGTCGATGAGCACGCAGATGCGCTCGCCCGCGCCCGGGCCGAAGCAGGTCGTCAGGAGCCGCTCAAGAGAGAATGGCGGGTACTGGATGTTGGCGGGATTCAATTCCATGTCCTCTCGCTAGCGAAAGTCACAATTGTTGTAAAGCCACGGGTCCGCCCCGGGACAGAACGCCTCGAGGACGCGCAACCGGAAGCGCCCGCTCACCCAGCTACGGTGCCCGGACATGCTATCTGCGCGGCGGCTCTCAGCAGGGAGATTCGGCAGTCGACCGGTTCTTCTCCCAGCCAGTTTCATGCTCATGGCGGAGCGTCTCATGCCTGGACTGAAGAGGAGGTGGCTCCCGAATAGACGATCGGCCCCCGGTGGGAAGGGGGGGGCACACGATTCAAGTTACAATCGCGCTACCGCCCGGAGGAGGGCAAAACCGATTGACACGCGGGCGTGATGCCAGCACGGTTGCCACCCTTTGGATTAGACGCCATGAGTGGGCGCGTTCGGGTGGTAAATTGTCAGATACCTACGGTTAGGGACAGTTTTGAAATCCGGCGGTCGGAAACATCGAACGTGCGATCAGGCGGATTTCAGAACAGTCAGATGCAGCCAAATAAGTTGTTCGTCGCCAATATCAGTTTCGAGGCGACCGAGGAGACCATTCGTGCCCTGTTCGAGGAAGTGGGCACTGTCGAAGATATCTACTACGCCCGGGATCATGAGTCGGGCCGTCCGCGGGGATTCGCGTTTGTAACGATGGCGACCGAGGACGAAGCCCAGCAAGCGATCGAAAGGCTTCACGGGCATATTCTTAACGAACGCGATTTGCGCGTGAGTATCGCCCGCCCGAGGGAAGAACGCTCCGGCGGCGGCGGCGAAGGTCGCGGCGGTTTTCGCAGTGGTCCCCGCGCCGCTCCACGCTTGAATCCCGGTGGCGGGCGCGGCGGCTTCGGCGGGCGCGAAGGTGGCTTTGGTGGCGGTGGACGTGGCGGTTACGGCGGCGGCGGACGAGGTGGCTACAGTGGTGGCCGCGGTGGACGCGAAGGCGGCTTCGGGGATCGACGCCCACGACGGGACTCCGACGGAGGCAGTCGACGCTCCTACGACGACTGAGGCAACGGCGCCGGTCGCTTTGATACTTTTTCAGGCCGCTCCTCCCGGAGTGGCTTTTTTCATGTCTCCGGTTGCGGTCTTGACGGCACCTAAAGACTTTACGCGGAGGCACCCAATCACTTCCAATAGGGCGCACCGCATCGCTCACACCTTCCGGCATTGGCGTTCCTCAGAAAAACCCGTTCCACCGCCCAACGGCTCTCGCAACGGAGCCATCTTCGCGCGTTTCCCATCGTCACAGCGTTACGCGGTTACGATATGGGTGCCCTCCGGGGTGATTTCAGTGCAGGTCTGAACGTTGCCCTACTCAGCTTCCCCCAGTGCATAGCCTATGCGGCTATCGCCGGCCTCCCCATCGAATACGGGATTTTCGGCGGTGCCATCGCGGCAATTACGGCCCCCCTCTGGTCCGGCTCGAAGTTCATTGCAGCGGGTCCCACAAATGCTACCGCCGTCATGATCCTCGGTGGATTTCTCGGCCTTGGCATGGTCGAAGCCGACGAACGGGCGGCCGTGATTCCGCTAGTCGTCGTCCTATCGGGCGTTTTTCTGATTCTCGGCGCCCTGCTCAAGGTGGCGTCACTTGTCCAATATGTCTCTCGATCCGTCATCGCCGGGTACATCACTGCGGCGGCGTTTTATATCATTCTCAATCAGGTGAAGAAAGTCGCCGGATTCGATTTTGATCGTCCGCCCGGGACCTCCTTCTTCGACGACATTGTCCTCACCTTCGAGAACCTCCCCTCCTCGCACCTGCCAACGGTCGGGCTCTCCGTCGCGACCGGGCTCTTCTATCTGATCATCCAGAGGCGCTTTTCCCGCCTGCCAAACGTCGCCATCACACTGATCGTGATGTCCTTCGCCGGCATCGGGGTCAACGCACTCGCGTCCGCGCAAGGCTGGGGGCCGGTCCTGACCCTCAGCTCCGTCTCCGCCGGATCCTGGCAATTCACACCGCCTCCGTTCTCCCGCCAACTGATCGAGAGCGTCGCGCTGGTTGCGTTGGTGATGGCCTTTCTCTCCACCCTCGAAGGCTCCTCCATCGGCAAGACGCTGGCGGCAGAGGCCGGCTCCAAAATTGATCTGAACCAGGAGATCCTCGCGCTGGGCATCGCCAACATTGCGTGCGGGCTCGGCCAGGGAATGCCCGCATCCGGCTCCGCCACACGTTCACAACTCGGTTTCAAGAGCGGTGCCAACACTCCGCTTTACAGCATCATTTCGGGTATGCTGCTCATCGCGGGCGTGTTCCTCGTCGGCCGCTTCACCGCCTTTATTCCGGAAAGCGTTCTTGGCGTGATCGTCATCGCAATCGGTCTCTCGCTCTTCAATCGACACATCCTGCGCGTGGTCTGCAACGCCACGCGAAGCGACCGGATTGTCTTTCTCACCACCTTCGCCTCCGCCCTTCTCCTGCGGCTCGATTTTGCGATCATTCTCGGCGTCGGTGTGAGCATTCTCCTCTTCCTGCGCAAGGCGGCGCAACCGGAGCTGACGGAGTTCACGGCAGAGGGAATTCCGGTCTCCGAGGACGATGATGAACACGACGCCGCCGAAGTCTCCATTGTGCATGTTGAAGGCGATCTCTTCTTTGGCGCGGCGGAAATCTTCCACGAGCAGATGCGACGGGCGGTGGCCAAACCAAATCTCAAAGTGGTCATTCTCAAGATGCGCAACGCTCATCACCTCGATGCCACCAGCATTCTCGCGCTCGAAAACCTCGCCCGCTCCCTTCACCACGGGAATCGTCACTTTCTCATCAGCGAAGTCCGCCCCGAAACGATGAAGGTTTTTGAGAACTCCGGCTTGCTGACTTCCGTAGGTGAAGAACATGTCTTTGTTGATGATCCCGGAAATCCTACCCTTTCCACCGCCAAGGCCATCCGCCGGGCAATGAAACTCCTCCAGGGCACCGATGCCGAGGTGAAGATATTCCTCGGCAGTTCACAAAAGGCCGCCGAGCCGGCCTCCAATTCTGCACCGGTATGAAAGTGAGCGTTCGCACTGTCGTCCTTCTGGCCTCTTCCGTCCTCGCCCTCCTGATGGGCCCGGTCGTCCTGCTCCTTCTGCTGGGCGAACCGATCGGAATCGCGACCGGACTCGGTCTCCTTGCA
>CAZVQJ010000109.1:0-9593 GCA_964629165.1 uncultured Puniceicoccaceae bacterium
GATGCCCAGTTCGAGCTGGTGGACCTGAAGGAGTTCAACCTGCCGCTTCTCGATGAACCGGTGCCTCCGTCGATGGGGCAGTATTCGAAGCCGCATACGAAGGCCTGGGCCACCAAGGTGGCATCTTTCGATGCCTTCGTTTTTGTGACTGCCGAATATAATCACGGGATTCCGGGGGCGCTCAAGAACGCGTTGGATTTCCTCTACGCCGAATGGAACAACAAGGCGGCCGGCTTCGTCAGTTACGGCAGTGCGGGCGGTGCGAGGGCGGTCGAGCAACTACGCCTCGCAGCGAGCGAATTGCAGATGGCCCATGTGCGCAACCAGGTGATGTTCTCACTCTTTGCGGACTTTGAAGACTTCAGCAAATTCACGCCGCACGCACGTCACGAGGGCTCCGTTCAGGAGATGCTTGATCAGCTCGTCGCCTGGGGAGGTGCTCTGAAATCTCTTCGCGATCAGAACAGCTGAGGGCCGCCCGTCGGTAGGCGGCTTGCCAGATTCGTGTTGGATCGGAATGGCTGGTCGTCTCGATCCGTCGTCAACGTGGCGCATCGTTCAGTCTTCTCACTACCTGTCGCCGGGCGCGTGCATCTCCTCGGGATTCGAGGCACGATTGTATTCGGGAGGTGGCGCCGCTCCGCCTTCGTTTTCCCACCGATCGAGTGCTTTCAGTTTTTCCGGGGAACGTCTGGGTGCCTCCTCCTGGGTTTCACTCCGAAGATCTTCGAGATCGAGAGGTCGACTGTACATCTGCAAACGACCGTCTGGTGAGATTGGCCAAAGTTCGCGCGGCTTGTCCCAGTAAAGTTCGAGCCCGTTACCGTCGGGATCACGCAAGTAGACCGCTTCGCTGACGCCATGATCGGAGGCCCCGTCCAGCCCTACGCCTGCTTCCTCCAACCGTCTCAACGCATCGGCGAGCAAGGGCCGCGAAGGATAGAGGATCGCCAGATGATAAAGCCCGGTGCAGCCACGCGGCGGCGGAGAACCGCCCGCGCTCTCCCACGTGTTCAGCCCGATTTGGTGATGATAATCGCCCGCCGCCACGAATGCCGCCTGCTCCCCGTAACGCTGCGTGATGTGAAACCCGAGAACATCGCTGTAAAAATCGAGGGCGCGCTCAAGATCAGCCACTTTCAGATGAACATGCCCGATTCTCACGTTGTCGTCGATGGGGAACTGCCGGTGGGTTTCTCGTTCGCTCATTTCGCAATTTAAGCTACAGAATGCCCCAACGTCAACCAGTCGGCAGCGGCGCGAGATCGGGGCCCTCGCAAACCGTGCCTCAATGGTTAACGGAGGCGGACAACCTCTTGAGAAAGCCTGCCGCGATCAGGTTCCCGGCGATGTTCCGGCAGTTCCGACGCGAGGATCGCTCGTAGGAGGGGGATTGAAGAGAGCTTCGTGAGACGCCTGATACGTCAAGTGATCCTGGACGATGCGGGCGGCCGAAGTGTAGGGATGTTCGGTTGGTGGGGAGCGGCTTGTGATGTGGAGGACTTCAGCCCCCGACACCTTGAGATCATCGGCGATGAGGCCGCGATGGCATCGCCACCAAACAGCTTCAGAACAGAGTAACGTTGTGCGGATGCGGCGGACCACATGCACCAGTGTGCGCCTGCCAATGTGGTATTCCTCTGTTTCCATGTAGTCTGCATAGGCTCTGAAGGCGGCATTCCGCCACGCCATGTTCGGCGAATCAGGCCGCGGTTTGCGTCGGCCTCCAAGCGCCGGAAGGGGGAGGTATTCGATCCCCTTTTCCGGCAGTATTCGCGCCATCGCATCTGCACCGAAATGGGGAAACTTCCGCGATCCCGGGAAGCGTCTCACGTCTGCCACGCATGTGATCCGGTGCGCGTGCAGGATTTCCACAAAGTCATCCCAAGCGCGCGTCGAGTGGCCGATCGTCCAGACTGTAATGCCGGTGAGTTCTTTCATCCGAAATTGTGCGAAGAGGCCCCGCTACCTGCCATAGGGGGCGCAGAAGAGAGCTTCATCGAATCCAGTGTATCTGAAGCCCCCAGGAATTCCAGTAACCGGCGGGGTCGGAGGCGCCCTTCCAGGCCATCGTGTCGGGGCGGCATGCTCATGTGTATGCATGGCGGCCCGCGCAGATCTCTGCCTTGACCTCGATGCAGGCTATATTGGCGCTGCATCAGACAAGCCGGCATGCGGGCCTCTGGTGGATTCGAAAGAGCGGCAGAAATTATTGTTCTGCGAAAAAGGAGAAAGGAGAAAATACGCGGTCGGGAAGCGCCTTCCTGTTCACTGCAATCGGTTGGATCCCGGAAGGCGAAGGCGTATCGATTTCAGAGTCCGGTCCCAGAACCACGATGTTCTCAGAATGGATGGATACTTGAGGGTGACGCGCAGAGCGGTGAGGATGCGTCCCCGCTTGGAGCCTGTCGGTCGCTGTGAAAGCGGTAGATAGATCTGGGAATGGTAGTGGTATCGGGACCACAAGACCTTCCGCATCCTGGTTGAAAGGTTCCGCCGGGTGCGCCTGAACCTTCCATCGGTGATCTGGATTCAACCGCAACCTGACGGCGAACGCTGACGAGTCTGGGTATACTCCCGTTCCCGTGGGAGACGGCAGGATCCATTGAAGATGGTGCTCAGGGCGGGACTTGAACCCGCACACCCGAAGGCACTGCCGCCTGAAGACAGCGTGTCTGCCAATTCCACCACCTGAGCCCAGAAGGAAATCGAAGCTCGGAAGTAGGGCTCAATGAACCGAGCGCGTCAAGGGGTTTTCGCCGGGGATTGGGCCAAGCTCGCGTGCCCGGGGTATCGCCCGGATCAGAGGGAGACCCCGATTCTTTCGAGGATGCGGTGGAGGTCGTCGTTCCCGTAATACTCGATGAGAATCTTGCCCTTGCGAGGATTGTGTCGCAGCTCGACGCGCGTGCTGAGGGATTGGGTCAGCCGTTTTTCGAGATCGGCGAGGGCGGCCTGTTCGTCCGCAGGGACGGTCCGGCCGGTGGTCGGCGAGTGAATCGAGGCCCCTCGTTTCTGGTGCTGGACCAGTTTCTCGGTTTCGCGAACGCTCAGTTGCCGCTCGATCACCTGGCGGGCGACGAGAGACTGGGCATCCTGGGATTCGAGCCCGAGGAGGACCTTGGCGTGTCCCGACGAAAGCAGGCGTTTTGAAATGTATTGTTGGATTTCCTTGTCGAATTGGAGAAGGCGAAGGCTGTTGGCGACGGATGCACGAGCCTTGCCCACCCGCTCGGAGACGGCTTCCTGCGTAAGATCGAAGTCGGCCATGAGGCTCGCATAGCCGAGCGCTTCCTCGATCGGGTTGAGGTTCTCCCGCTGGAGGTTTTCGATCAGCGACATCACCGCACTGGAAGACTCGGTGGTCTCGAGAATCCGGGCCGGAATGCGTTTCATCTTCAGCATTCGGCAGGCCCGCCAGCGGCGTTCTCCGGCGATCAGTTCGTATTGCTCACCGACCTGCCGCACGACGATCGGTTGTATCAACCCTTCGCTGCGGATGCTCTCCGCGAGCTCCGTGATTCTGGTGTCATCGAAATCCTTTCGCGGCTGGTGTGGATTGGGGACCACATCCTTGACGGCGATCTCACGCAGCCCGCCGCGGGATTCTTCCGCTTGGTCCTTCGGTTTCTGCGACTCCAAAGGGGTCGCTCGTGCCGACTCTTCCGCCGCTGGCGCCGGCCCTTTTTTCGGAGCTGCCGCACGCGGTTTGGGAGGCGTTTTCTTTTTCGGCTCCGCCGTCTTCCGGACCGCCGCCTTGCGGGCGTTCTTCCTGGGGGGCGGGTCCTTCTTGGCAGGCGAGCTTACGCTCCCGGAAATGAGATTTTGCAATCCGCGGCCGAGGCGGGATTTCGAGTTCGCCATGCGTCAGTTTCTCTGGGGGATGAACAGCTGTTGCTGGGGATAGATGAGGTCACCGGCGATCTGGTTCGCATTCCGGATCCAGTCGATCGTCGAATTGTTTTCGCGGGCGATCTTGCCGAGCGAATCACCGGGACGCACCGTGTAGCTGATCCCGGTTTTGGGAAAGTTCTCGTTGAATGCCCGAGGCGCGGTGATTTGTGGCCGGGCTTCGACGCTTTCGGCAAGGGCCTCCAACGCCTTTTGCGTTTGCTGGGCGAGATTGTCGACCTGTGCCCCGACCTGGTTGATCGTGGCCTTCTGGTTTTCCGAAAGGGTGCGCTGCAGGTCGGCGGTGAGGCTGGCGAGGCGCCGGTTCAGGTCGTTGGCCGTGACATACTGCTGGCGGCCCTGGGAGAGCTGCTGCTCGACGGCCTGCCGCAACTGTTGATTCTCCCGCATCGCCGCCTCGAGCTCGATACGGAGGGAACCGAGTTGCTGCTGCAGGATGCGCATATCCTGCTCCATGTTGGCCAGGCGGACGGACGTGGAGTTCGGTTGCGCGAAAGCTGAAGCCCCTGCCAGAAGCATTATCAGGAGTGCGGATCGCCGAATCATCGGATCACTATGGAAGGCCGTTTTCCCACGGTCAATGGCGCAGGCGGCGAGTGGCGAGTTTCGTGGGTGCGATGTCGGCCTGCGGTCAAAGCGGGTCGTCCCCTTCGATCGCATCTCCCGGACGCCATTTCCAGGGAAACGGTCGCTTGGCGACGAGGGGGGCGAGCGGGTGACTGGGGATCTGCTTGCCGTCTTCGAGAGGAAAACCGCGCCGGAACTCGCCGACGGGAAGCATGCGACCTCCCGGTCGTTGAAGAAGCTCGATCTGGAGCGAACCCACACCGCAGGCGATCCTGCATTCATCGTCATTCAGGGAAAGGGTACCCGGCGCAGCTCCGAATCCGTCGGCGGGTCGGGCGCGGCCAATCTTTAAAGGGGTGTTCGCATAGCTGAAAACCGCTCCCGGCCACGGTTGAAAGGCCCGTATCCTCCGATCCAGCACATCGGCGGGCGCCTCAAAATCGAGAAGGGCGTCCTCTTTGAAGATGCGTCGACAATAGGTCGCGCGGTTTGGGTCCTGTTCCACGAACCGGGCGGAACGGTCGATCACAGCAGGCAGGGCACGGGTTGCGAGAGGAACTGACGCCCCCGCGAGGGACCGGATCAGGTCAGCTGACGTCGTTGTCGGTGCGATCGGCACCGTTTCCCGGTCGCTGCAAGGGCCTGCATCCAGTGGTGGGATGATCCGCATGAAGGAGACACCGGTGACGGTCTCTCCGCTCGCAATCGCGGTGTGAATCGGCGAAGCTCCGCGCAACTTGGGGAGAAGCGAGGCATGCAGGTTGAACACGCCGAGAGACGGAATCTCGAGCAGAGAAGATTTCAGGATCTGGCCGTACGCCATCACGAGCACGAGATCCACCCGCTGCTCCTGAAGCCACGTCTCTTCAGCCGACCCGCACCTTTCCGGTTGCCGGAGAGGGAGGTTTTGCTCGAGCGCCCATTGCTTGATCGGGTTGTGTACCGTCCGCTGTCCGCGCCCCTGGGGCCGGTCCGGTTGTGTCACGACGCCGACCATCTCGATTCTTCGGTCGATCCCCGGAAGGGCGTCCAGAAGGGGCCGGGCAATCGGATCGGAGCCCATGAAAACCACGCGAACCGGTGCCATCGTCATCGTCGGCCGCGCTCGGCGTAGCGGACCGGTTTGCCCCGGAGCTCAAAGCGCAAGGGGCAGCCGCCGAGGTCGAACTCGCTGATGAACGCCTTTTCGAGGTAGCGGCGGTAGGATTCCTCGAGTTTCGTCGCCCGATTACAGAAGAGGCGGAACGAGAACGGCAGGTTGCGGGTCTGCGTCGCGTAGTAGATCTTGAAGCGCCGGTTCTTCACGAAATTGGGAGGGCGCTTGGTGAGAAGCCGTTCGAGCAGCTGATTGATCTTCGGTGTCGGAAGAACTTCTCCGGCCCGCGCGCGCACTTTTCGAGCGGTGCCGAGCAAATCACCGAGGTTCAATGCGGTCAGCGCAGAAACGAAGAGCACAGGGCTCTCCGGAAGGAAAAAGAACTCTTTGCGGACCGCTTCCTCGAACGACTTCTGGAACTGCCGGATGTTGTCGTAACCCGCGACCGGTTCCTCCCGGAAACGCTGCACGGCGATGTCCCATTTGTTCACCACGATCACGAGGCAGCGTCCCGCTTCGAGAATGTCCCCGGCGAGCGCTTTGTCCGCCCGCGTCACGCCGGTTTCCGCGTCAAGGACGAGGAATACGATCTCGGCGAGTTCGATGGCCCGCTTGGAACGCATCGAAGAAAAATACTCGACGGCATGGCTGACTTTTCCGCGTCGACGCAGACCGGCGGTATCGGTGAGCCGGAACGGCCAGGTCTCTCCGCTGGCTGCCTTGTAATCCAGATCCAGCGCGACGGCATCCCGGGTCGTTCCCGGGACCTCACTCACGACCAGTCGTTGATCGTCGAGAAGCCGGTTGATGATGCTCGATTTTCCTACATTGGGCCGTCCCACCACCGCGATGGGAGTCCGTTCGCCTTCAGGATCTGCGGCGGGACTGTCCGGTGCCGGCCCGAGAGCCCCTTCGATCGCCGCCCGCACAAGATCTTCACCACGACCGTGTTCCGCCGAGAGGCAGATGGCGTCTCCGAAGCCGAGATCGGCGAACTCCGTCGCACCCATTTCCTCGCGCTCGTTATCGGCCTTGTTGGCGATCAGCAGGACCGGCTTCCCGGCAGTGCGCAACTTTTCCGCGATCGTCTCGTCGAGCGGAACGAGGCCCTCTTTGACATCGACAATAAAGCAGATGACATCCGCTGCTTCCACCGCCAGCCAGACCTGTTCCTCCGCTGCCGCGATCAGCTTCTGGTGGTCCATGTCCACCACCAGCCCGATACCCCCGGTGTCGAGCAGGGTGTAGCGGTCGTCGACGGTGCTGGCGTTCACGTCCCGGGTAACCCCCGCCTGGTCGTGCACAATCGCCAGGCGGCGCCGGATGAGTCGGTTGAAGATCCGGCTCTTGCCGACGTTAGGGCGCCCGACAAGGGCGACGGTGGGAATGGCGGCTCGTGGACGCATGGTTCGAATCATCAGGCGGAGGACGCCGTCGTGAGTCGATCAACAAAACGCTCGAGATGATTGCACGCCTTTTCGATCTTCTCGTAGCTCGTCGAGAAACTCGCGCGCAGGAACCCGGCGCCGTGGGGGCCGAAGGCGGTGCCGGGGACCATCGCGACATTCTCCTCCTCGAGCAGGCGCCGGGCGAAGGTGACTTCATCGAGTCCGGTCGCCGCGATGCTGGGGAAGGTATAAAAGGTGGCCTGCGGGAGATGGCAGGGAAGACCAATTTCGTTGAATCGACGAACGATGAAATCGCGCCTCTGCTGATAGGACTCCCGCATGCGCAGGACGGCCTCATCGCCGTTGCGGAGCGCCTCGATCCCGGCCTCCTGGGTAAAGATCGGGACGCTCATGATGGCGTATTGGTGAACCTTCATCATCGCTTCGATGATCGGGCTCGGCGCCAGCGCATACCCGAGGCGGAACCCCGTCATCGCGAAGGCCTTCGAAACCCCGTGGAGGAACACCGTGCGATCGCGCATCCCCGGGAAGGTTCCGATGCTCCGGTGTTCGCCCTCATAGGTGAGTTCGGCATAAATTTCGTCGCTGAGGACGAGGATGTCCTTCTCGATGCAAAACCGTGCGATCCTGGCGAGCCGTTCGATTTCCACGACGCCGCCGGTCGGATTTGTCGGAAAATTGAGAATGAGTGCCTTGACCCCCGGCTCCCACGCCGCTTCGAGGTCGCTTACGCGCAGGGCAAAAGCGTTGTCTGCCCGCGTCGGAACGGCGATCGGAATCCCTCCGGCGAGGCGAATGCTCGGCATGTAGCTGACATAACTCGGCTCATGGTAGAGCACCTTGTCCCCGGGGTTGATAATGGCGCGGAGCGCTGTATCCAGCGTTTCACTCACGCCGATCCCGATAAGGCACTCCGTTTCCGGGCGGTAGCTGAGGTCGAAGATGCGCTCCACGTATTCACAGACAGCGCGGCGAAAGGCAAGCAGACCAAGGTTGTCGGTATAGCTCGTGCGCCCCCTTTCGAGGGAAAAGATCGCCGCCTCCCGGATGTTCCACGGCGTCACGAAATCCGGTTCCCCGATGCCGAGGGAGATCGCTTCCGGCCGTTGCTGGACGATCGAGAAGAAATCGCGGATACCGGAGCGCGGGAGGGTGCGCACATGGTCTGCCACCCATTTACTTGCAGTGTCGGTCATGGGAATACGATTCAGGGGCTGACCGCGGGACGTTGTTCGTTGCTTTCTCCGCCTTCGATGAGAAAGCCGCTCTCTTTGTAACTACGCAGCATGAAGCGGGTAGCGGTCGATTGCACGGAGCCGAGGGTCGCCAGCTTCTCCGCGACAAATGTCGCCACGCTGAGCAGGTTCTTGCCCGTCACCACCACCATCAGATCGTAGCCGCCACTCATGAGGTAACAGGTTTCCACCTGCTCGAAGCGGGCGATCCGCTCCGCGATACGGTTGAAGCCGCCCTCGCGCTCGGGCGTAACCGAAACTTCGATGAGGGCCCGCACAACATTCTCTCCCACGACGGCAGGATGGAGCACCGGGCGCCAGCCGAGCAGTGTCCGCTGCTCCTGCAGTTCTTCCAGAACAGCCTCGATCTCTGCCGCCGAAACACCCAGCACAACAGCCATCTGCGCAGTCGAGAGAGCTTCGCCTTCGAGGAGGAGAGAGAGCACTTTGTGAATCATAAGAACAGCGATCATACGGAAGGGCAGAGGGCGTGCACGCTCAAAAGATGACCGTCCGATACCTCCGTTTGACTTTTGCCGGGGCATCGTAATAAAATTCCGATTACGGATTTCGTTTCAGCCTCGGAAAATCATTGCCAACGACATAACGCAGACTCAATATCCAATCGGTTTACATTTACACGTTATCAGAAACCTCAGACATCCTAGCAGGTATGGCCAATAAATCAGTCCCCCCGTCGGCACCTTTCAGTTTCGAAATCGAACCGGCGGTTCATCGGGAGCTCGAGAACCTCCGACGTCGTCTGGGTGGCCCGTCACTTCGGGTTCTTATCGAAAAGGCACTCGAAAAAATTGAGAGCTCCGGCGCCGTGCGTTCGAAGGAGAAACGGCATCAGATTTCCGTCCGCCTCAGTCCCGCGGCCCGCACCCAAATGCAGAAGATTGCAAAGAAGCAGTCGGTGAGCGCGGGGGAAGTCGTTCGCGTGGCTTTGTCCGAATTGCTGGAGAATCCTCCCGGCGACGTCGATTTAACACAAACGAAAGGCGTTATGGCAAAGAAGAGTGCGAAAAAAGCGGCCAAGAAATCGTCCGCCAAAAAGGCCGCCGCCAAAAAGGCACCGGCCAATAAACAGAGCTCGGCGAAATCCGCGTCGGTCAAGAAATCGGCCACCTCAAGAAAAGGCGTCGCGAAAAAGGGCGCCGCGAAAAAAGGTGCGGTAAGAAAGAGCGTCGCGAAAAAGAGCGTCGCGAAAAAGAGCGTCGCGAAAAAGAGTGTCGCGAAAAAGAGCCCGGTGAAAAAAGGCGCCGCGAAAAAATCTTCTGTTGTGCGGAAGGCGTCGGCCGGCAAGAAGAGCGTGGCGAAAAAGAGCGTGGCGAAAAAGAGCGCTGCCCCGAAAAAAGCGGTAAGAAAGGC
>CAZVQJ010000110.1:0-9588 GCA_964629165.1 uncultured Puniceicoccaceae bacterium
ATCCGCCGCGATGGCCGAGCTGGCAAAGTTCGGCGTGCGCCATGTCGTGGTGAACGGGACTTCGCCGGACGATTGGGAGAAGGTCGAAAGTTGGGCGCGCGCGTTGCCGGAGATGGTGGTCCCGAGTTACGGAATTCATCCGTGGAAGATCGACGCGGCCAAAGGAGACTGGCTGAACGATTTGCAACGTCGTCTCGATGCCGCCGGAGACCGGCTCGTCGGGGTGGGAGAAGTGGGGCTGGACCGCTGGATCGAAAATCCTGATATCGACCGGCAGCTCGACGTGTTTCGCGCCCAGCTGGCGATCGCGGCGGAACGCAATCTGCCGGTGACAATCCATTGTCTTCGCGCCTGGGGATGCCTTCTCGGCGTCCTCCGGGAAGAGGCGTTGCCGGCGCGGGGATTTCTCATCCATTCGGTCGGTGCGTCCTCCGAAATCATTGCTGAACTGGCCGGGCTGGGGGCTTATTTTTCGGTCTCTGGCGTTGTCGCGGATCACCAGAAGAAAAAATACCAGACCGCTTTGCGGGCGATTCCTCTCGATCGTCTTCTGATCGAAACCGACGCGCCAGAGATGCTTCCTCCGGCCACGCATTGCCTCGCGGCGGTGCGTGATCCGGCGACGGGAAAGGCACTCAACCATCCCTTCAACCTCCTCGCGACCTACGTCTTCGTCCGGGAGTTTCTGGAGGTGGATGAGAGATTCCTCGTAGGGCAGATATTTCAGAACTTCGGGCGCCTATTTCTCGGCCATGACGGCGCCGACGGACGCCTTTTCGAGGATCATCCGCGCGGCGAGGGCAGCGAGCTGGAAGCCGAATGAGCCGGTGATGAAGGTGGCGGTGCCAAAGCCGCCCTCGCAGTTCAGGCGGGTTGCGGCACCGGATTCGCGTTGCGCGCACACGGTGCCGTCCGAGGCTGGGTAGACCGGAGGTTCCGGAGAGAAAACACAGGGGATCCTCCATTTTCGGCGCCGTTCAGCAGGAAAACCGTATTCCTGCCGAAGGCGTTTGCGAACGGAAGACAGAAGGGGATCGCCATGGGTGCGGGCAAGATCAGCGACTTCGATGCGGGAAGGATTCCGACGGCCGCCGGCACCGCCGCTGCTGAGGATGGTGATTCCGCGGCGACGGCACTCAGCGAGCAAGAGGCACTTGTTTTTGACGTCATCGAGTGCATCGATGACGACATCGATTCCCGGCCGGAGGATCTCGTCGATGTTGCGCGCGGTGAAGAACTGGCTGCGAGCATCGACCGCCACCGCCGGGTTGATCTCGGTGCAGCGCTCGGCGAGGACAGCGGCCTTGGGACGACCCACAGTCGAGGCGAGGGCATGAATCTGGCGGTTGGTGTTGCTCAGGCAGACATCGTCGAAATCGACGAGGAGAAGGTGGCCGACCCCACTGCGGGCGAGTGATTCCACGACCCACGAGCCGACTCCTCCCAAGCCGATTACGGCGACCTGCGCTGTGCAGAGCGCCTGCAGCCCCTCACGTCCATAGAGGCGTTCGACGCCCCCGAAGCGGAACCGGTTGTTCTCTTCCGTCATTTTCGCGATCGTTGAAAGCGAGACGCCCGCGACAAGTCAGGAATGAGACAAATATCGGCGAGGTCGGACGAGGGGGAAGGCGATCGGTCGTCAGGCGCCTGCGTGCTGTTCGGCGGGAGTCGCGGCCACTGTCTTGGTCCCGGCGGCGCGGCCGGTCGGGACACGCGCACTGAAGTGTTGCGCCAGGTCCAGCGCCTGAATGACCCCTTGCCGATGAGCGCTGCGGAGACGGGGAATCCGGCCAAACTGCCACATCCGCATCCAGCGCAAGGCGACACGTTCCCAGCGTGTCGGTTCCAGGACTTCGGGAAGCATGCCGGTCCAGACGAAACGTTCGATCACCCGCGAGAAGGCGTCGCAGCGAAGCCGTTCCTGGATCGCGCGCTCGTCGAGATCGTGCGGGAGAATGCGGCGGTCGAGGACAAGTTCCTGAAAGAGGCCGATGCTTGCCCCGGACTGCACAACGGTGCGCGCGAGAGCAGCCCGAAGATCAAAGTCGGCACGATGCCCGGCGAATCCCGGTTCCTGAAAGAAAGGGTGGCGAAGGATGATCTGAGCGAACCGGCGGAGGTATTCGCGGCGAACGACAAAGCCCGTCTGTGCAGGCATGCTCCGGCGTTCGGTCTGCTGCATGCTGACATTTTCGTTCACATGGCGGATTCCCGAGAGGCGCAGAAAGCGGCGTTGCCAGGTCGGGCGGCGACGGGTGAACGATGCGCGCACGATGCCTCCGAACATGCCGAGGAAGACGTGTTTCTCCGCGATCCGAACCGCCTCGTCGAGGTACTCCGGAGTGAGCATCGAGCGGTCGTCGAGAACCGCCACCAGATCGGTCCGGGAGGCCAGCATGGCTCGTGCGGTCAACGTGGCGGGTCCCTCGTCGTCGGCCTGCACGATGAGCGCCCGTGGATGCCAGGAGAATGCTTCCTCGAGACCTTCGATGACCTTTCCGGGGATCGCATTCACGACCACGAGGCGCCAGTGCCACTTCGGCATCGTCTGCGCTCGGAGGGCCGCGATCACCTCACTACGGACAGACGGCTCCCGTGTCTGAAGCGTCAGTAGGACAGTGAGAGAGTTCGCGTAGCGGTGGTAGATCATGACACCCGAAGTAAGCGTTTGTTGCGGCGCATACTAGGGTGTATTGCTTATGATCGGGCTTACGTCAAATGCTTTAGCGCACGCTTTTCGCTTACAACAGAAATTTTACGGGTCCACCATTTGCCTGGAGGAGGCAACGCCGAGGCGCCGGGACGGCGGAAGTGTCCACAGCCCGGGTTTAAAAGAGGCTCAGCTGATCGTCATGATCGGCCGCGTGCGTGGCCGATCGGTGCCTTTTCATGCGTTGGCGCAGCAGGTTGTGGGAGGTATCATCGGCTTCGAGTTTTTCGAGGATGGTTTCCGCCCGCTGCACCACGCTTGCGGGCAGTCCCGCGAGCCGGGCGACCTGGATACCGTAGCTCCGGTCCGCGGCTCCCGGAAGGACCTGCCGTACAAAGATGATGCGGTCATTCCACTCTTTCACGGCGACGCAATAATTGCGCACGCGGGGTAATTGGCGATCGATCTGGGTCAGCTCGTGGTAATGGGTGGCAAAGAGGGTGCGCGGCCCGCGGTCCCTGTCACCATGCAAGTGTTCCACCACCGCCCATGCAATCGAGAGGCCGTCGTAGGTGCTGGTTCCGCGACCGATTTCATCGAGAATGATGAGGCTCCGTTCGGTGGCGTGGTTGAGAATGTTGGCGGTCTCGTTCATTTCGACCATGAAGGTCGAGTTGCCTCGCGAAAGCTCATCGCTCGCGCCCACCCGGCTGAAGATGCGGTCAATGAGCCCGAGGTGACAGCGTTTCGCGGGGACCCAGGAACCCACCTGTGCCATCAGCGCGATCAACGCGACCTGCCGGATATAGGTGCTCTTGCCGGCCATATTGGGCCCGGTGATGATCGCCAATTGAGCGGCGCCGGTGTCGAGTGCGGTGTCATTCGCGACGAAGTCGTGCTGCCCCGGCATCCCCGCGAGTTTCTCGGCGAGCATCGACTGCTCGACGACGGGATGCCGTCCAGCGTCAATTTCGAATGAGCCACTGTTGTCGAGTTCGGGCTGGCAATAATTCCACTCTCGGGCGCGTTTCGCCCATCCGCAGAGCACGTCGATTTCAGCGAGGACCCGGGCGGTCGCTTCGATCGCATCGGCTTCGGCGAGAACAGCGGAGACGAGGTCCCGGAAGATCCGTTCCTCGCGGGCGAGGGCCCGTTCATCGGCGCTGAGGATTTCGCGTTCCTTCTCTTTCAGTTCCGGTGTGATGTACCGCTCCGCATTGGTCATGGTCTGCTTGCGCAGGTAGTTCTCCGGCACGAGATGGAGGTTGCTCTTGGTCACCTCGATGAAATAGCCGAAGGCGCCGTTGAACTTGATTCGGAGATTGCGAATGCCCGTGCGGGCGATCTCGTCCGCTTCGAGCTGGGCGAGCCATTCCTTGCTGTCGCGGGTCAATGATCGGATGCGATCGAGTTCCTCGTCATAGTTGTCCCGGATAAATCCGCCTTCCTTCAACTGGGTCGGCAGGGCGTCGCTGAGTGCGCGCGAGAGAAGGTCCCGCAATGGGGGAAATTCGAGGACATGCTGCCCGAGTGCGCCGAGGGTGGGACCGTCGAACTGGGCAAGGACCGCGCGCAGGTGGGGAATCTGGACGAGGGTGTCGCGGATACCGCCGAGCTCGCGGGGATTGCGCAGGCGGTTGCGGAGGCGCCCGAGGATCCGGGGCAGATCCCGCACGCCGCGCAGATACTCCTGAAGTTCACTCGCGAATCCCGGTGCCTCGAGAAATTCTCCCACGGCGCGCTGGCGTTCTTTGAGGACGGCGATGTCCAGCGGGGGCGCGCTCAACCACTGCTCGAGAAGCCGGGCTCCCGGGGCGGTCACGGTGGCATCCATCGCGGCGAGGAGGCTTCCCTTGCGGCTGCCGCTGCTGCTGCGGAAGATCTCGAGGTTCCGCTGGGTGGCGGGATCGAGCAGAAGCGTACCCCCCAGCCGGTACTCCCGGAGCCGCCGGATATTGTTCGGGGGTGCGCGCAAGCTTTCGGTCACATATGCGAGAAGCGCACCGGCGGCGCCCAGGGCGGGATAATCCTTTTCCAGCCCGAAACCCTCGAGATTGAGCACGCCGAGGGTTTCGAGAACGAGGCGCGCACCCTCCCGGCGATCGTATTGGAAATCCGGTTGGGGCGTGACCAGGCGACTTTCCCGCAACCGGCTCCAACCTTGGGCAAATGACGGCCACTGGCCCGCCATGAGGTCGAAACCGGTGGCCAAAGGATCTGTCTCGGGCACGATCACCTCTCGAGGGTCGAGCGCTGTGAAAACGCTCAGGAGCGATTCCGGATCGTCCGTCGTGGCCACTTCGAACGTTCCGGTGGTGAGATCGAGCCACGCGGCATGCACGCCCTCCCTGCCGCTCTCGACCGAAAGGATGTAGTGATTCGTGTTGGCCTCGATCTGGTGATCTTCGAGCGTCGTCCCGGGGGTGAGGATTCGCGTCAGCTCACGTTTCACGAGTTTGCCTGGTTTCGGCGTCTCGGTCTGTTCGCAGATCGCCACCTTTTTTCCCGCCTTGAGTGCTTTCTGGAGATAATTCTCAGCGGCGTGGTAGGGAATCCCGGCCATCGGCTGGCCCTGGCGATGGGTCAAGGTGATGCCGAGGATGGCGGCGCCTTCGCGGGCGTCTTCGTCGAACATCTCATAGAAATCGCCGAGCCGGAAGAGCAGCAGGGTGTTCGGCGGGAGCGAGCGCCGCACCTCCAGGTACTGCTGCATCATTGGGGTGAGTTTCTTAGCCACGAAGAAAGCCAGAAGGTGCCGTCAGAAACGGCTTTCTTGCAAGAATGAATCCGCCGTTCGGAATGCGCGGGAAGACCCTCGATGGAACCCGACGAACCGCTATTCCCCGATTTCGCGGTCGGAGGTTGATGCGACCATGACAGGTGCCGGCGAGATGCCGCGGAGGAGACCTGTGAGGTAGGGGATCACTTGTTTTTTGCGGCTGACGATTCCGAACAGTTCGAAAGCGCCGATCGGATTCAGTGGATACCGGATCTGTTCGACAAACTCCGGATCTCCCTCGACCAGGAGCCATGAATTCTGGGTATTGATATCGGTCACGAGGAGGGCCGCAAAGAAGAGCCCCTCCGCCGTCCGCACCTCTCGCAGTGCGGTCTCCAGCTGGTTGTGGTGCTCCCGAAAATTGTCGAAACCGAGTTCTTCTACCTGGGAGACCGAGAAGCGCACGTCGGCCTCCTCATAGACCTTCATGTCGGTCCGGATGACGTCTTGCGGCTGATCGCTGAGGATGATCGAACCGGCCGAGAAAATGGCTCTGGCGAGTTCGTCTGCCGATGTTCCGGCGATGTTCTCAAGCCATTGAAGAAGGCGTCCGTCGAGGTCTGTCGTGGTCGGCCCCTGTAGATTCAGGGTGTCCGAAATAATGCCACCCATGAGAACTCCGGCGACACCACGGGAGGGTTCGACACCATCGCGATGATACATTTCCGCGATGATCGTCGACGTTGAGCCGACCGGGCGGTTGATGAAGAGAACGGGCTGGTCGGACGGTGGGTTCCCGAGACGGTGATGATCAATCACTTCGCGAATGTTCACCTGGTCGGCACCGGGCACGGCCTGGGACAATTCGTTGTGATCGACGAGGACGAGCGAAACCTTCGAGGGCTTGAGGAGATCGGTTTTCGAAAAAACCCCAACGAGGTGGTTGTGATCGTCGACCACCATATAGGCGGGTGTGTTCAGATTGCCGATCCGTTTGCGGACCATCGCCACCCGGTCCTCCGGACGGAAGACGGTAAACTTCCTGTGCATCATGCCGTCGACGCGGGCTGCGCTGCGGATCAACCATGAGGTCGTCGCCGAGTCGATGGGGCTGCTGATAATGCTGACGCCCCTCTCCTTTGCCATGCTCACGACATCTTCCTCGATGGGAAGTCCGCCTGTGATGACGAGCATGCGGACGCCCAGCTGAATCGACCGCTGCTGGATGTCGTAGCGATCGCCGACAATGATGATGCTTTGTCGGGCCAGTTCCTCGTCGTCGGTGTAGAAGTAGCCAAACGAGCGGATGTCCATCGCCCCGACCCGCACAAAAAAGTCCTCCAGCTTGTCCGGTTCGACGGCGTGCACGACACGTGCATTGAGCGCCCGCACAATGTCATTGATCGTCGTGAAAACATGCCGCATCGCGCGCGGCTGATTCGGTTTTGGGATGAAATACCCTCCGAGATCGAAGACCGTGAGGATGCCCTGGAGGAGGTTCTGGTGGTCCACGACCGGCAATGTCCGGACGTCGAAGTCGTCAATCAGCTCAAGCGCTTCCGCGCAGATCGAGTCTGTGCGGACCTTCTTGACGTCGGTTACCATGATATCGCGCACTCGCGGCGTGACGTCGCCGAGGAACTTGGGCAACGGCATGTCGAAAAACCGCAGAATGGTATCGATCCGGGCGTTCGAGTTACCGCACCGGGCGGCGACGTAGCCGGTTTCGCCGATCGCTTCCTTGTAGCCAGCGTAGCCGATGGCGGAACAGATGGCGTCTGCATCCGGGTTGCGGTGGCCAATAACGTAAATTGGGTCTTCCATGAATGACGGGAATCTTTAGAGTGGCGCGACGGTATGTGAGGCCAGATTCACTCGCAACCTTCATTGCAGGACAAAAAATGCCGCCCGCCGATCACGGACATCTGCTTGCCGATGGCTACAACCTCGCCCATGCATGGCCGGAGGTTCGGGCGCTCCTGCCGTATGCGCTCGATGCCGCGGTCGAGCAGGTCGTGCAACGCCTGCGCCCGGTCCATGATCAGCTCGGGTGGCACCTCACGGTGGTCTTTGACGGGCGTGCGGATCGGATGACGATCGAACATCCAGCGGGTAGCGAAACCCTCACCGTGGTGTTCTCCTCGCGGGGAACAACGGCCGATGGCGTCATTGAACAACTGCTCGCACGGACGCCCTCGACGGCTGGTTGGAAGGTGGCGAGCGACGATCGGGCACTCGTGCAGTCAGCGGTTGCTTACGGTGCAGAAACGATTTCCGCCGACGAGACCCGGGAATGGATTCGTCGGATCGAAGGAGAGGCATCCTCCTGGATCGATCGGCATCGGTCGCGCAATGACGCCGCCTGGAGGAACGGAGGCAAGGGTTGATGGAGGATCGTAAATCCGGGTTGGTGGGGCATCCTCGCGTGGCGGAGATCCTCGGGCTCTACGGCCCGACCGCGGTATCGGAACTCCTTGTGCAGAAGCTGTGGCTGCGAAGGGAATTCAGGGTGGATGGATTCCGGACGACTGACGGGGTGCCCGTGAAAATTATCCATCCCGGGCGCTGGAATCGGCTCGGTGGTCCCGACTTCCTCGGCGCCGAGATCGAGCTTGATGGCCGGCGGGTACTCGGTGACGTGGAAGTCCATTTTTACCTGCGGGACTGGCGGGCGCACCGCCACCACGAAAACCCGGCATTCGACGGGGTTGTCCTGCACGTTGTGGTCTTCGATCCGGATCCCGATGAGCCACCCGCCCGGACCGCTGCGGATCGAGCGTTGCCAACCGTCGTGCTCGCTCCCCGGATCCGCGAGGGCCTGGAGGAATATGCGGTGCGTGACGCACTTCGCGCTCTTGAAAACCAGGACCCGTTGGACCTCGCTGCTCCCTTGCTCCGCCTCCCTCTTCCGGAGCGCCGGGCGCGGTTGCGCGAAGCGGCTGCGTTGCGCTGGCACCAGAAGGTCGGCTTCGCGCGCAGACGGCTGGAGGGGTTCGGGTGGAACGAAAGCTGCCACCAGCTCGCTCTCGAGATTCTCGGCTACCGCCGAAACCGCGCCGTGATGGCGGAGATCGGGCTTCGTTTTCCGCTCAACGAATGGCGAAACCGCCCGGCGGATTTTGCGGAAGCGGTTTATGCATCACTGGAATCGCAGTGGAACCGGCAGGGGATTCGCCCGCCGAACCATCCACGGCGTCGATTGCAGCAGTATCTCGCGCTCATCACGCTGGAGCCAACTTGGCCCGAGCGGCTCCGGCGAGCGTTCGAAATATTTGACGGTGCAGGCGAGGAGGCGGAATCCACCCGTGAATATCGCCGGCGGGTCAAGCTGGGCACTTGGCGGCGCACGATCCTTCATCTTCATTGGCACAAGCTCTTCGGAACGCCGAGGGCGGACACCTTGTTCGTCGATGGCTTCCTGCCCTTGGCTGCGGCACAACTGGAGCTTCCGTCCCTCTACCCGATGTGGCTGCACTGGCCGCCCGGCGATCTGCCCGCGAGCCTGCGGACCTTTCTGCGCACAGCGCAGGTCGTGACCGAGCTTTCGCCGTATTCAAACGGGCTCCAGCAGGCATCCCTGCAGTTTCTCTTCCGGGCGTGAGCGTGGCGCTTGCGTTGCTCCCGACATTCTGCCTTGGATGAGAACGGTTTTTTGAGAGCAGGCATTCGCTCGCCGCCTCGGCGGTGGGAGGAAAGTCCGGACACCACAGGGCAGAATGCTCCGCGAAAGCGGAGGTGCAGGCGGCAACATCCGTCCGCAACGGCTAGTGCCACAGAGAACAAACCGCCCCGCGCCTGCGTGGGGTAAGGGTGAAAAGGTGAAGTAAGAGCTCACCGCCTGTCGGGCGACCGGCAGGGCAGGGTAAACCCCTTTCGGTGCAAGACGAAATAGGGGACCGGGCGGCCCGTCCAATGGTCCCGGGTGCGTCGCGTAGATAAATGAATGCCGAACCGCTTCGTGCGGGGAACAGAATCCGGCTTATCGCTCTCAAAAAGCCAATCTTTCAACGGGAAACCAAACCCCGTGGACGGATCGGGAAAATACGCTTGCCAAAGAGGGGCATGAGAAGGTTTTCTCACCGCTTTTCCAAATTAGCAGAAAACTATTCGAATTATGGGCAACCTCCGGAAGAAACGACGCCGCAAGATCTCGCAGCACAAGCGCAAGAAGCGTTCGCGCGCGAACCGTCACAAGAAGCGTACCTGGTAGTTTCAGGTA
>CAZVQJ010000111.1:0-9582 GCA_964629165.1 uncultured Puniceicoccaceae bacterium
GTCAGGATCAGGTCGGCACCCGCCCGTTTGATCGCGAGCAGGCTCTCGTCCCGGCAACGTCTCAAGTCAAGCCATCCGGCAGCGGCGGCGGCGTGGATCTGCGCATATTCCCCACTTACCTGGTAAGCGGCGACGGGAACGGCGGAACGCTCGGCCGTCTGCCGGACAATGTCGAGATAGGGCCCGGCCGGTTTGACCATCACGATATCCGCACCCTCCTCGATATCCAACGCCACCTCAAGGGCGGCTTCCCGGGCATTCGCCGGATTCAGCTGATAGGTTTCCTTGCCGAGCAGACGGGTGCCCGCGGCCTGGGCACTGCCTACCGCATCGCGGAACGGCCCGTAGTAGGCACTGTTGAACTTCGCGGAATAAGCGATGACTCCGGTTATGCTTTGGCCGGCAGCATCAAGGGTTGCGCGGATGGCGCCAACCCGCCCATCCATCATGTCACTCGGCGCGACAAAATCCGCCCCCGCACGGGCCTGCAAGACTGCCATCTGCGCGAGAATTTCGACTGTGCGATCGTTTTCCACTTCGGTTCCATCCGCAGAAAGCACGCCGTCGTGGCCGTGCGAAGTATAGGGATCGAGGGCCACATCCGTGATCACAACCATCTCCGGGACGGTTTCTTTCACTGCCCGAATCGCCCGCAGCCCGAGCGTCGAGGGATTGAGTGCTTCCGTTCCCTCGGAGTCCTTCAGGTTCGTCTCCAGGCTCGGAAACAGGGCCACCGCGCGAATACCCAGGGACCAGAGTTCACGCACCGCCACCTTCAGGTGCTCGATCGGGAGACGGAATTGTCCCGGCATGGATGGGATGGCTTCCCCCTCTCCGGAGCCGTCGATGACAAAAAGAGGCTGCACGAGGTCCTCCACGAGGAGCCGGTTCTCGGCGACAAGGGCGCGAATGCCGGCGGTTCGACGCAAGCGGCGGGGGCGGCGGATCAGATCCATGGCCATGGCGCGAACTTTGTTCGCCGGAGCCACAACGGCAAGCGGGAAGCACTTTGCCGTTGCCAGCAAGCGCGCACGGTGGTCCCTGTGAGAGATGGCTGAAGTGCGCTTGTTTGACACGCTCTCACGCGAGATACGTCCCCTCCGAGCCTCTGATCAACGACGTCTTCGCATGTATGTCTGCGGACCTACCGTGCACGGGCCCGCCCATATCGGTAATTTTCTCACCTTTGTCCGCTTCGATCTCATTTACCGCCTCGCACGGACCGTCGGGCTGAACCCGTATTACGTCCGCAATATCACCGATGTGGATGACAAAACCATCGCGAAGGCAGGAGAATCCGGGCAATCCCTGACGGCGTTCACCGCTCACTGGACCCGCCGGTTCCACGAAGATTGCGCCACTCTGAATCTCCTTGCTCCCGATCGTGAACCCAGGGCGACTGACCACATTTCCGAACAGATCGCGATGATCGAGAAGCTGATCGCAGGCGGTCATGCGTATGTCGGGTCCGACGGGTCTGTCTATTACCGCGTCAAGTCCTTCGACCACTACGGGAGGCTCAGTCATTTCGACCTGCAGACCCTCCAGTCGCAGGCTACCAACAGTGCGGGATCTCCGAATCAAGCCGACGAGTATGACCGCGAGACGATCGCGGATTTCTCGCTCTGGAAGGCCCGGAAAGACGAGGACGGCGACAATTTCTGGGAGAGTCCATGGGGACAGGGTCGGCCTGGCTGGCACCTTGAGTGTTCCGCGATGAGCATCAAATACCTTGGGGAAACGTTCGACCTCCACGGGGGCGGCGAAGATCTCTGCTTTCCCCACCACGAGAACGAGATCGCGCAAAGCGAAGCAGCCACCGGCAAGACCTTCTGCCACCACTGGGTGCATGGCGTGCACCTGCTTGTCGAAGGCAGGAAGATGAGCAAGAGCCTCGGTAACTTTTACACCGTCGGTGACCTCATCAACAAAGGGTACGCGCCCATGGCGATCCGCCTGGAGATGTTGAGCGGCCATTATCGCCAGCAGCTTAACTTCACCCTCGCGAGTCTTGACGCTGCCGCGAGTGCCTATGCCAGGATCGAGCGGAATGTAAGGCGCCTGCTCGAAGCGGCACAGTGGGACACCGCCACATGGGCGACCTTGGGCGCTCCCTCGGCAGAAGATGTGCAGCAGCACTTCCGGGCGGTACTCGACGCACTGTGCGACGATCTGAACACACCTGCCGCCCTCGGGGCCCTCCACCAATCCCTTCGGAAGATCCCGGCGGAAACAGCTGCGGCACGCGAGGTCCTCCCTGCCTTGAAGACGCTCATCGAGGATATTTTCGGGCTCCACCTGCAATTCACACCCAATCCAACCGCTCCGGCCGAGGTGATCGAACTCGCCCGTCAGCGGTGGGAGGCCAAAGAAGGCCGCAAGTGGGACATCGCAGATGCCCTGCGCGACAAGATCCGCGAGCATGGATGGCAGGTTCTCGACCGCAAGGACGGCTACGATCTCGCCCCTCTCTGAGGGAGGCGACCGGTTGGGAACGGAACGCGCAGGCGATTCAGCGCCCGTACCGTCGTTGACGCGAACAGCTCCACCTACGGTCACCGAAACCACTGCCGAATGCCCTCCCGCCGAAGGCGGACATCCTCAGGCGCCCACCGGGACGCTTCCCATTAGCTCTTCTTCGGCTAATTTCTTCAGAACTTCATCCAGCTGCTGCTCCTCGTCCCGCGAAGCCCGCAACAATTTGGCTTCGGCCTCCAGTCCCACCCGGTCGGCCAAGGCAATGGTCACCATGTAGGCAGCAAGTTCGTAGTGCTGGATGCGGTGAGAGTGGGCTACGATCAGAAGATCGCTCGCCGGCGGAAAGGAGACTTCCTTGATATGAGCGCGGCCCCCGGAGATCAGTCCTTCCATCGCCTTGGAAGTGTCGCCCCCGAGGTCCCACCCGCGTTCCCGGCCGATCCTTTCCAACCGTTCCTTCTGCCGATACGTCTTCTCCACATGCTGTTCCAGGATCTGCCGAAGCGGCTGCGAGGCGCACATCGAAGCTAGCTCTTCGAGTGCCGGGACCAGCTGACACTCCACGCTGTAAATGTCTCGAAGTTGATCGAGAAGGAGATCGTCAAGTGTGGTGATGGATCCGCCCATGCGCTCGCCGTGAAATTTCTGGCCTACGACGCGCGATCCCGCAGGCGAACCTTTTCCGCAGTGGTAAGATACTCGAGATAGTTGTCCGGATCGTCCCCTGCTTTGATGGCGCGATCCCGTAGTTGCTGGCGCTCGCTCGAGATGAGGAGATCGTCGTAATCGGTTAACGCATTGTTCCCGCCGGTGTCCCGGTTGCGTATGCGGTTCGAACCCGCACCGATCGCCGCACCGACAGCTGCACCGATTACCGCGCCCTCGGCGGTTTCATCCGACTGATGCCCGACGATCCCGCCAATCGCGGCACCCGCAGCCGCCCCCATTCCCGCATCGCGAGCCATCCCGTCGTCACGGGCACTTTGGCACCCGACGAGGGCGATAAAGCTGAACAGGACAAGCATTTTCGGGAGTGGCATTTTCATGGTATTTTCCAGATGGAACCACCGTTACCGCCTCAACCGTGCCAATCCTTCGAATTTACCTCCTGAACACCCACAAGTGGCTGGAAAACCACCCGGTTAGTGATTTCTCGTTCTCCTTGCCCGCGAGTCCTCGGAGGCCGTGGCCCTGCATTTCAAGCGACCACGGCCCCCCGGATCCTTGCAAAACGCGTCAGCGCTTCCTTCAGGCCCTGCGCGGGGGAGCACTGGCGACCCTGCCCCGGAAGCTCCGGAACCGTCAAGATGCTATCGCCGCTGTTGGAACCGTTGCGGGGATTGCGATCAATTCGCCGGATGCACGGTATCGTCGTAGGTCCGCGCAAGCCATTCTTCCGGAACCGGCACAATGCAGATATTGAGGGATCGATCGTCTTCCGAGAGCATCGCTGACTGGATCTGGAACTTCGTATTATCCGGGCTGAAGGTCGGATGGGGGTGATCGGCGGCGGAAGTCTTGTGCCCGGTCGTGAGCAGAATCAGCTCATTTGTCCGGCGATCGATCAGATGCAGACTGCGCGAAAAGTCGTCCCCGACCGCCCACCGACCGTCCGACGAACCATGGACGTGCCAAAAGCCGCTTCCGCTCTTCGTCTGGCCGGCAATGAAAATCTCTTCGGTGCGGAGGTTTACAATGCCCAGTCCGGTGGGGTGCACACGCGTTCCCGACGGTCCCCATTCATCATCAGTTCCCGGACTGCGGTGACCGAGAATCGCAACCGCCACTTCATCCGGTGAAATGATCGCCTCGTGCGTCACCCAATCGAACTCCGTCTCCGGGAACAACGGACGCAGTCCCGACCCGTCCGCGTTAACCGTCCAAGTACGCTGCGGTGCCTTTCCGCCGGTTTCCCAGCAGAAAACAATTTCTCCCGGTTTCCACGGATTGGTCTGGATGTGGCCCACCTGGAACGGGACCGCCACAACGACTTCCACCTCTCCTGTCCGCAGGTCCATCTTGGCGATCCCGGTCGGACCTGCACCCATGTTGCGTGGCCCAAAAGTGGACTCAACCTTCGTACCTTCCGGAAGATGCTTTGCCGCTGCCTCGCGGTTGAGGCGGAAGTAGGCAAACTCCTCCGTGGCATCGATCGCAAGATCAGTTCCCCCGCCGATTTCCGTCGGGATTGTCCCAAAAACTTCTTCATACTCTTCCGCAGGCCGCATCTTTCCGGCGGCGCTGTCCTTGAAAACGCGCTCCAGATCGATCGCAACGATCTCGAACGGCCCTTGTGGTCGCCGACGCTGACCGTCAGCCGCATGTGCATCCGGTGATCGGTCGGCCGGGCGCAGGTGGAAGAGCCGCATGGAGGCCGTGCCAATACTCAGCATGCCCGTGTATCCGTTTTCGGTTACCTGAACAAGATCACCCGTCTCCTCGTTGACTGCCATCGCCTGTCCTGGAACGCGATTGCTGCGGAAAATGAGCCATTCGCCATCCACTGTCCATTGGGGATGTGTCGGATAAATCTTGGAATCCCCCGCCGGTTGGCTGGTAAGGAAAGTCAGGGGGATCCCCGTTACAGGGTCTTTGACGACCTTTTTCTCGGAAGGAAATCGGCGGCCGATTTGGGCATCGGCTGGCGTGAAAACGGCCAAACCGAACGAAAGCACCGCGAGGGCACTCATGATTCTGGAGAATTTCATAGTAGCAATAGGGGTTGTGAAAAAGAGACGAGACTCTCTGCCCGGTCACACTTCAAGCGATGGAGTCGGAGCAAATCGGGGGTCATCGAATCGTCCACAAAGCCTAATCGCCGCCCTCGCCCGGCGTCCATCCAGGAGACATTCGGACAGTGCGAACAAGTGGGGTGATCAGACCTCGCCGATGACGGCGCGCCCGGCATCAAAACGCACCGCCGGGCGGGGATGCCAAGGCGCCTACACCGCCCCTCGTCCCGAAACCCGCTCTTCCCCCTCTTCTTTCTCTCGAAAGAACGGCTCGCTGAGTGCTGCCCGCACCGCATTTTCGTCAGGCGCATGGGCAAGAACGCTGACATGGTCCCAACCCAGCAGACGCGTGTTCCCCTTCGGCAGGACCACCTCGTGGCCGCGCGTGACGAGCGCGATGACGGCGCCTTCAGGCAGCTTCAGATCCCGGATAACGGGCCCCTCCGTACCTTGCGGCCCGGGCAGGTCAATTTCCACCACGTCGTAGTCACTGTGCGCCATCGTGATCAACTCCAGGTTGAAAAGTGGGCGAGGCCGGGCCGGCTGGGCGAGCTTCATCCATTTGGCGAGAAGCCCCATCGTGGAACCCTGGACGAGGATCGAAAGGATGACCGCGAAGAAAACGAGATTGAAGACATCGCCCGCAATGCCCATCCCAGCCGCTGCGGGATAGGTCGCGAGGACAATCGGGACGGCCCCCCGCAAGCCCGCCCAGCTCGTAAACAGCTTGCTCCGGAATCCGATGCCCATGCCGATCGTCCCGACGAACACCGCGACCGGACGTGCCACAAAGGTCAGGATGAGAAACAGGAGCGTGCCCTCGAACCATACTTCCGACCATTGACTCGGAAAGACGAGCAGGCCGAGAAGGACGAACATCCCGATGTTCGCGATGGTCGAGAGTGCCTCGGAAAAGTTCTGCACTCCCTGTCGATGCACAAAGCCGGAATTCCCAAGGACAAAACCTCCCGTGAAGACCGCCAGCATGCCGCTCGCCTGGACAAGCTCCGCCAGGCCATAGGTGAGCAATGCGATTCCCAGGAAAAGCACATAGTAATAGCCCCGGTCGTGGGTAGTCAGCCGGTTAAAGATCATGATGGCGCCACGCGCGAGGAGGTAGCCCATGACGGGCCCCATCCCGAATTTCCAGAAAAAGGAAAGCACCGTAGTGAACCCAAACGAATCCCCCGAAGTCAGGCTGGCGACCGCCACCGTGGTCATGAGAATCGCCATCGGGTCATTCGCCGCACTCTCAATCTCCACCGTCGAAGACAGCTGGGGAGGAAGCGATTGGCGGCGGAGAATCGAGAAGATCGCTGCGGCATCGGTGGAAGAAATGATCACCGACAAGAGGATGGAGAGCTCCAGTGACCAGCCCAGACCCCAGCGCAAGCAGGCAAATAGCACCGCTCCTGTCAGGAGCACGCCCCAGGTCGCAAGCCCCGCTGCAGGGAGCGCCACCGCCTGAAAATCCGAGCGTTTGGTGACAAAACCGCCGTGAAAAAGGATGAAGACAAGCGCGACGTTGGCGACCTGGTTGGCCAGAAGGATATTATCGAACGCCCAGAGATTGAGGAAATCACTGCCGAAGAGAATTCCCGCCCCCAAGGCAACCAGGATGACAGGAACGCTCCATCGCTCGAGCCAGACGGCCGCTAATACGACGGCAATCAAAAGGACGGGGAGAATGATATAGGCGACGTCCATACGTTCGAAAACACTGCACCGACACCCATGGCGGCCTCAAGCGCAAGCCCCCGATCCACCAAGAAACTCAAAAAAAACTCCCTCAGAAACCTCACGCCTCCCGTCCGGCACCCGCTCTGATCGCTTCGGGGCCCTCATTCAAGATCCCGTTGGAGGCAGGCATGGATGCCTCAGGAACGGGAATTCCAACAGGCCCCAACGGCCCGCCATCTGCCAACTTCCCCCGTCTGCGCTTGTCCTCGAAAGGATCCGCGACTGAGATCGCTCCCGAAAATGATCCGTCGAATCCTCATTGCGGTCTGCCTGCTGCCCACGATCGCCGCCGCGGCAGCCAAAGTTTCCCCACTCCCCGCTGACGCTCCCGCATTCGTGCGCACGCGAGCGTTCCCGCTGGTGGCCGAGGGGCGGGCCGCACCGATCGTTTTTCCCGCGAATGCGCCCACGGTAGTCCGGATCGCCGCACGCGACTTTGCCGACGACGTGAAAGCCATCACCGGCGTTCGCCCCGAGGTTCAGGAAGCACCGTCTGCGGATTTGGCCGGTCCCCGGGTCGAACTCGTGCTGGATCCCCGACTGGCCGGCCACTGGGAGGCATTCCAGCTCACCGCCACACCCGAAACCCTCACCGTGGCCGGAGCTGATCGCCGCGCCCTCGCCTACGGCCTCTATGAGGTTTCCCGCCGTATCGGTGTCTCCCCATGGGCATGGTGGGCCGACGTTCCGCCCGTCCGGCGGGATGAGCTGCACCTCTCCGCCGGTTCAGAACCCGTTGACCAACCCGCGGTCCGCTATCGTGGAATCTTTCTCAACGACGAGGGCTGGGGCCTGCGGCCATGGGCCGCGAAGACCTTCGAACCGGAAGTAGACAACATCGGCCCACGCACCTATGGGCGGATCTTTGAACTCCTCCTCCGCCTCCGCGGCAACACGATCTGGCCGGCGATGCACCCCGGCACCATTCCTTTCCACAAGGTTCCCGGCAATGCCGACATCGCCGACGACTACGCCATCGTCGTGGGTTCATCGCACGCCGAGCCCATGCTGCGCAACAACGTCGGCGAATGGACACAGGAGAAAGACCGTTACAACTACCTGACCAACCGCGCCGGCATTCTTGAATATTGGGAGGAACGCGTGCGCGAGCGGACTTCCGGCGAGAGCCTCTTTACGATCGGCATGCGCGGCATCCACGACAGCGGCATCGTCGGGCCGAAAAGCCAAGCCGAGCGGATGGCCACCCTTGAACAAATCTTTGCCGACCAGCGCGACCTCCTCGCCCGCCACCTCGGCGACGGCGATCCCACGAACGTCGCCCAGATTTTCGTCCCCTACAAGGAGGTTCTCGAGGACTACAACGCCGGCCTTCAGGTGCCCGAGGATGTCGTGCTCGTCTGGCCCGACGACAACTTCGGCTACGTCCGCCGCTTTGCCACTCCCGCCGAACGTGCCCGCGCCGGAGGCTTGGGTATTTATTACCACCTCTCCTACCTCGGTGCGCCGCTCTCCTGGTTGTGGTTTGACTCACTCTCACCTGCCCTCATCTGGGCCGAGATGACGCGCGCTTATGAACAGGGAGCCCAAGCGTTCTGGATCGGAAATGTGGGGGACCTGAAGGGCACCGAGTTGTCCACCGAGTTCTTTCTCCATCTTGCCTGGCACGCCGACCGCACCGATCTCATGGAACCCCGCCACTTCCTCCACCGTGTCACCGCACGCGACTTCGGGGAGGCCCATGCGGAGGCCATCGCCGATCTTCTGGCTCGCCACCAACACCTCGCCGTCGCCCGCAAGCCGGAGCATCTTCAGTGGCATATCCCGCTCACCCCTTATCAGCCGACGGAACTGACGGAGGAGGAGATTCATCGTCGCCTCGACGCCTATTCAGCTCTCGTCGCGGACATGAAGGCGATCGATTCGCTCCTTCTCCCCCAGCAGCACGATGCGTTCTTCCAGCTCGTCCGATACCCGATCGAGGCTGCTGCTGCCGCGAATGAGCGCTATTTCCGTGCCGAACTGGGCCGCTTGGAACGAGCGCGCGGTGAAGAAGCTGCCTCCGAAAACTTCGCTGCCGTTGACCTGGCCGAGCAGAGAATTCGCGAACTGACCTTGCACTACAACGATGGCATCGCTGGTGGAAAATGGCGGAACATCATGACGATCAATGGCCTCTCCCCCCGGGAATGGCGACGCTATCAGCCTGATCCGGCGATCGTTCCCCTCAACTCCCCGGCTCAGGACGCCGTCCGCGCTCCCGAACCCATTCCGGATCCCGAGCCGTCGATCACGCCCGCCGACGCCCATCCCGGAGATTTTGTCGAGCACGCTGGAGTTGTCTCCATTCATGCCGGCCACTTTACCGCCCGCGAGGACCTGCCCTCCAAGGCGGGTTGGCGTTCCGTTCCGGGTCTCGGCCGGACCGGATCGGCGATCACCATCCTCCCGTCCACGGCCACTTTTGATGCCGCGACCGCCCCGCGCGTCAGCTATCGCTTTCACGTTGCCACGGGAGGTCCCGCAACGCTCCATATCCGCCTCCTGCCGACCTTCCCGATCGTGCCCGGCAACGGCTTGCGCCTCGCCATCGCGATCGATGACGGCCAGACAATTCCGGTCGAAGTCACCGCAGGTCTGAACCCCGGCTCGGACGCCTGGAAAGAGCGTGTCC
>CAZVQJ010000112.1:0-9580 GCA_964629165.1 uncultured Puniceicoccaceae bacterium
GGCGCTTTCTCGCAACCTGAAATAGAGACCGTCCCGTAGCGCAGTTTGCACGTCGGACCCGGCATGCTCGCGGCAAACTGCGCGAGAAATCACTGTGCCCGGAGCGAACCCTCGTCACAGACGAGCTCAGAGTTCCGACAGGACACTCATTTCCGGAAGTGGTACGGGGGCTGTTAAGACGTTCAGAACCATCTCCAATTGTGAATCCATGAACGATCGCGCCACATCCAAATTCCAAGACCCCCGCACCAAGTATCCGGCACCTCCGTTTCCCCGGCAGGATCAATCGATTCCCGGGCACGAAAGAGCGATGGAGCCCAAAGCCGACCATGGCGAAAAGACCTACGAGGGTCACAGCCGTCTGGAAGGACGGGTCGCCCTCATCACAGGCGGCGACAGCGGCATCGGCAGAGCCGTCGCCCTGGCCTACGCCCGGGAAGGTGCCGATATCGTTTTCACTTACCTCCAGGAAGACGCCGACGCGCGCAAGACGGAGAAACTGATTGAAGATGCGGGGCGGCGCGCGCGCTCCTACCGGGTCGACCAGACTGACCGATCCACCTGCGAAACGATTGTCGAAGAGACTGTCGTCGACTTCGGGCGGCTTGATATTGTCGTCAACAACGCCGCCTTCCAGAAATCCTATTCCTCACTGGACGAGATCCCGGACGAGGAACTCGAGGCAGCCTTCCAGACGAACATTCAGTCAATTTTCTTTTTCGCCCGCGCCGCCCTTCCCCACCTCCCGCCAGGGGGATCCATTATCAATGTGACATCGATCCAGGCCTATGATCCGAGCCCCAATCTCGCGCCCTATGCGTCGACCAAGGCCGCCATCGCCAACTTCACCCTGTCCCTCGCAAAACTCGCGGCCGAGAATGGAGTGCGGGTGAATGCGGTGGCACCCGGCCCGGTCTGGACCCCCCTCATTCCGTCGACCCTCCCGGATGAATCGGTCGAGCAATTTGGAGCCAAAACTCTTTTCAAACGTCCCGCCCAACCCGCCGAACTGGCACCCTTGTTCGTTTTCCTCGCGTCTGAGGAAGCGAGTTTCATCTCCGGAGAAATCTATGGAATCACGGGTGGAGAAAAACAGCTTTGACGCGTGGAGTCCCTCGCCCGTTGTCCGCCGATCGGCGGTGCCCCCCCTGCTCAGCTTCCTCGGTTGCGTAGCAGGCCGCCCCCGACCGTGAGGGCCGCAATTCCAACCAGGCCGATCGCCGCCATTGCGAGCGGATGCCGCTCGGCCAAGTGAGTTTTCTCGCGCGCCCGGTGACTGAATCTTCCCCGCGCCCCGAATTCCTTTCCGGGATGCGGTTCAAAAAGATTGTCCGGGCGCAGGTGGTCGTCCGGCTTTCCCGTTTGCTGGGCGGAAAAACCGGTCCTCGCAAGATATCGGTCTCCGAACCCGGGGAAGAACTTGTTGCCCCAAATCGCTTTCTTGCTCGAGAACCCCACAATGTATTCACGACGTGGATGCTCTGCCGCCCGCACCAACGCACGGGCTGCCACCTCGGGCTGATAGATCGGCGGGACCGGCTGCGCCCGGTTGGGGAGTCGCGAACGCACCCAGTCAAACTGCGGGGTGTTCAAGGCGGGCAGTTGCACCATCGACACTTTCACGCCGCTGCGTTCGTGCAACAGTTCCGAGCGAAGAGATTCATGAAACCCCTGGATCGCATGCTTTGCGGCGCAGTAGGCGGCCTGTAAAGGAATGCCCCGGTAGGCCAAGGCGGAACCGGCGTGCACGATCACTCCACGATTGCGTGGTTTCATCCGCTTGAGGGCCGACAGCGTCCCGTGCACGTATCCAAGAAAGGTGACTTCCATGACCCGCCGGAACTCTTCAGCAGTGACCTCATCCACCGGGGCAAAGACAGACGTCATGGCTACATTGATCCAGATGTCGATCGGACCGAGCTCGTCTTCGATCCGCGCGGCTGCATGTTCAACCGCCTCCGCATCCGCGACATCCACCTGGATCGCCAACACCGAAGTGCCCAACCCTTCCAACTCCTCGCGGGTGGCTGCAAGCCGTTCCTTTCCACGCGCGAGGACCGCGACTTGATAACCTCGCCGTGCAAGAAGCCGCACCGTCGCTCGCCCGACGCCTGCCGTTCCCCCTGTGACGACGGCCACCTGGCCCTGCGCGGTGGAGGCATCTTCTCCCATGATTCTATTCCGGAATTTTGATGAAGGAAGTTGCATGTCCACTTTCCCATCATCTGCCATGCCATTCAACTTCCTTGATCATCAAAAGGCGGTCGCGACCCGCAGCCCTTTCCGTGCCCGCGCGAGCAGTTCCGCCGCCGGAAGTTTCCACAGGGAGTCCTCAAGAGCTTCATCGGACAAGACCTCCACTGTCAAAGGCCCTTTGTATCCACCCGCGCGCAGCGGAGTCAGAAACTCGTCTCTCAAACGAATGATACCCTCCCCCGGGAGGAGCCGATCATCCAATCCCCGAGGACCCGATGCGGGCCAATCGCAAACATGCACTACGCGCACCTGCGGGGCCGCTTCCTCGAGTCTCCGCGCAAGATCGTACTCCTCCCAGAGGTGCCAGACATCGATGACGAGCCCCGCACGCAGCGACTCCGCCGCGGCCACAAGCCGAAGCCCCTGATCGAGGCCGTAGATGAAGGAGTCCTGGTACATCAGCGTCGGCCCAAGTGGTTCGAACGCGACGGAAGCCCCCACGCTCTCCGCGAAATGACTCGCCTCGCGGATCCAGCTTTCCGCGATCTTCCACCCTGCGCGCAGATCCTCGCCCGGCGCCACGCCGGAAATGAGGACAAACGGCAGCCCCGGTGTTTTCAGCGTCTCCATCCAGTAGGCCATCGAGTCTTTGAATGCTTCGAGTCGCGCCCCTGGATCGCTCGGTTCCGGTGCCATCCGGTCCGGGAAGATCGAATGCACGTGGGCTTGCACGCTAATCACCGCGAGCCCGCTTTGCCGAAGGGACTCGACAAGCTCGCCCCGCGCTTCCGGTTGTTTCGGAAACTTGCTTTCACAGAGTTCGATCGCCTCCACCCCAGCCTGGGGATAGGTTCTAAAATCCTCCGCCGCCGAACGGGGCATGGTCGTGAACTGACTGACCGCAAACGGTGTCATGGGCGGGGTTTTGAAGGGGATGAATCTGAAGAATCGCCCAAGGCCCTCGCGATCACCTCTGCAAGGTGAAGCGGGAGAACGCCTTCAAGGTCTTCGACTTGTTCGCGGCAGCTGAATCCGTCTGCGATGAAGAGAGTTCCGTTCTCGCGCTCCCGTGCCGCCGGCAACAACCGGCGTTCTCCAATCGCCTTCGAGAGGGCGTATTTTTCCGGTTCAAAGCCGAAGGACCCCGCCATACCACAACATCCTGAGTCGAGCCTCGTCCAATCCAGTTCCAGCCGATCCCATAGCTTCTGGTCCGCCGTCGTCTTCAGGACGGCATCATGGTGACAATGCATATGGATGATCGCCTTTTCCCGAATCCGCGGAAACTCGACGTTCGGGGCGTGTTGTTCAAGAAACTCCGCCAATGTGAAACACTGTTTGCTGAGGCGTCGGACAACTTCATCCGAAGGGCGCAAGTTGCGCGCCTCATCGCGAAAAACCGAAAGACAACTCGGCTCCAGAACGACAATCGGCGTGCCCTTGGCCAGTTCCGGCTGTACTTGCGCGAGCACCCGCACCAACATTTTCTCCGCCCTTTCGAGCATCCCGAAATCGTAAAGCGGGCGCCCGCAGCAGAGGTTTTTCGGAGGCAGGATGACCTCGAACCCGGCATGTTCGAGAACACGCACCGCAGCCTTCGTCGTATCCGGCAGGAAATAGTTGTTGAACGTATCGACCCAGAGCATCACCCGGCGCGCATCCCTCCGCCCTCCGTGTTCACTCCGCTCAAACCACGATCGGAACGTCTGCCGGGCAAACTTCGGCATCGAGCGCTGTGGAGCGATTCCTCCCAGCCGCTTGCTGACGCGCTCGAGCCCCTTCGTCTGTGTCATGAAATTTGCGAGACGCGGAATGCGGGAACCGATCCTTCCCCACCACATGATCAGCCCCATCGACCATGCCGCCATCGGGCGACGCTTGTGCTTGTAATAGTGCGCCATGAACTCCGCCTTGTAGGTCGCCATATCGACATTGACCGGACACTCGCTCTTGCAGGCTTTGCAGGCCAGACACAGATCGAGCGACGCCTTCACCGTTTCATCCACCCAGTCTTTTTCCTCGAGGTGCGGGTTCCTCAGGAGCTCAAACAGGAGGTGGGCACGCCCCCGTGTCGCATGCATTTCCTCCCGCGTCGCCATGTAGCTGGGACACATCGTGCCGGATTCCGTCTTGCGGCAACTGCCTACACCCACACAGCGCTCCGTCGCGTAGGCGAGACTCCCGCGGTCCTCCGGAAATTGGAAATACGTCTTCGCAAGGTGCGGCCGGTAGTCGCTGCCCATCCGCAGGTTCTCGTCCAGCCGGTTGGGCCGCACGACCTTGCCCGGATTCATGATCCCGTCGGGGTCCCAGATTGACTTGAACTCGTGAAAGACATCCACGAGTTCCCGCCCGAACATGATCTCGAGGAGCTCCCCGCGTGATTGTCCGTCGCCATGTTCACCCGAAAGGGAACCGCCGTAACGGCAAACAAGTTCAGCCCCTTCCCGAAGAAATCGCCGCAGATTCTGGACCCCCGGTCCGGTCTTAAGGTCAAAATCAATACGCGTATGCACCAGGCCCTGCCCAAAATGGCCGTAAAAGCTACCATGATAATCGTATTGGTTCATCAACTTCCGGAAATCACGCATGTAGTCTCCCAGACGTTCCGGAGGCACTGCCGTATCTTCCCAACCCTCCCAGGCATCCTTTCGCCCAGGCACATGCGCCGTCACGCCGAGGCCCGATTCCCGGGCAAGCGTAATGTCCTTCAGGAGATGGTCTTCAACAACCACGAGAGATCCTGACACTTTTCCCTCCATCGCACGCTGAAGCCGATGAGCCTTCTCTTTCGCCTCGTCCACGGAACGCCCGCTGAACTCCACCATGAGCCATCCTTCACCGGGGGGAAACTGCCTCATGCCTTCTCCCTGAAGATTGTGGGCATGCAGGTTTCCCATGAGGATGTCGTCCATCCCCTCAAGCGCGTCCGGTCCATATTCGATGACCTCGGCAACGGCATCACCGGCCGCATAGACGTCCTGGAAACCCAGTACGACCATGACCCGGAACTCGAGATGTGGGATGAGGTGAAGAGATGCCTCGAGCACCGTCACGCAGGTCCCTTCCGTGCCGGCAAGCGCGCGGGCCACGTTGAATCCGTTCTCCGGGAGCAGTTCATCGAGGTTGTAACCCGACACCCTCCGCGGGATTCGGGGAAAACGCTCCCGAACCAGAGGTCCATGACGCTCAATCAGCTGGCGGAGCTGCCGGTAGATTTCCGCCTTTCGCCCACCCGCCTGCAGAATTCTCTGATATTCCTCTTCCGAGGTGGGACCCACTTCAAAGCATTCTCCCGCCGGCGTAAGAATCTCCATGCTCTTGAGGTTGTCCGAGGTGCGCGCACCGGGACCCCGGAGAGCGGCTGCGACCGAATGGACCCCGCAGGCATTGTTACCGATCATGCCCCCAATCGTGCAGTTATTGTGTGTCGAGGGGTCCGGCCCAAACCGCAGTCCGTGGGGGATTGTGGCGTCGAGAAGTTCGTCGCTGACGACTCCCGGAGAAACCCGTGCCGTGCGTTCGTCCGGGTGCACTTCGATCTTCTGTCGAAGATACTTCGAGCAATCCACGATCACTGCGCGATTGGTCGTCTGCCCCGCCAGACTGGTGCCGCTGCCCCGCATCGTGAGCGGCACATGATAACGATGGCACAGCCGAACCGTCTTCACCAGATCGGCCTTGTTCCTCGGAAGCACAACCCCCAGCGGAATGTGCCGGTAATTGGAGCTGTCTGTTGCATACAGGTGACGATCGCCGGCGGCGAAGCGTACTTCACCCTCGATTTCCGCACGAAGAACGGCTGCCAGATCCTTCAACCTTCGCGCCTTTTCGTCATCATTCTGTCGTCTCTTTTCAAATACCATCCGTTCCTCCCCCCGACGACGACCCGCCCGCGATCCGTTCCGCCTCGCCGCGCCTGAATGCGAGACCGAACCCCGGGCGGCCGCTCGGCCGGATATGGCCACTTCCATCCGGCTCCGGAAATCCGTCAAAGACGGCTCTCTCGATACGCGCATGGTCGTGAAAATACTCACCATGGCGCATCCCCGGAACGATACAGCCAATCGTCGCATGGAGCGCCGGAGCGCAATGCCAGGAAATCGGAACGGAGGCAGCCTCGCAGAGAGCGGCGATCTGAAGAAAACCGGTCAGGCCCAGACAGCGGGTGACGTCCGGCATAAAGACGTCCGCAGCCTGCTCCTGGATCCGGTGCAGAAACCATGAGGGCAGGTATCCGTATTCTCCGTCCGCGATCTCGACCGATGGCGGACCGTGCTCGCGGACGAACCGTGTTCCACGGATATCGCTCTGGGAGACCGGTTGTTCCAGCCAGGAAATATTCCCTTCCTCAAAGAAGTGCCAAGCCTCCCTCGTCGCCTCCCGTGCGGTGTAGGCGTTGTTGCCGTCAACAAGCAGCTCAATCGAGTCCCCGATCACCTCCCGCGCCTTCCTCACGCGAGCGGGATCACGCTTTCGATCACGCCCGACCTTGATCTTCACCGCACGCATGCCCGCTTCGACGAAAGCGTGTAACTGACGTTCCAGCCTCGCGGCGTCGTACGAGGTGAAACCTCCGCTCCCGTAGACCGGAACAGAATCCCGGACCGACCCAAGAAGCGTGACGAGGGGTACACCAAGGAGGTGCCCGCGGAGATCCCAGATAGCCGTATCGATCGCTGAGATCGCAGTGGCGGCAATACCCTCCACTCCGATATTGCGCACCGCCGCCACCATGCTTTCCCAGGTTTTCCGGTGATGGTCGAGGCGGCTTCCTTCCACGAGGGGACGCAACAGGTTCTGGATAAGCTCCGCTGAGGCTTCATCGCCATAGGTGTACCCTGTCCCCCGGCAACCACCCGCCTCTGCTTCCACTAAAACCAGTGCGGTGCTCGTCCACTGGAGCGTCGCATCCGACTCCGGGCTCTCCGTCGGGATTCGATAAACCGACACCTCGATCCGCTCCACTGGCTGCGTCAGCACGTGGCCCACATCCCATCTCTCCTTCACTGCCCGGTGCTCAAGCACCGTTTCGACCTCCCGCGGACATCAGACCATCTCCTTTACTTTGTCTTTCACGATCGTCTTGATGATCTTCTCACGGTCCTTTTCACCGCGAAGCATCGATTTGGCGAATTTCTTTGCCTGATCGAGCCGGATCTTGCCGGGCATGGGCGGTTCATCCCGGTCCACCACGCAATCCACTACGCAAGGACCATCGTAAGCAAGCGCCTCGTCGAGGATCATCGGCAGGTCGGCAGGATCTTCAACATGCCAACCACGCCCACCACAGGCTTCTGCAACCTTCGCAAAATCAATCGGGGTGAGATCGCAACCATACTCCGGGTTTCCGAGAAACACCATTTGCTCCCAACGGATCTGCCCCAGCGTGTAATTGGAGATCACGATCACCTTGATCGGGAGCTTGTAACGGACCGCTGTGACGAAGTCCGCCATCAGCATCGAAAAGCCGCCGTCTCCGACGAACGCGACGCATTGTCGATCCGGATACGCCACTTGCGCAGCCATCGTATACGGCAGCGCAGGTGCCATTGTGGCCAGCGTCCCGGAGAGTGAATACATCTGTCCCCTCCTCGCCTTGATTTGCCGGGCCCACCAGGTGGCGATCGTCCCGGAGTCAGATGTGATGATGGCGGTGTCAGACAGTCTTTTTCCAAGTTCCCAGGCAACCACCTGCGGTTTCATCGGCATGTCCTCGCGGGTTCCCCGGGTTTCCATCAGTTCCCACCAGCCCTCCATCGTCTTCTGAACACCTTCCAGAAAGCTCCGATCGGTCTTTCGCTCAAGGTAAACGCTCAGTGCCTCAAGCGTGCGGCGACTGTCTCCCACGATTCCGATATCAACCGGATAGCGCAGCCCGATCCGCGTTGGATCCAGATCGATTTGCACGCAGGCCGCCTGCCCAGGCTTCGGCAGAAATTCAATGTACGGAAAGGAGGACCCGACGATGAGCAGCGTGTCACAATCCTCGATCGCTTCAACCGATCCAGCCGTGCCCAGCAGTCCAATCGATCCAGTCGTCATCGGATTGTCATCCGGAATGACGCTTTTACCGAGCAACGCCTTCATGATCGGAGCCCCCAGCAAGTCGGCCACAGCGAGCAGTTCGTCAGTCGCGGACCGGGCACCCTGCCCCGCCAGAATCGCGACCTTCTTTCCCTTGTTCAGGACTTCTGCCGCTGCACGAAGATCGTTCTCGTGCGGAATCGCCGCCCGACGGGCAAAACTTCCCTGTTCATGCTGCGCAATGTTCCGCGGCGAGGTTGGAGCGCCTTCCACTTCATGCTCCTGCAAGTCCACCGGAAAATTCAGATGAGCGACCCCGCGTCGGCTGAGAGCTGTCCGACAGGCCAGGTGCGTGACGTTCTCGATATGACCTGGCCCCATCACACGCGTATTGTAGACCGCGACGTCCATGAACAACCGGTCAAGGTTCACATCCTGCTGCGCGTGCGTATCAATCAGGTCATGGTAATGGTGCCCCGTGATTGCGAGGACCGGCGCGCCATCAAGCTTCGCATCGTAGAGTCCATTGAGCAAATGAATGCCGCCAGGGCCCGACGTCGCGAGGCATACTCCCAAACGCCCCGTGAACTTGGCGTAACCACAAGCCATGAAGGCGGCCGTTTCCTCATGACGCACCTGCACAAAACGGATTTTGTCCTGGCGCGTACGCAACGACTCCATGATCCCGTTGATGCCGTCCCCGGGCATCCCGAAAATCACGTTCACGCCCCAGTCTATGAGCACTTCAACCATTACGTCAGCAGCCGTCTTTTTCATACTTTTCCTTGTGTTGTGGATTCTGACGGAGACCGCGCAGGTTGAATGCCACGATCCAGCCCCGCTCCGATATTCACCGGTGGACACGTCTCCCACCGGGATCGGTCGCATTCATCCGGATGACCGTTGGCCGCAGCGGCGGTTTCTGCACGGTTAGCCCCATGCACCGGGTGCATATTGCAGATCAACGGTCGACGGCCTGCAGCCACCGTCCCCGCACTTCCTGACGAAGCACCCGCCGAACCCTGGCGCCACCTCCGCCACCACTGAAGGAACGGCTCGGAATCGTGAATACCCCCTCAAATGACCAAAAGGGCAACGGACCAACTCCCCCCGGGAGGAATCTCCGACACCGGAGCCCCGGGAAGGGGTACACAACGAAACGGCCTCCGAAGAGGCCGTTTCCAAAAGTCTCCCGGTTGAAACGTTCCGGGCGGGGTTCAGGCGAGAACCGGCTCCGCACCGCCGAGGTCAGGTCCCTCTTCCTCGTCCTTCTTTTTTGCTTTGGGTTTCGTTTCCGGTTCGTCCTCCGGTGGGGGCGGAGGCTGATTCGAAAGGCCCGTGTTTACCGGTGTCCGAA
>CAZVQJ010000113.1:0-9567 GCA_964629165.1 uncultured Puniceicoccaceae bacterium
TTTTTCGAGATCGGAGAAACGAGGGGCGCGCTGCGTCTGGTCGTCGAGCGGTGGGTCCTGGCGGATGAGACGAGTCGGATTCCCCTGCGGACCTATGGTTTCGCGGAAGACACCTCCGGTTGGGTCTGGACGAGCCTGGGAATGAGCAGGCTTGCCCGGTTTCGCCCGGAGAACGGGGGTATCCGGATCGAGAAGTTCGGCCCTGAAGACGGCGTTCCGGCGCGCTGGGCGCAACCTCTGATGGCGGGGGAGCAGCTCTTGATCGGCAATATCCCGATGTATGTATGGGACGAGAAGGAGCGTTCGTTCTCCATCGATGAACGCTACACCTATTATGCGGGAAAGCCTCCCTACGGATTTGATCACCTCGTCCATGACCCGGCGGGAGTGGCGTGGGTCGCAGGCTCACCAAACGCGGGAAATCTCATCGTCCGGCCAGAGACGCATGTGACGGCCGCAATCGTGGCTGCCGGGATGAACATCGATGCGCGCGCGGTTGCCTTGATCTACGACGAAAACGACGTTGCCTGGGCGGGAGGAGAGTTCGGACTCCTGCGTTCTGAGCGGGCGATGGAGGCGTCGGCGCCGCTCGACGTGGAGGTGGCCTTTCACAAGCTGGTGTCGATCGAAGATGGCATGGTGCTCATGACGGGCACGGAAATTTCGGCGATCGACGTTTCCTACAGCCAGCGCTCGCTGCGGGTGGAAGCCACCATGCCAGAGTTTTCCTCGACGCGTTTTCAGCGGTTTCGCATCCATCTCGAGGGCTTCGACCGGGATTGGGGCGATTGGTCGCAGGAATCGACGAGGGATCTCACAAACCTTCCCGTCGGGCGCTATCGATTGATTGTGCAGGGCTGCGACGTGCAGAACCGGGAGGCGAAGCCGCTCATCCTGTCGCTTCGGATTTTGCCTCCCTGGCACCGGACGGGGTGGGCCTACGCGGGATACAGCGTCTTGAGCATCCTTCTGTTGTCGGGATTCGTGCGTTGGCGCATGGGGACTCTCAGCCGTCGGAATCATGAACTCGAAGTTTCGGTGCGTGCGCGAACGCGGGAGGTGAGCCGCCAGGCGACGTTGCTCCAGGAAAACAACCGGGAACTCAGTGAAACGCTTGTGAAGGCGGAGCGTCTTGCGGTCGAAGCGCAAGCCGCGGCGGAAGCCAAGGGACACTTCCTTGCGAACATGAGTCACGAAATCCGGACGCCGATGAACGGTGTCATCGGGATGTGCTCGCTCCTCGCCGATACGCAGCTCGATCAGGAGCAACAGGAATTTGTATGGACGCTGCGGCGATCCAGCGAAAGCCTCCTTTCGATCATCAACGATATCCTCGATTTTTCGAAGGCGGAATCGGGGGCGATTCAGTTTGAGCGGATTCCGTTCGATGTCGTGGCATTGTGCGAGGAAGTGATCGATATGCTGACCGTCGAGGCGTCGCAGAAGAACATCGACATTGCGCTTGCGCACGATGAGGAATTTGCGCCTTGGCGGCTCGGGGACCCCACACGCCTCCGGCAGATACTTGTCAACCTTGCGGGGAACGCGGTGAAGTTCACCTCGGAGGGTTCCGTCTCGATTTCGCTTCGCCAGGTGGCGATCCCCGGCGGGAGCGAGCGGCTTTTGGTCGAAGTTCGAGACACCGGGATCGGTATTTCTGCGGAACAACAGCGCGTTCTTTTTCTTCCCTTCTCGCAAGTCGACGCGTCGACCACCCGCCGCTTTGGGGGCTCTGGACTCGGGCTCGCCATTGCGCGTTTCATGGTGGAAGGAATGGGCGGTGAAATCGGTTGCGAAAGCGAACGAGGAAAGGGCACGACCTTCCGGTTCGAGATTCCTCTCGCGGTGGATCCTGACCCGCCACGCAGCGAAGAATCCGCTCCCTTTCCTAAAAACAGCCGGGGTCTCATCCTCGCAGACAGCGCGGGACGCTCCGGCGTGCTTGAACGTCGGCTCCGTCTTTGGGGAATGGACGTTGTGGCCGTCGAAACGGTCGCATCCGCGATGGCGATTACCACCGATTCGGCAATCGCTCCTTTCGATTATGTTTTTGTGGATGATCGCGTCCTCGGACCTGACCTCAATCACCTCCTCGTGACGATGCGCGGTGGAGAATCGCGTGTGGTATGGACGATTCTGCTGCGTGCTTCCGGGCAGGTCGGCCCTGGAGGACGCGAACCGCGGGGGTTCGATGCAGTGATCTCCCGTCCGATCCGGCTCCGCACGCTCCTCGATTCCCTGCGGATTATGCGCGGTCGAAAGCAATCTCCCGAGCGTCGCGATGGCGGCGGCCGGGTGGCGCCGATTTCGCGAATCAAGGGCGCCGAACGGCTGCGGGTCCTCCTTGCCGAAGACAGCGAAGTCAATCAGCGCCTTGCGCTCGTCATGCTGAAAAGGCTGGGAGTAGAGGCGGCATTGGCGCGCACCGGGGTCGAAGTGCTCGATCTCATGCTGCGGGAGAGATTCGATCTGATCCTGATGGATGTGCAAATGCCGGAAATGGACGGCCTTGAGGCCACGCGCCGCATCCGGGATACTTTTCCTGCATCGGATCAGCCGCGGATTATCGCTCTCACCGCCGGTGTGGCCCAGTTTGACAAGGAGGCTTGTCGAGCCGCCGGGATGGATGACTTCATTCCGAAACCGTTCAAGGTCGAGCTGCTCACCCGCGTTCTGGTGGCGGCGGTGAATGATTGCCGCTCAACCGGGCCGTCCTCATGAGCGCCCGCCGGCGCGGTTGCTCACCCGGTTGCTCACGGTCGGATTTCGCCCGTTGTGGGTCGGCTGCGAATGGCAAGGAACCGTTCGCCCCGCGGGTTTTCGATGAGATCTCCATCCACCCCAAAGACGGCCCGAACGAGATCGGGTGAGAGCACTTCAGCAGGTTCTCCGCGGGCAATGATCCGCCCATCGTGGAGAACGCTGACGCGATCCGCGTAGTGCAGGGCCAGATTGAGGTCGTGCAGGACGACGACAACCGTATGCCCCGCCGCCGCCCGCTTGCGCGCGGCCTGCAGGGTGAGGTGTTGATGCGCCAGATCAAGGTGATTGACCGGTTCGTCGAGGAAGAGATAGCGGGCCGCTTCTTCCCGGCTTTCCAGTTGTGCGAGCACCCGGGCCAGCTGTACGCGTTGCTTCTCTCCGCGGCTGAGGGCCGGAAACGCACGCTTCGAAAAACTACCGAGGTCCAGTTCTTCAAGCAGCCGTGAAAGGATTTCATGGTGTTCCGCCGGGGACGCGGCATGTGGCTCGCGGCCCATCAGGACGACCTGCTCGACTGTGAAATCAAATTGGAGTCGTGGGGATTGGGCCAAAACGGCCCGACGGCGCGCGAGGTCAGCCGCCGACCATTCAGCGAGAGATTTCCCTTCCAGCTGGACGGTGCCTCCGCTCGGGGGAAGTTCGCCTGTGAACAGACGGAGGAGGGTCGTCTTGCCAGCACCATTGGGCCCGACAAGCGCTTCGATCGACCCGGGCTGACTGCTCCAGTCTATCCCGCTCAGGACGGGCGTTGCAGCCGTGCGGTAGGCGAAACGAAGGGCGCGCGCTTCAAGCATCGTAGCCTCGTCTCCGCGCGAGCAAAATGAGAAAAAAGGGTGCGCCAGCGAGGGCTGTGAGGATCCCGATCGGGAGGACGGCGGGAGAAACGACCGTTCGGGCGATCGCGTCGGCCACGAGAAGCAGGAGAGCGCCTCCGAGCGCACAGGCGGGGAAGAGCCTGCGATGATCCGGCCCGACGAGGAGGCGTGCAAAGTGCGGAACAATGAGGCCCACGAAGCCGATCGTTCCCGCCAGCGCCACGGTGGTTCCCGCCAGCGCCGCCGAGAGAAAGATGACCCGCCGCGTGATCGTCGGCACCGCCACGCCGAGGTGATAAGCCTCCGCTTCTCCCAACAGCAAGAGATTGAGAGGGCGGGCGAAAAAGGGCAACGCGAGGCCCGTCGGAACGAGGATGACCAGACCGATCGCGAGTTCTGTCCAGCTGGCGCGGTCGAGGCTACCCAGTGTCCAGAAGACAAACGTCCGCAGATCGTCGCTGCCCGAGAGTCCAAACATGGCCAGACCGATGATCGCACCGGCGAGAGCATTGATCGCAATCCCGACAAGAAGGAGGGTCGTCGCCGAGGTGCGTCCCCCGGTCGAGGCAAGGCGGAAGATCAACCCGGTCGTTGCGAGAGCGCCGAGGAGCGCCCCCAGCGGGACCGCGAAGCGATCCAGCCATGCCGGCAAGAGCCCGCCCATACCAAAGCCGAGAATGCCGAAGATCGCCCCCATTGCGCCTCCACTCGTCACGCCGATCAAGGCAGGATCCGCAAGGGGATTGCGAAACAATCCCTGGATCGCCGCTCCCGCCACGGCCAGAGCGGCCCCGGCCGTCGCTCCCAGAAGCACGCGTGGTAGACGCAGATTCCACACCACGGCGGCGTCCCCCGGCGAATGGGCTCCGAACCGAACCGGTCCAAAAAATGGCTCGAGGAGAATCGCCAGCTGTGCGGCCGGCCCCAACCGCAAGGTTCCACTCGATAGATTGAGGCCCGCGGCAGCGACGACAGCGAGGCCAAGAGCCCAGTGGGAGCCCCGGATGCGCTTGTGAGTCAATGAGGCCGGCACCCTTTCGCTCTGGATTACTGACAATGCGCTGTCAATAGGCGGACGCAGTGTGCCCGCCTCTATCGCAGCAGGATCCCCGCGCGCCCGGCACGGTGTGACCGGAGCGGTCCAGCACACATTTTTTGGATACTACCGCCCTTAAGTTCTTTTCAGAAGCCGGTCGAAACTGATGCTGCCGGCACCGCCGATGAGGAAAGGAACCGTGCCGAAGAGATAAAGCACCGCGGGTTCGCGGACTGCAAAATCATCACCGGCATGGAAAACGAAGACGGCGACTGCCATATTGATGACGACGACGAAGGCGGCGAACCGGGTGATGAGTCCGAGCGCGAGGAGCAATGCGCAGACAAACTCGGCAAAGATACAGAGCCACGCCATAAGCGTGGGGAAGGGGAGACCGGCATTGGCAAGCCCGTTGATGAAGCCGTCCGCGGGCGGAATCTTGGAGAGGCCATGACCGAATGCAAGGGAGAGGCCAAGGACGACGCGCCACGTGGCCCAGCCGAGATCGGTCCAGAATTTCGAGACGGGGGTGCTGCCGAAGAGGTAGTAGAATATGGTGTTCATGCGATCGGGCGTTGAAGGTCTCTCAACGTGATGCAAACTGCGTTGTTGGCAAGGTCCGGAATCATTCCTGCACTTGCCACGGAAGGCGTTTGGCGAAACATCTCGCCCATGTCTGATTCCACTCTTCTTGCCAACATGCATCCGCTCTTTGCGCTTTTTGCGATCACGGGGTTGGGGTTGGCCTTGGGTCGGATCACGATCAAGGGAATCAGTCTGGGAAGCTCCGGGGTCCTTTTTGTGGCGCTTGTTGCGGGCCATTTCGGGGCCGACATCTATCCGGGCGTCGGGACAATCGGCCTCGTATTGTTTGTGTATGCGGTGGGGATTGGAGCCGGCGGACGGTTTTTCTCTGCCCTCGCCCGGGAGGGCAGCACGCTGGCGTTGCTCTCTCTTGTGGTGACGGTCATCGGAGCGATGATCGCGTGGGCGTGCAGCCTGTGGCTCGAGATACCAGCGGGTCTCGCAGCCGGGCTTTTCGCCGGGGCGATGACCAGCACGCCAGCGCTGGCGGCGGCTGCGGAATCGCTCCGTGAAGCGGGAGATATGGTATCGATCGGCTATGGGATCGCCTATCCGTTCGGGGTGATCGGCGTTGTCCTGTTTGTCCAGCTCCTGCCACGGATGCTTCGCATCGATCTGGATGCCGAGGCGAGGGAGGCGGTGCCAGCTCGGGAGGTGGAAAAAATCCTGCCTTTGACGGTGGAGGTAACGAATCCGGAAATCGTTGGCTTGCGCATTGCGGAATTCGAGGAACTGGGTGCCCTCGGGGTTCAGGTAACGCGGGTGCGGCAGGGTGAACGGGGGGTGCCTCTCCGTTATGACGACCGGTTCGAGATTGGGCAGGAGTTGCTTCTGGTCGGACAGGAGCGGGCGCTCCGTTTGGCGGTGAGGGGGATCGGGCGGGAAACCGACGGGCACCTGGTGCGGGACGTCGAGCGGGAGCGGCGGCAGCTGATCGTGCTGGTGAAGAGTTTTGCGAACCGACCATTGCGGGAGCTGAACCTGCTGCGCGACTACGGGGTCACGGTCTCCCGGATTACGCGTCTTGGCTTTACCTTTGTGCCAACGGGGGACACCGATCTGGAGCGCAATGACGTGATCACGGCAGTGGGCGATCCCGCCGGGCTGGAGCGCCTTGCGAAAGCTCTTCGCCATCGGTCCCAGGCATTTGACGAGACGGACCTCCTGAGCCTTGCGGTGGGCCTTGCGTTGGGAGTGCTTGTCGGCCAGCTCTCGCTGAGCTTGCCGGGCGTCGGTGCCCTTTCCCTGGGATTGGCGGGCGGTCCGCTCTTGATCGGATTGCTCCTTGGACACGTCGGCCGGATTGGGGGCATCGTCGGACACATTCCCCGCCCGACACGTATGCTCCTACAGGAACTGGGCCTCATCTTTTTCCTCACCGATGCGGGCTTGCGCGGAGGCGGCGCGTTCGTCGAGACTCTTCACAGTTACGGATTGCAGCTCTTCGCGGTAGGCGCCGTTGTCACCCTGCTTCCGATGTGCCTTGCATATGTGATCGCTCGCAAGCTGCTGCGGGCGAATGTCCTCCAGGCCCTCGGGGGTGTCTGTGGAGGCATGACTTCGACTCCGGCACTGGGTGCGATTACGGCCAAGACGGACAGCCAGGCACCTGTCGTCAGCTACGCCGCGGCCTATCCGATCGCGCTCATTCTCATGACACTCTTTGCCAAACTGCTGATCCAGGCGATTCAGACCTTTGGCAGTTGAACGGATGGCGCTTCGCTGCCGGTCGCTCGGCGATTGCCAAACGCTGCTGGATTTTCATCCTCGCAGCCATGATCCTGCGGTCGCGCCTCCTCCTTGTCCTGAGTTCACTGGCTCTCGTGACCGGGTGCCGCCTGTTGCCGTGGTGGACCCAGGAGGATTTGCCCGCACGGGCTGCGGTTGCACCCGGGGTCGATCCAGTCGAAAGCGGTCGGGGCGCAAACGCCGGGGTGGCTTCCACCGCCCTGACGGAGAACCCGGCGCAGGCAGCGGGCGAAGTTTCCGCAGAGCCTCCTGCCGGTCGCGCCGCAGAGCCTTCTTCGGGCATCGACGAGGCCCCGCTGGCGGCATCCGTCTGGGCACCGGTTTTTGAGGCGGAAAAACCGGTTCGGCTTGCGATGCCTGTACCGGTTTTCGCACCTCCGGTGAATCTCGACGCCGTTGTGCCCGGATGGGTCGAGTTCATGGTTCGCATCGATGAGCTGGGGAATGTGATCGAGGCAGAAATCACCGGGGCTTCGCACCCCGAATTGCGGGAACCCGCGCTGCGCTCAATCAAGCAGGCCCGTTATAGCGTGGCGCGCAGTCCGGCCGGTCTTCCACTGCGGGTATCCTTCACCGATCGGGTGAGATTCTGAGGGTGTCGGGAGCGGGTTCGTACGCTCCTTCGGGTGGGGTCATTTCGGTCGGTGCAGAAAGGCCGTAAGAGGGGCTGAACAGGAGGCCCCAGGGCAGTCCGTAAAGTTCCGTAAGACGCTGTTACTACAGGTCTTATGGCGAGAATTCTGTTCTTTGAACGAATTGTAAAAGCCGTCTCGGAAGAACGTGATGTCTTAAAAAAAGTGCGAATCCGGAGATTCGGATGAAGGCGGTCTTCAGCTGTCTGCGGCGTGCCGATGTGGGAGCGCATCACCAACACGAACTAGCAGCACTCGAATACACACACCGAAATGAAACGATTCATCTTCAAGCTTCTCATCGCCGGCGTCCTCACCCTGACGGCCGACGCTGCAGCTTCTTCTTTTGCTTCCCCGCCGGTGGGCAGTTATCCGCTCCGGGTAAACGCTTCCGGAGACACCTCGATCGGCCTGCCCCTGGAACGTGCAGGCGCCTATGCCGGCCGCATCCAGAGCGTGAAGGGCTCCACCATCCGAGTCGTGGGCGAACCCGGCTGGCAGTCGGACTATTGGTCCGGAATGAACGATGCGGGCGAGATTTACTTCTGTCAGATCATTACGGGGGAACTGGCCGGCGCGAGCTTCACGATCATGGGGAATACCGATAATACCCTCCATGTCCTTCACGGATATGAAGACCTCGGCCTGTTGAAGCGCCAGGCGGCAGGAGAAACCGGGGATACCATTCGGATCGTTCCCTATTGGACTCCGGAAACCCTTTTTGCGCATGCCGATGTGCCGGACAGGACGCAGGTTTTGGTCTATGAATCCGAGGTAGGCATCGCCCAGTTCGGCTACCAGAGCTTCACCTATCATGCTGGCGCGGGTTGGAAGGACGCGACGGGTGCAGACGTATCCACACACCCGCTCCGGACGGACCGCGGTATGATCGTCCGGGGAACCGGCGAGGCTGCGATCGAGATCGATCTTCTTGGTTTTGTGCCGGTTGTGGCGCGGCGGGTTGTGATCAACGGTTTCGCCGACATTTTTGGTTCCCAGATGCTCTTCACCGTGGGCAGTCCGGAGGCCATTCCGGTGAATCTGTCCGGCTTGGATGTGCTCGACCGCACGCGGATCACGACGCAAGCCGAGTATCGCGGCAAGACCTTCATTCCGTCCAGCGTCTACACCTACCACGCCGATTTCGGGTGGCTCGATCAGGCTTTTCGCCCGGTCGGTGACGACGTGGTCCTCGAGCCGGGGAAAGCCTACTTTGTCCGAGTGCCCCGCGCACGGGCTGATATGCAGTGGGTGTGGTCGCACACGCCGGACTACGTCGACGTCCTCTGATTTTCCTGGGAAATCGCCCTTCCCAATCTCTCCCAACGACGCGCGTCCTGGAAACCCCGGGGCGCGCGTTTGTCTTTTGGGCGCATGCCGGGTGCGGCGAGGGTGCGGGCTGCTCCTAATGAATACTGGCACCGGAAAGCTGCGGGCGGCGGTTGGCCCCTGGCTTCGGTCGGGTACGGCGGGTCGTGGGGGCACGGTGGCCGTCGACGGACGCTTGAATGACCTTCATCAACATCGACAGTCTCCGATCGAGCGAAAACTCCGTGGAGGCGTAGGTACGCGCCGCCTGGCCCATCGATGCGGCCAGTTCTGGATCGGTCGCCAAGGTCAGCATCCGCTCCGCCATGGCGCTGAGGTCAAACTCATCAACGATGAAACCGGTCTTTCCTTCGAGGATGGCGTCCCCAATGCCACCATGCCGGGTCGAAACGACCGGCAGGCCGCTGCAGAGGGCTTCGAGGACCGACACCGGGGTGCCTTCGGCATCGCCGTCCGGGGCTGTCACGGAATGTTGCACAAAGGCCCGCGTTTCGCGCATCAGACGACTGACTTGGTCGTGGTCGACGGAGCCGGGAAGATCCACGCAGTGCTCAAGGTTGAGGGCCTTTACCAACTGCGTGCATGCGGGCAGGAGTGGTCCCGTTCCCGCGATTGTGAGACGGCTCCCGGGGACTTGTTTACAAACTTGCGCAAAGGA
>CAZVQJ010000114.1:0-9516 GCA_964629165.1 uncultured Puniceicoccaceae bacterium
CTGGGTGGCAAATCCGAAATGCGCTCCCAGCGAATCCAAGTCTGGCAGGAACTGGCTTCCTTCGCCGCGCAGGCGTTCGCCAAAGGGGCTGTATGCAAAGGCCGCCGCCGCCATGCCGCGTCCCTGTTCCGCGAGCACCGCGAGGTTTCCGCGTCCGTCGTAGCCCGTGTAGAAGGCTTTCACCGGGGTGGAGGCGTTGCCGTCGTGGTCCCCTGCGATCATGAGCAGGCCAAAGGCACCCGTGCTCTCGCTTCCCGTGCGCCAGAAATACTGGCTCTTCATCTTGATACTCGACAGGTTCTTCGCATCGAGTGTCGCCACCAAGTTCCACCCGTTGTAGAGGTAGCGTTCCCGGCTCAGCAGCTGGTTACTGTTCAGTTTCTCCACTACCTTTTCCACCCGACGGTTCTGCTCATCGTAAGCGAAGCGCAACCGCAGCCGATCCCCTGAAGGCAACCCGGAGGCAGCCTTCTGCTCCATCTTGATCAAGCGGTTGAGCGCGTCGTAGCTGTAGCTCCACTGGGAATCGGAGACAAGGTTGCCGGCCTTGTCATAGGCAAAGGGCTCGCTCCGCCGGGGAGCCGAGGCGCTGAGATTCACCGACTGCTCGCCACTGCTGACCTCAAGCTGATGGCGCACCGGTCCGGAGGTGTTCGCAACGGTGGGAGAATGCCGGAAGTAATCGCCAAGACGTTGATGCGCCGTCTGCCCGCCGAGCTGCAAGTCACTGCCCGCCATGCCTGTATAGCTCACCGTCGAAGGGTTCTGCCGGCTGCTGTAGGCATGGGCCTTGTTCGGCGAATGGCTGAACGAACTGCCCTCCACCTTCTTGCTCGTCAGATTCCCCGCATGATCGTAGCTGAACTCGAACCGCCGCCCGGGCACCGTGGCACCGCTCTCGGTGGTTTCCGGTCCCGCATACGTCACCGCGGACTGCAGCCGACCGGAAACATCATATTTGAAGCGCGTGGCGATCGCACCACCCGCAAAACGCTCAAAGAGCTGCCCCCGCGAAACTTCCCAGATTTTCCTCCCAAGCGCATCATAGCTGTAGGAAAAGTGCGCGTTGACGAAATCCGTCCCGCCCGAAGTCGAGAGCGTCCCATCCCCATTCACGTCATGCCCGGAAGCGACCGTGGCCAGACGCGAATCGCTGTTCCAGCCGTACACCTGCGCATAGTGCCCTTCACCCGTCGCCAACAGCGGGGAGGCAATCGAGGTAATCCTCTGCGACTGTGAATGATAGCTCAGGTCAAAGGTCGTACCATGCACTCCCGCAGAAGTCCAGCTGCTCCTCGTCGTAATCTCCTTGCGCCGCCCCAGATAATCATGGCTGTAGAGCGCGCCCACGACCTCGCTGCTTCCCTTGCCAAAATGGAAACCGTTCGCCCTGCCTTTCAGCGTACTGGCCGAGGTGGATGCCTCGTAGCGGGGAACGAACTTGTCCACCACCGCACCGTAGAAACTGCTGCTGAGATCCACCTGCGCCAACCGCATGGAAGCTGAGCTGCCATTGTCATCGTAGACGAAGGTGGAAGCACCGGTCACCCCGTTGTTCACTGTCTTGGGCATGCCGCTGCGATGATGGCTGTAGCTCAACGACGGGGTAACGGAGTCGCTGAATGAAACGCCGGACAACCGTCCCTGGGTGTAGGTGTAGCTGGTCTTGATTCCCCGCGCATCCGTACGGGACTCCAGGCTCCCGTTCGGATTGTAGCGATAGGTTTCAGAAACCAACGCAGCCGGGTTGGTAGGGTCCGTGTCACGACGCTGCGTCAGTTGCCCCGTCTTCGAATGATAATCCCAATCAACCGTCGAGAACACGGATGCGGATTGATGAACCTTCAGGATGTCCTGGCGACCGAAAGCATCGTAAGAAATACTGGAGCGGAGCTGGCCACCCTCTTTCGTTTCACGAATGCGACCGCTGCTGTCGTAGACGAATTCCTCAAGTGAAAGCACTCCGGATTGCGTATGACTGATGGAGCCGGAATACCCGGGATTACCGAAGGCGGGGTGGCTGGGGCTGACGATGTAGCGAGAACGAAGCTGGTTGCGTGAACCGACGGCTGCACCCTCAGGATGATAGAGGTAGCCGACCTGAGATTCCTGATTGTTGGTCATCTCGGCGAGCAGTCGATGGCAATCCTGGGAGAAATATTGCTCCTGCCGGCGCCCTTCAAAATCGGTCGTAGCCGTCCTGCGACCGAGCACGTCATACTCATGCCTCTGAACGCGGCCGACCGGATCCTCTTCGCGATAGAGGCGTCCATGGAGATAGCGCCGGACAAACGAGACGGTGCTGTTCGCATTCGTGCTCTGCGTGAGCGTCTCGATTCGCTGCCTCCCCGAGGGACTCAGCCGGCTCGTGCTGACGTGACCATCCACATCCACAACCTGCGTTTCTGACAAAAGCGATCCCGAGCGGCCACTGAGACGGACCCGCTCGGTTCCCAGATGAGTCCGGGTGGAGGATCCGGTTCGGGCATAGATGTATTGAGAAGTGGCGCGCCAGCGGACTCCGCCGGTATTGATGATCCGGGTCCAGGTCTCTTCCGCGGTCTCGCTCGTCTGATCAAAATCGCCTTGGCCATCGGCGTCGATCCAGCGTCGCAACGAGAAACTATCCGTTCCCGGAGTCCCGTAGGCATAGCGCACATCGGGATTGCCGGTGCTCGTTTCCGCCGTGATCCGCCCCCTCGTATCACACCGTCCATGGCGGGTAACCGGTCGCTGCGGGAGCTGCCCCGGCGGGATATTTGGTCGCGAACGCCCGAAGCGGTTCGCGGTGACCGGTGAGAAGACTATGGGGGAGCGGCTAGAGCCCCATTTTCTGCATCGCCTTCTGCAGCTCTCGCTGGAAGCCGATCATATCCTCTTCACTGGGTCGATAGTCGGGGGAAACGCCGTCGAGGGCGAGGCGGCCTGTTTGATCGAGAATCCATCGCGCCTGGGTCCCGTCGGAAAAGTTCACGGAACCGCTGACGAGGGCTCCCGGCCTTGCGATACGATCGACATCGACGGAAACTCCACCGTCTGGACGCGGGGAATCGGGCCCGCCGAGACCACCCTCCAATCCGGCCGGTGCCGGGTCAGGTTCGAGGGTCGGCGCTGGTTTGGGCGGTTCCGGGAGTTCAATCTCCAGGTCGTCGATGAGAAAGCGCACGTCCATGTAGGTCATGCGCAGCCCGAACTCGCTTTCCAACCGACGCTGCACCTCGGCCAAGCCCAGCCCTTCGGCCACCCAGGAGGCCAGCAAACTCTTTTGCTCCGCATTCAGATTCATAGGAGCGAAGTTAGCTCACGTTCTGCAGTTGGCAAAGCGCGAAAGCGCGCTTCTCAGAATGACTGTCCGTTCAGCTGCTTGACGAGGTATTCGATGTTCCGTTTCACCTTGTCGTCCTGCTCCATGATGTTTTCCACCGTCTTGCAGGCGTGAATGACGGTCCCGTGATCGCGCCCTCCGAACTCCTGCCCGATCTCCTTGAGGGGAAGGTTGGTGAGGAGACGGCTCAGGTACATCGCGATCTGCCGCGGGAAGGCGATATTGTTGGGGCGCCGCCGGCTCGTCATGTCCCCGATCTTGAGGTCAAAATAATCGACGACCTTGCGCTGGATCTTCTCGATCGAAATCTGGTTCTGCGCCTCCTCCTGAAGAATATCCCGCACCAGCGCCTCGGTCGTTGGAATGTCGAGGGGTTGGCTCTTCAGGCGGGTATAGGCGACCACCTTCATGAGCGCGCCTTCCATCCGGCGGACATTGCGGGTGATCCGCGCGGCCAGAAATTCAAAGACTGAATCGGGGACATTCAGATGTCCCATCGCCATCGCCTTCTTCTTCAGAATCGCCACGCGGGTTTCCAGGTCAGGAGCCTGAATATCGGTCACCATGCCCCACTGGAACCGCGACACGAGGCGGCTCTCGAGTTTCGAGATCTCACTCGCCGGGCGATCACTCGAAAGACAGATCTGCCGCTGCGACTCGAAGAGATCGTTGAAAGTATGGAAAAACTCCTCCTGGGTGCGTTCCTTTCCTTCGAGGAACTGGATATCGTCGATCAGGAGCACATCCACCCGGCGGAAAAAGCGGCGAAACTCATCGAGCGAGTTCTCGCGAATCGCCTTCAGAAACTTGTTCGTAAACTTCTCGCAGGACACGTAGACGACGAACGCGCTGGGGTCATTGTTCTGAATGGCATGCGCGATTGCGTGCATCAGGTGCGTCTTTCCGAGGCCCGTGTCTCCGTAGAGGAAGAGAGGGTTGAAGGCATTTCCGGGCTCGGCCGCGACCGCCGTGGCGGCGGCATGGGCGAGTTGGTTGCTCGGCCCCACGATGAAGTTCTCAAACGTGTTGCGCGGGTTGAGATAGATCCTCGGGCGTTCTGAAATCCGGCGCGAACCGCGTCCTGTCGACGACCGGTCGGCGGTCATCCGACTGCTCGAAGACGGGGTCGGGGCGGTATTGGCAGGGCGCGCCTTTTCCGCCACCTGCGCGGCGGCAGCGGTCAGGACCACTTCGATATCGGATCCCGTGCGATTGCGGAACTTCTCGCGAATCAGTTCCATGTAGTTGTCTTCCAACCAGATGGCCGCGAACTCGTTCGGCGCCGTGAGGACCACCGTGTCGTCGCCGTCGCCGCGTGCTTCGAGGCTCGCGAACCACGTCCGGAAAATGTCCGGTGAAAAGGTCTTTGCGAGCTCCTGGCGGACAGAATTCCAAAGTTCCGCGGTTGTTACAATTGAAGCCTCCATGACTTCCTAGCGGCGAAATTTATTCACAAATCGCGAATCGATGAAACGTCGACCGGAGGGAGCCCCGGGAAATCCGTCGCGCGGAGTGTCGAGGGTCAAGAAAGGAGGGAAATCTGTATTGAAAAGCTGCATGAGAAGAGGAAATCGGAAGTTTAGCCCCCTGAATGTAAAGGGCTTAGAAAACAACAAGGAGAGCTTGGGAACCAACGTGGCAACCTCTCGATCGATCACTTGCCGATCGGGTGGATGGGGTCCTGCCATCGTCCTCAGAAGTTATTCCCACCCCCTCTGGTCTTTCAAGAGCAACTTTCCCACAAGTTGTTAACACTCCGGATTCGAATAAGTTTATGTCACAATTTCGCGTGAACTAACGGTCATTGCTCTGGTTTGGCTTGTTCATGCGCGTCTCGTGCCTAGCGGACCTGTGCCATGTGCTGAATGAGGCGCTCGTTGAACTCCTTTGCGGAGTCATGACCGATCAATTTGAGGGCCTGTACGAGCGTGGCGACTTCCACCAAGCGGGCCAAATCGCGGCCTGGACGGACAGGAAGGACGATGTGCGGTATCTGGATGCCCAGGATGCTGAAATATTCGGTCTCCAGACCGGTGCGTTCTTCGACCATCCCGGGCTTCCATTCCTCGAAGGTCACGACAAGGTCGATATTCTTCTCGAGACGGACCGCCCGCACGCCGAAAAGGTCGGCGATATTGACGATCCCGATGCCCCGGCACTCCATATATCCGCGATTCAGCTCACTGCTGCGCCCCTGGAGCACCTGTTCGTTATCGAGGCGGATATAGACGAGGTCGTCCGCGACGAGGCTGTGTCCCCGCTCAATCAGGGCGAGGGCGCATTCGCTCTTCCCCACCCCGCTGCGACCGCGGATGAGCACGCCGATGCCCTTGATATCGAGCAGGGTGCCGTGTTCAGCCACCCGTGGAGCGAAGGCTTCTTCGAGAAGGAGGGTGGCTGCATTGATGAAATCGCGTGTCGTCATGGGCGTCCGGAAGAGCGGCACCTTTGCCTCTTCGGCCACTTCTCGCAGGATCTGGGGAGGGTTCAGATTGCGCGAGACGATGAGGCAGGGAACTTGTTTGGCCACGATCTGCCGCAGCACCTTCTCCACATGCTCCTCCGACTGGTCGCGCAGGTAGGCGATTTCCCCCGCGCCGAAGAGCTGGATCCGGCGAAAGGCGAAAGACTTGAAATAGCCGGTGACGGCAAGCGCCGGCCGATTCACCGATTTATCCCGGATCGGGCGCTTCAATCCTTCCTCTCCGGCCACGAGCGTCAATTGGAGGGTTTCGCGGGCGGATTCGTAGAACGATTCGACGGGCCGACTCTCGATTACCTTCGCCTGGGGTCGCAATGGCATGAGCCGAAAGAAACCGAGGGGCATCTGGCGTGCAATGAGGAAAGGTCACCGAAGACGAACATCTCCGGGATTCCCGGCGGCTCAGAGCTGGAACGTCTCGCCGAGGTAGAACTTGCGGGCGCTCGGATCGTTGATCAGCACCTGGCTGGGGCCTTCGACGAGAACCCGGCCCTGGTGGAGAAGATAGGCACGATCGACGATGCTGAGGGTTTCCCGGACATTGTGATCGGTGATGAGGACCCCGATGCCCCGCTCCCGCAGCCCGCGCACAATGGTCTGCACTTCCGCCACACTGATGGGATCGACACCCGCAAAGGGTTCGTCCATGAGGAGGAACTTCGGGTCGGTGACAAGGGCGCGTGCGATTTCGAGGCGTCGGCGTTCGCCTCCACTCAAGGTATAGGCTTTTTGCCGGGCGAGATTGGAGAGTCCGAGATCCTCGAGGTGTTGTCCCACCTTTTCCTTTTGCTCCGCCTTGGAAATCTTCAGCGTCTGCGCGATCGCCCACAGATTATCCTCCACCGTCAGATTGCGGAAGACGGAGGGTTCCTGCGGGAGGTACCCCACTCCCAATCGGGCGCGGCGGTACATTGGCAACCGTGTGATGTCCTGCGCCCCGAACCGCACACTGCCGCGACTCGCCGCGACGAGCCCGACAATCATGTAAAAGGTCGTTGTTTTTCCGGCGCCGTTCGGACCGAGAAGCCCTACAATTTCACCAGCCGTGACCGAGATATCGACGCCATCGACGACGCGGCGGCGGCCGAAGATCTTCACGAGCCCCCGGGTCGAAATGGTTGGTTTGACGGCTACCGTTGTCACTCCTCCACGGCCTCCTCGCCAGGCTCGATCGATCCTTCCGACGCATTCTCCGTCGGATCTGCGTCATCGTCATCCGGCGCGGCTTCAATATTGATTCGTTCGTCCACCGTGATCTCTTCCTCATCGAGGTTGAAGGTCATCTGCGGCAGCGACGGGAGGGAAATCGTGGACCGCCGCGGTCCTGTCCCCTCGGGTGCCGGAATCGCTTCCAGCCGTTTTTCCCGGGTGTGGAAAACAAAACCGTAGGCCGTTGCCCGGACATCGCCCTGCACGATCACGGGCTGGTCGAGAAAGGTGATGGTGCCGTGGGTCGGATCCACTTCGACTCTCCCGGCAAAGGCTTGTCGACCCGCTTGATCAATCTCCACCCCACCCGTCGCGACGATTCGTTCGATCGCTCCCACTTCACCGACGGTGTCCGTCTCATGCCCTCCCCGATGGGCGGTCACGGTCAGCTCTTCACACATGATCTCGAGGTCGTTGCCAAGGACATGGACGTTTCCGCGGAAATAAAAATAATTCCGTTCATCCGTGCCCTGCATCTCGAGTTCATCGCTGTCGATTGTCGTGCGTTGATCGAGCAGCGCGGGTTGCGCGGCAACCGCCCAGGGCAGTGCCATCAAAAGCCAGAAACCGTGCACGAACCGCATCATTGCAATATTTGGATGCTGTCCTTGAAAACGACGCGAGCTCCATCCGCCACCCGCATGCGTTTGGCACCGCCATCCCAGTGCCAGGCGGCGCCACCGATCTCATAGCCGGGGCCCGTCACAAAAAGCGTCGATTCACTTTCAGCCGTTTTCGCTTCAAAATCAATGAGGGCCTGCGGGCTCCTGATGCGGTTCTCCAGCTCCATCGATTCATCGCCGGAGAAAACGAGCAGATCGAGGCCCAGGATAAGCCCTTTGCCCTCCTCAAGAAACCGGCCTTCGACGCCCCGGAGCTCCCACATCTTCCAGCCATTCTCGCCAAAAACGGGGAAGCGAAAATTGCGGATGGGCGCGTCTGGTCTCATCTGCCCAACCGCCACGCTCACACAGGCTGCGCTCAGGCTCAAGGCAGCCAGCCGCCACCACGGATTCCGGGGTTTCAATCGCATCAAGGGTCCGAGAAAACCGCGCACTTTCAAAATGTCAACGGGCGCCGCTTTCGGCGAGCCGCCGGGCCTGGTCGACAAGCGAAAGAAATTCGAGCTGCTCCGAAGTTCCCTCTCCCTCCTCCGCGACGGAACGGGCGAGGGCCTCGATCAGGTTCCAGTCCAATCCCTGGCGATGGGGATCATTCCGCAGTTGCATGCCAAAACCGGCGACGGACGCCGCCCATCGGAAGGCAGGACTCGCCGACCGCCACTCCGAAACCTCCGTCGGGGCATTGAGGTTGAACTCGATCCGGCGGCTCGTGTCGCTCCGGGGCTCCTTGTAACGCAACTTGAGCCAGAGAAGCTCGTCGCTATTTTCGGACGACACGGCGGGGACAGGAGGGGGCACCTGATATCGCAGTTCATCCACGCCACCGAGGTCACTGCCCGCGCCGACCGGAACGATCTCGTAGAGCGCCGTCACGCTGTGTCCGCTCCCGATCTCGCCGGCATCCGCGCGATCATCGTTGAATGCCTCGTCCGGAAGCGCCCGGTTTTCGTAACCGAGGAGCCGATAGGCAGCCACCTTGGCGGGATTGAATTCCGTCTGAATCTTCACGTCTTTGGCGATCGTCATCAGGGTTCCCGCGGCCCCTTGCACAAAGACCCGACGGGCTTCCCGGAGATCATCGATATAGGCGTAGTTTCCATCCCCGCGATGGGACAAGCTCTCCAGGATATCATCGCGATAGTTGCCCCCACCGAACCCGAACACACTCAGGAAAATCCCGTCCGCCGCCTGCTCTGCGATAAAGTCCGTCAGAGCCTTCGGGTCGGTGATCCCGACATTGAAGTCGCCATCACTGCAGAGAATGACGCGGTTGTTGCCATCTGCGAGGAGATGCTCCCGGGCCAGCCCATAGGCCCGCTGAATGCCCCCGCTTCCATTGGTCGAACCGGAGGCGCGGAGGGCACTGATCGCGTCGAGAATCCGGGCCCGTTCGGCCACGGAAGTGGGAGGAAGAGCCGTTCTCTCTGCTCCGGCGTAGGTCACGATCGAGACCCGGTCCCGCTCGTCCAGCCGCTGCACGAGAAGGCCGAGCGCCTGTTTGACGAGCGGAAGCTTGTTTGCCGCACTCATCGATCCGCTGACGTCGATCAGGAAAACAAGATTGCTTGCCGGGCGCTCGTGCCAGGGGATCTCATGCCCCTTGAGTCCGATGCGGACAAGGTGGTGGCGCGGTTCCCATGGTGCCTCCGCAATCTCTAGGGCCACGGAGAATGGCACGTCCCCGCTCGACGGCGGTTCCATCGCATAGTCGAAATAGTTGATCAGCTCCTCGAGTCGGACGGCGCCTGCGGGCGGCAACTGATTGGACTGAAGGATCCGGCGCACATTCGTGTAACCGGCGGTATCCACTTCAGCCGCGAAGGTGGACAAGGGCGCGCGGAGCGGGGTGAGGAAACCGCTCGTCGAGACCTCCGGGT
>CAZVQJ010000115.1:0-9504 GCA_964629165.1 uncultured Puniceicoccaceae bacterium
AACCGACATGACAAAAAAGAACGAGCCGAAACGTTTACCCGTCGGTCGCAGTTGCTTGAGCGCGAGGTAGAGATACCAGGGCATGCCGGATTCCACTAGGACAAAGCAGGCTCACCGTCGGAATCGGCGGGGCGCAGCTTCTTTGGCTTCAGAGCCGGGAAAAGGATGACATCCCGGATACTGGCCACTCCCGTCAGGAGAATCACAAGCCGATCGATGCCGATTCCCATGCCTCCGGCAGGCGGCATGCCGTGCTCCAGAGCAAGGAGGAAATCTTCGTCGATCCGCTGGGTTTCCTCCCCGGCCTGGCGCTCCAGCTGTTCCCGTTGCACAATCGGATCGTTCTGCTCGCTGTAGGCGGGGGCGATCTCCTGACCATTGATACACAGCTCGAATACCTCCACCGTATCCGGATCCTCCGCTGAAATCTTCGCCAGAGGCACAAGCTGTTTCGGGACGTGAGTGACAAAGGTCGGCTGGATCAGCGTCGGCTCGATCCGCTTTTCGAATACGTTGTTCGTGATCTCAAAATCTTCGCGTTCCGCCGCACGTTCGATTTCGATTCCGTTCTCGCGGCACCAGTCGAGCTTTTCCTCCTTCGAGCGCTGAAACCATGCTGAATCACCCGTTTCCTTGAGGATCAAATCCTTGTAACGCACCTCGCGCCATTCGCCGCCAAGGTCGATCTCGACTCCGTCGAAACGTGTGATCTTTGTTGTGCCCAGGACATCCGTGCAGATGCGCGCGATCATCCCGCGCACCAAACGCATCATGCCGCGAAAGTCACTGTAGGCCTGATATACTTCCAGCATCGTGAACTCCGGGTTGTGCCGACGTGAAAGCCCCTCATTGCGGAAGTTTCGACCAATCTCGTAGACCCGGTCAAAGCCCCCCACGAGCAACCGCTTGAGATACAACTCGAGCGCAATGCGCAGCACGAACGGGCAATCGAGCGCATTGAAATAAGTCTCGAATGGCCGCGCAGCCGCCCCACCCGCCTCCGCCTGGAGGATGGGAGTTTCCACCTCCATGAAATCGTTTTCATCAAGATAGCGGCGGATCGTACTAATGATCTTGCTACGCATCTGAAATACCCGGCGCGAATCCCCGTTGCTGACAAGGTCGAGGTAACGCTGGCGATAGATCTGATCCTCATCCTGGAGACCGTGCCACTTTTCGGGGAGTGGACGCAGCGCTTTACTGACAAGCCTCAATGATGTCACGCGGAGCGTTGCTTCTCCCGTCTTCGTCTTGAAAATGGGTCCCTCGACTCCGACAAAATCCCCGATATCGAGACGCTTCTTGAAAAATTCGTAGGCGTCCTCCCCGATCGCGTCCCGCTGCACATACAGCTGCAACGTACCCGCCCGATCGAGAATGCGGGCAAAGCTCGCCTTCCCCATTTTTCGAATCGCGATCAGTCGACCCGCGCATTGGGCGACGGCGCCATCCTCGCCCTCCGCGAGATTCCCGTCATAGAGCGCCTGGGCTTCGACCGAAGTATGCGACTGCGGGCAATTGGCAGAAAACGGGTTCTGCCCGCCAGAGCGCAGCTCGTCCAGCTTCGCTTTGCGCACAGCATACAGGTCCGAGGTATCGATCGGTTGCTCGCTCATAATCAAAGCGGCGAGTTAAGTGCTCGCGATCCAGGGAAGGCAAACGGAAAGGCGCCCGCGTTCCTCTCGATGCCTCCCGATCGTGCTTCCCGAAGATGATGGCCTCCCCCAGACTCCCCGGTCTGCACCTGCCCTCTCTCCCTGTGTGCCACATGCCAGATTCTGGCGCGATTCACCCCCACGCTCGTCCTCTCTCACCAACGGATGCTCTTAATCGATTCATCCACAGTCATTTCTGAACATACCCCAGAAAGCTGGCATCAAACTTGTAGAGGTCCCTCTTTTCCCCGACGATTCCCCCGGCAACAATGTCCTACCTGGCGCTACTGACCGCATCGATTCTCTTCCTCATCGGATTCGCGGGCACGATTCTGCCCATCCTTCCCGGTACCGTCATTGCCTTTGCCGGCGTGCTGGTGCACAAGCTGTGGATGGGGCAAGGCTCGGTCTCCTGGAACTTCGTCCTGATTTGCGCCGTGCTTGCCGGGGCTTCACTGCTTTTCGATTACATCTTCACCTGGTGGGGGGCGCGCCGATTCGGCGCCAGCTGGAAAGGCGCCTTCGGCGCAATCGCCGGAGGCATCGTCGGCATTTTTCTCCTCACCCCCATCGTCGGTCTCATGGTCGGCCCCATCGCAGGGGCGGTCCTCTTTGAATTGATGGATGGCCGAACAAGCCGTGAGGCCGCCCGGGCCGGATGGGGAACCTTTCTCGGAGGCATCGCCGCTTTTGTCGTGAAGCTGTTTTGCACGGTCGGAATCATCGGAGGCTTCGCCTATGCCCTTGTCGCCTAGGTTCGCGACAAACCGGTTCGGGTGCCGTCCTCGCTGGAGGCCCACCAGGAGGTTCCCGATTGTCCTTTTGCCCATCACGCTCACGACGAGAGCATACCGCCATGATCCAAGGCTACGTTGACGTTACCTGCCCCCACTGCTGGCAGATCTTCAGCATCCCCGGACCCGCTCCGGAGGAGACTCCCTGCAGCTGGGACTACGACTGCGAGGTCTGTTGTCGGCCGATGTGGATTCACTTCGAAGAAGCTGACGGATCCATAATCGCTTCAGCGGAAGGGCTGGAGGATTGAGCGAGCTTCAGCGGAAGATCTCACCGCGCCTGAAGCGCCAGATCGCGATGGCGAGGGTGACGACAGCGAAGGCCGCAAGGACCATCAGGTTCAGCCCGAGTTCGGCAACCGGTCGGGATTCCCAAAGCACCTTGTAAATACCATCCATCATCCAGTAGACGGGTGTGCCCTTGGAGACATAATCCCGGATCAGGTCCGGGAGCATGAAAGGCGGGAACATGGCTCCACCCAACGCACTCATCGACAATATGAGCAAGGTGCCGAAGCCACTCGCCTGACCTGATGTGCGGCAGATGGCTGCCAGAATCATTCCGAATCCGGTGCTCGCCGCAGCACCGAAAATGCACACCACCGCCAGCGGCAACAACTGGCTCGTGGAACTGATCACGTCGAAGAGGAGATGCCCGAATCCCACAAGCACGGTGACCTGCAAAATCCCCAGAATGAGAAGGAACCCAAACTTGCTCCAGAGGATCTGCGTGCGCGTCACCGGACCGCCGAGGAGCCTTTGAAAAATGGCCGCTTCCCTTTCCTCGAACAAGGAGGAAGCCGATCCCGCCATCGCGAAGAGCAGGAACATGACGGTCATGCCCCCAACGCTCTGCACGGCTGGATTCAAGCCCAGACCCGCCACCTGTTCACTCTCGATGTCGAGCATCTCCGAAAACGGGTTCTGGGCGGGCCCCTGGTCTCCGGAATCGCCCGTGATCCGATTCATGTCGGGGAAGATGGTGCCCTCCTGAAAGGCTCCCCGCACCTCCACGTAGGGTGCACCGAATTGCTCGCTGATGAGCTCCGCGATGGAGTTCTGAAAGCCGGTGATCGCCTCCGGTCCCGATTCCGCCAGCAACGTGCGGTTCAGCCTCTGCTGCAGGATCGGAAAGCCGTGCGTGTAAAATACCTTCTGGATCAGCCCGGTGACAGCCTGGTTCTCCACATCATAGCGCGGATTGTAGAGGTACTTGAGGCGAAAGCCAAAATTCTCCCCCTCGAACCCCTCGGGGAAGATAACCGCAAAACGAAAATTCGAGGCATCGTTGGCAAGCAACTCCCGGGCACGCTCCTCGCCCCCTGCCCGGTCCTCATCCGACTCTTGGTGGACAATGCGCAGCGCTCTCTCCTCTTCCAGTGCACGGATCAAGCGCGCGGACGTTTCCGTCTGCGCTTCGTCCACGACAAGGACGCGGATTCCCAGGCTACCGCCTTGCGCTCCACCCATCGCGAATCCGAAGATGGTGATCAGCATCATCGGCACGACCAGGCTTAACACCACCGCAACCTTGTCAGACCAGAAGATGCGGAAGTCCTTCGCCATCAGACTGAGGATCACACTCATTCTCGCAGGCTCCTTCCCGTCAGCTCAAAGAAGAGGGTCTCCAGGCTCGGACGTCGCACCTCGAGCCAATCGTAGTTCAGCCCCCGGTCTTCCAGTCGCCGATAGAGTGTTGAGAGCCGGACCTCTGCGGGCAAGGTGCTGACATAGTGAGACTCGTCGTCGCCCCAAACGAAGCCCTCCTCCAGGGTTTCCTCCACAATCGACTGGCAGGCCTCCATCCGACGCAATCGAATTTCCGGTTGCAGCGACGAATTTGCGATGAGATCCTCCTGTGAACCCTCCGCGATGACCTGCCCTCGGTCGATCACCGCCACACGGTCGCACAAACGCTCGGCCTCTTCCATGTAATGGGTGGCATAGAGGATGGTGGTGCCCCTTCGATGTTGTTCTTCCAGCAATTCGAAGATCGCATTCCGCGACTGCGGATCGATACCGACCGTTGCTTCATCGCAGAGAAGGTAGCTGGGTTCGTGCAGGAGGCTGACTGCGAGGTTCAGGCGACGTTGCATCCCCCCGGAGAGATCTTTCACCCGGGTTTTGCGTCGATCCCAGAGACCGACGTCGTGCAGGAGCGACTCGCAACGTTCCCGCAGGAACTCCCGTGAGAGTCCCAGGATTCGCCCGAAAATCCTCAGGTTTGTCAGCGCGTCCACAGCCGGATAGAGCGCAATTTTCTGGGGAACGAGCCCGACCTGCACACGCCGACTGCGCTGCGCACCACGCATCGCTTCACCGCCAATCTGCACACTTCCCGCGTCCGGTTCCTCGATGCCGGTGAGGACATTCATCAGCGTTGTCTTGCCGGCCCCGTTCGGCCCAAGCAGCGCACAGAAGCAGCCTTCCGGGATCTTCAGGTCGACCGAACGCAGGGCTTCGACCCTCCCAAATGCCTTGGATACGCCGGAGATCTCAATCATTTCGACGATCCGGTGGATTTCCCGGCTGCTCCACCCAGGCATCGATGCGTGCGAAGAGATCCCGCATCAGATTGCTGTCCTTCTCTCCCGGTGCGGACTCAACGCCACTGTTCACATCCACCACTTCCGGTTGGCACAGCGTCAGCGCAGCCTCAATATTCAACGGACTCAATCCTCCGGCCAGGATCCAGTGCTTGTGCTGATACAGCGTATTCCAGTCGAGGAAGCGCTGCCAGTTTCCGGTCTTTCCGGTGCCCCCGTACGATTCCTTGGCGTAGGTGTCGACCACCACGGTGTCTGCGAACTCCATGATGATCTGTGGGAAATAGGCTTCCTGTGGCGGGACACGAGGGGCCATCCATAGCCGTTCCCGCCCCACCAGGCCCGACCAGGCTGCCACCGTCGCAATAGCGATATCGAGGTCGAAATGAATCTGAAAAAAGTCGAAGGGCAGACTCCGGTATTCCGAGAGGACTTCGGTCGGTGTCGATACATCCACGAGCACCCGTTTACCCGCCGGGATGACCTCCAGGATCTCCGGCAGAGTACTCAAAGAAACCGCTCGCGGCGAAGCTTCGTGCAGAATCAACCCGATATAGTCGGCGCCGAGGGCAAGCGCTTCCTCCGCTTGCTCACGTCGAGTCACTCCACAGATCTTTACCTTCGGTCGTACCATTTCAGGACGCCGATATCGTGACGAACATGGAGCACAGGCCAAGCGGAAAACCGCGGGGCTCATCTGCCGACCACGGGAAAAAATATCCTCCAGATACGCCGTAAGCGATAATCAAGCTCTTATCCTTCAAAAAGATAAGGTGGGTGCTTCCGTCCGAACTTCTGTCTTCCGGTTGGCGGCCTGACATTGGCCCCGACGGGTCAAGCTCCCGATTGATGGTCTATCAGAGAAGAGCGCGGTGAAAACACTTCGAACGCTCCAGAGGATAGTTTGAAACCTACCTCATTTTACCTCTCGGTCAACTGGATTTTACCGCCCTGCAGAAAGTACCTAGCCGCCCTGAGCGGTTTCCCGGAAGCAATCTTCAGGAGCGCCCGCGCTGCATCCTCTATTCGTTCGTGGAACGGTCGGAGACCGCGGCCGTTCCGATACCGTCCGGAACCAGCGCCGGATCGAAGAGAGCATCTGCTTCAATCGGTCCCTCCAGCAATCCAGCCTCCTCCAGCTGTCGGATCTGGCGCTCCAGATGGCGGGGATCTATCCGCCCAATCGTCTCCGGATCCCCTCCGTCACCCGTGACAAGCCCATAGGCCAGCATCTGCTGATGTGCGTAGTTCATGAAATCCTCGTCCATTTTCGGGTTCAGGCTCGCGATCAGCGCATCCGCTTCCTCCCGGTCTCCAAACATATACTCGCGCCATCCCTTGATCGTCGCGGCATTGAAGGCCTTCACGGCCTCTGGATTCCGTTTCACAAAATCACTGCGCGCATACCACACCCGGTACGGTGAAAACCCGCTCGCTGACAGGAGAAGGACGCGCGGATCCGCGCCTTCACGGGCAACATAATAGGGCTCGTTCGTGACGAATGCCTGCTGCACAAGATCCCGATCATGGACGAAGCGGTCCATCCCGAAGGTATGCGGGATAACACGAAAGTCGATCTCGTAGGCCTGCCGGAGCCACGACAAATAGGTTGCCCCCGGGGTCGCCATGATGGCCATGCCATCGAGATCTTCGAAGTTCTCGATGCCGCTGTCGGCGTGGACCATCAAAGCCTGCGGATCCTTCTGCATAAGCGCTCCCAGAATCTGCAAGGGGATACCGCGGGAGGCGTTGACGAGCACGCGATCGCTCCGATCGAGAGAGATATCCGCTTTGCCCAAGGCAATCTTCTCCAGGGTCATCGCGTTCGGGCCTCCCTGAAGCACCGCCACGTCCAGGCCCACGTCGCGGTAGTATCCTTTTACCAACGCCTGATAAAATCCGCCATGTTCGGGCTGCGCATACCAATCGGTCTGCACGACAATTTTCGTCTGTCCTTCATTGGCGGCCGGCCGGCTCTCCCCCGCATTACCCCAGCGGCTGCACCCGGAAAACGCGAAGATACCGCACGCCATCGCCAAACCGATCGCGGCACGAAACCTGAAATTCCATCCTCTCATCGTTCATCTATCTGCTCTCACCATGGATTCATGCCAACTCCGAAGAGCCGCCCAATGTATGATGTGAACAAAACCGACAAAGATGAAACCGATCAGACAGGCCATGATTGCGGTGGCAAAAAGCGCGGGTGTGTTCGCAGTCTGCTTGTAGAGCAGGACGAGGTAGCCCATTCCCGGCTCTCCTTCCGCCGAACCGACAAAGATATCACCCGTAATGGCGCCGATCGGAGCAAGGGTTGCCGCCACTTTCGTGCCCGTGAGAAAGGATGGCATCGAGTATGGAATGCGCAGATAGATCAGTTCCTGAAGCCGGGATGCCCTGCTCACCGCAAAGAGTTCGCGCAGGTTCTTTTCGACCGAGACCAGTCCGAGGGTGGCGTTCGCCACGACGGGGAAAAAACCAATCAGAAACGTGACGATGACGACCGGAGCGATCGCGGGTTCAGAGAGCCAGATCGCCACAATCGGAGCGATGATCACCACCGGCGTCATCTGCAGAACGAGGATCCATGGATGGAAGATCTGCTTGAAGACAGCCGACAGCGAGAGGCCCAGAGCGATCGCGTATCCGCCAAAGACGGCTGCCATGAAACCAAGGCCGGCGGCAAAAAACGTGCTGCGGGTGCCCCCCAGAATCAACGCCCTCTCCTCGATCGCCGCCGTGAAGACTTCGCCCGGGTACGGAAGTAGAATGCGGCGAATGACGTCAGCTGATTCAGGATCGAGCCCTTGCGCCTGTTTCGCAGCCGCCAAGCCTGCTCCCCAGAGATACCAGCACAAGAGAACGAGCCCGCCGCCGACGATCGGCAGCACGATCCGACTCCACCGTATACGCCTCATCCCGAAATCTCCTTCACCGTCCGCGACGCACGGGTAACCTGCGCGAGCAATTCGAGAAACGCCGCCGATTCTCGCAGCTCGGCGCGGCGCGGATAGGCAAAGGGCACCGAAATCGTCTCCACGATCCGCCCCGGATCCGCCCCCATCACAATGATGTGCGAGGAAAGAAAGACGGCTTCTGCCACCGAATGCGTCACGAAACATGCGGTAAACGGATCTCGTTCGCGGATCTCGAGAAGGTCTTCGTTCAGCTGGTCCCGCGTCATCGCATCGAGCGATCCAAAGGGTTCATCCAGCAGGAGCAACCGCGGCTTCACGCTGAGTGCCCGGGCAATGGAAACGCGCATTTTCATGCCTCCCGAGAGTTGCCGCGGAAATCGATCAATCGCGTCCTTGAGCCCCACCAATTCGATCAACTCGAGAGCCCGCTTACGGCGGTCCTGCTTCTGCATCCCGCGAAGTTTGAGCGGGAGTTCGACATTCGCGCGGACACGCAGCCACGGCAAGAGGTTCGCCTCCTGAAAAATGAGGAATGACTCAGCACCTGACTCACCGGCCGGGGAACCTCCGATCACAATCTCTCCGTTCGTCGGCTCGATGAGTCCCGCGATAAGCCTGAGCAATGTCGACTTTCCACAGCCGCTTGGGCCCAGAAAACTCACAAAGGCTCCCTCCGGAACCTCCAGGTTAACTCCGCCAAGGACCGCCGAGCCCACCGCAAAACGCATGTGCACGTCGCGGAGCCGGACGCTCGGGAGCTCACTGGCAGTTCGGGGGGCATTCATGGACGCGGGATTCTTCGGCGAGAGGCCCACAGCTCCAACGCTCGATTCCGGGATACCTTCTGTGACGGCCACGCCACCTGGATTTCGTGCAGCCAGCCCACCGCCAGCGCAACCGTAATCCGACGATGCACTGTCCGCATCACTCGACACCGTCCTCCTCATCGTCAACTTCCGATTATGATTCGCATCCAGACAGGCCGTGCCTCGCGGTTCATTCGGCATCGCGATCGAGCGGAATTGGCTGCGCGCCTTGCCAGCCGCTGGGGCAACGCGAGATTCCCACGTCCAGAACCGGTGGCCCCGATTCTCGAGGCCCTCGCCCAATCCACCGACGACTGGCTCGATGATGACTCCGACGATCGCCGAGATCGCGCACGATTCGAAGCGATCGCATCCCACCGCGTCGATGCAGGCGGGCTCCCTCTCGGTACCTCTTTGGAGAGGCTGCTCATGAACCGTGGGCGGGCCGTTGACGCTATCGCCAAAGACCATCCCGTTGCCGCGGCGTTATTGTCCTATCATACGGTTCAACTTCTCACCGCCCCCTCGACGCGCGAGCAAGTGCGACCTGCCGAACGCATCCGGCTGCAGGCTTTCCTTGACCGCCAGTCGACCCGTCAGGCCGAGCTCCTCCACATTGCCGCAGTCGCCCGCCAACCAACCGAGCACGTTGTGGACAGCGCATGGATGGAACAGGCATGCGCCCTCTTCTCGATTTGCAGCCACCTCGCGCACCTCCTGATCATGCAGCCCGATCGGCCCTCAGTCCTCCCGGTAATGCTCGGAGACCGCCGTGCAAGGCCGAC
>CAZVQJ010000116.1:0-9469 GCA_964629165.1 uncultured Puniceicoccaceae bacterium
GGTAAGGTCGACAGGCTCGAAGGCTTCAAGGAAAACGTCATCATGGGTCACTTGATTCCGGCAGGAACGGGTCTCCCGCGTTATCGGCGACTCAAGATCAACACCCTGGGTGCCGCCACCGCCGACACCGAGGCCGACGTTGGCTGAAATGACCTGAGCCACACAGACAGGTCCTGATACTTGCAAACCCGGAACTCATACGAGTTCCGGGTTTTTTTATGTGCGCCCGGAAGGGCGCACCTGCTCGAGAGTGACCATGAACACAGGGCAGGAAAGTCTCATGGCCGCCCGGCAAGGGGAAGGTACGCCCGGTGGTGTGAGCGCTTGGGAGGGCAACCTCCCCCCGCAACGCAATTCTTCGATCGGTGTGATCCGCGTCGGGCTATTTCCGGCGGATGCGGATCCAGGCGGGGATGGCGAAGGCGAGGCCGAGGACGAGGAGTGCGGTGGCGAACCGTTGGCTGATGAGGTCGCCGAAATAGAGGACCACCGACAGGTTGATCGTCCCGAAGGCGAAGAGCGTCAGGACGATGGCGGTGCGGTCGACGGGTTCAGGTTTCCGGCTCAAGAGAAGCGCAGTCTGCAGGGTCCGCGAAGGGCGGGGCAAGCAGGAACAGGGGCTTCCGCTCAGGGAACATCCTGATCCTGAAAGGTGATCACGGTGTGCTGGAATTGCACGAGGCTGTTCGTTGAATGCTTGATCCGCTTGGCCATCTCCTGGAGGAGGTGTTTGGTGATATGCGGATGGGTCGCGATCATCTCATCGATTGTTTGCGTGAGCTTCAGGATATCACACTCGGTTTCGGCGATGACGGTGCAGCTGCGGGGTTCGCCAAGGATCGCAGAAATTTCCCCGATGAAGGTTCCGCGCTCCGAAACGGCCGCGACGGGTGTACCAGCCTTCTGAATGACGACAGTTCCGCTCTGCAGGATAAACAGGTGATTATCCGTCACGCCTTCGGCAATGATAGTCTCCCCGGGCGCGCATGTGATGAGGTCGAACACGGAGACAGGCTGGGGTTTATCCGTCTTCCGCGCAAGATAAGAGCGTTGGTCGGGAGGATTAGAAGGGGTCTTTACGGAGCCTGGGGGCTCTGCCCGAAGGCGCCGCATACGCAACTCCCGCACCTGTCAAAAAATTTACCGATGCGGCGGAAGACGGATCAGGAAGGCGCCGGGTCTTCGATTTGTTCTGGATCCCCGAAACGGATCCAGTCGACGGCCACACTACCGGTGCCCACGAAGGTGATGTAGATGGGCTGCACCCCGGTAATGCGCTGCATCCTGCCTTCGAGGATCTGCCAATCATCACCCTGCCTGGAATCCACGGCGAGCGTCCCGACGGTTGGTCCGTCTGGCATGCCGAGGCGAACCTCCACCTCTCCTTCCGCTTCGGAGGCTCGCAAGCGAACCGCGAATTCGCGTGCGCCAGAGGCAAAAAGCACCTTCTGAAACCCGATCCAGCTGCCCTCCGTGAAGTTCTCCATATAGGCGGTGGCGTCCGCATCGCTCCCGTGCGTCACGGCGTGATGGGAAGAACAGAACTCAGCCTCGATCCGGGAGGAGGCGTCCAGTTCCGCATCGGTCGGAAAGTCCTCTCCGGGTTGTGCAGCGAGGGAGAAGGCCGCGACGACGGCGGCGATTCCTGCAGTGAAGGGCCTGGGAGCAGAACGAATCATGACGAACGAGAAGTGCAATGAGCGTGGGCTCTTGCCACTGAATACCTCACCTGATGTCGGTCAAGATGACAGGGTTTTTGCCCGAGCCCCTGGCGGTAAAAATGGTGGGCGACGACGGACTCGAACCGCCGACCTACTGGGTGTAAACCAGCCGCTCTAACCAACTGAGCTAGTCGCCCCCGAAAGGGAGGAGAGAACAGGCATCCCGGCCTGGAAAAACAAGCTTAAACCTCCACCGGTTGCGCGTTCGGCGGGACCCGGACAAGAGCAGCCTTGTGCAGTGCTTCCGCAATCTGGACGGTGTTGAGAGCAGCGCCTTTGAGAAGCTGGTCCCCGACAATCCAGAAGGCGAGGCCGTTCTCGAAAGCGTGGTCCAGACGCAGGCGTCCCACCGCGCAATCGTCCGTGCCGGCGATGTCCCGCGGCATGGGATACATGCGGTTTCCAGGGTCATCGACAAGTTTCACGCCGGGGAAGTTTCGGATCGCTTCGCGGGCTTCCTCCAGATCGACCGGCTGTTCGAATTCCGCAGAAACGGAGACGGAGTGGGCTCGCATGACGGGGACGCGCACGCAGGTAGTGGAGACGGCAAGATCCCCGTGAGCCATGATCTTGCGGCTCTCATTGGCCATTTTCAGTTCCTCCTTGGTGTAGCCGTCGGGGTAGAAGACATCGACCTGGGGAATGACATTGAAGGCGATCGGGTAGGGATAGGTCGCGACCACCGGTTCCTTGCCCTCATTCCAGGCCCGCAACTGGTTCTCGAGCTCGATCATACCGCCGACCCCGCTGCCTGAAACGGCCTGATACGTCGAAGCGATGATCCGGCGCACGGTGAAGCGCTGGTGCAATGGATACAGCCCCATCAGCGTGACAGCGGTGGAGCAGTTCGGATTGGCGATGATGCCCTGATGTTCGCGCAGGGTGTGGGCATTGATCTCCGGGATCACCAGCGGCACGCCAGCGGTCATTCGAAAGGCGCTTGAATTGTCGACCACGACACAGCCTCGTTTCACCGCCTCGGGGCTCATCTTTTCGCTGAACGAGCCGCTGATCGACATGAGCACGAGATCGAGCTCGTCGAAGGCGTCGACAGTGGCTTCTTCGATCGTCCAGGTCCGTTCACCGAACCGGGTGGTTTTGCCAGCAGAGCGCGCAGAGGCAAAGAGGCGGATGGAGTCCGCCGGGAAATTTCTTTCAATCAGGAGCCGGAGCAGCTCTTGACCGACAGCGCCGGTAGCGCCGAAGATGCCGACACGGTATGACATGGGATTGGAATCAAGGGTGTATTCCGTACGCAGAGGCTTTGCGGCGTCTGCGAATCGAACCCACAAAGGATGTTTTCTTGGTCTCGATTGGCGAGAAGAATCTGGAGCATTGGGTCGATTGCGGGGGTGCCTGGCGGCATACCAGGGACTATCGCTGCTCGACCGCAAAGCGTCCCCCGTCCTGCCGATCAGGATCCCTCGGGACGCCTCTCGGGCTCCATTGCGTCGCAGAAAAACATGGCGACAGCGCCCCTGCCGGAATGGTGTTCGAAGGAAGGGTTTCGACCGGGCTACGCTATTGGGAGCGGAACGATGCGGGCCCGGCGCAGCGCATGCTCGTGACGACTCGGATCCTGCGTCTGGCCGGGCTTGAGGCGGGCCTCAACCGGGGGGAAGGCGTCGATACCTTTGAGCGCTTTGTGTATATCCACGGGACCACTCGCCCGGATCAATTCCCTGAAAACCTCAGTGCGGGGTGCATCACGCTGCTCGACGAGCCGCTCATCGAACTCTATGAGGTGGCCCCGGTGGGCGCGCATGTCTGGATACAGGAGGCGTCCCTTCGTGAGGAAGAGTGGGTTGAACGGCGTTCCGGTGGCGTGATCGACTGACGCGGGATCGGCGAATCGTGCCTTTGTTCTCCGACCGGGCCGATCCAGCACTCGGTCCTGAGTCCTAAAGCATGCCTTTGAGGGTCATCGGCAAGCGGTTCAGACTGTGCTTGAGTGACGCCATCACGAGGGCATGACTGCGGTTACGCCGGTGGAAGAGGAGGCGCCACCCGTCGAGTTCCTCCGGCGTGTCTGCATCGGCCTCTTCGAGCTTTTCGAGACCGGCGACCTGAGTCGTGTGCAGGAGATAGCGAGCAACCTGGATGGCGCCGGCCATCGGAGCAAGGCGTTCAGCCTTTTCCGGGGCGCACTGCCAGCGCACGGCGGTCACGATCGTCTTGTCGAGATTGTTGCGTTCGAGGTAAAAGGCGCCCATCCGGGTGTAGTCCCATCCGATCAACGCACGTTCGCGCGCCCGCAGGCTCTCGTCGTTCTGGTGAGTCTCACGGTGGATCAGCGCGAATTCCTCGGGAAAGCCCGCCGCCATTGCAATCTTGCCCACCTTGTGGAGAAGCCCGATCAGGTAGTCGGTGTCGTCTTCGTAGGCCATGTCCGTATTGGACAGGATCTCACGGGTAAGGAGGGCGGCGCCAATCGACTGCTGCCAAAGATTCTTCCACTCAAAATCGCTGTTCGCGTGGGGGATGTTCTCGAAATCTTCGATCACCGGGGTGGCAAGTGCCAACTCGCGGATCTGGCGCACGCCGAGATAGAGGACAGCTTCCTCAATGCTCGCGATCTTGTGGCTCATGCCGAAGAAAACCGAGTTGACGAGCCGGAGGAGCCGGGAGGTCAGCGAAGGATCGCGTCGGATGATTTCCGCAATCTGCGCAGTGAGGCCATATTCCGCGTTGAGCAACTCAGTGAGGGCCCGACTGATCGTGCGCAAGGAGGCTAACCGCGGGATCGAACTCAGCCGATTCGCGATCTCCTCGTCCGTGTAGGGTGGCTTCTGCAGTGCCACCGTCATGCCCGTTTCATCGCGCGCGAGAGGATCTCAGCGACTTTTTCGACCACTTGGGCGGGCGGATACTGCGGATCCGCGACAAGCTGGCGACCGAGGTCGACCATTTGCTGACGGACTTCCGGCTGCGAAATCAGCTGATCCACCATGTTGTGGATCTGCGCGAGGGCAATCTGGTCTTCGACGGACTGAGTCTCACTGCCAGCCGAATCGGATGTGCTCTGCGAGCGGCGGATGATGCCGGCGGCGCGAATCTTGTCGCGTGGGTCTGGAGGATCAATTCTCACGGTATTGGTCTTTCGGGAAGAGTTAAAGCTACGGATTCGACAAGGTGGTAATAGAAATACCTCGGACTAATCGCGGCCAAATCCACGGTCTTTTCTGAATTTTTTCGCGAATTTTTAAAGATCGAGCCGAGGCCGCGGGGGCTGGATTCAACAGTGCCATCGGGATGGCGCGTCCAGACCCCATCGACGCCCCAGAGAAAACTGCCGTCATCCCATGAAAACAACTTCACGCGAAGGCCGATTTCGAGGGGACGGTAGGACTCGAGCCGCGTAATATCGCACAGAAGAATGGCGTCTGGAGCGTAAATCGATTCAATGCGTTCCCGCAGTTGCTGAGGGATCGCGACGGTCGAAGGCCACTGCTCCTGATCGCTCCAATCGGCGATCGTCTGACGATCGATAAGAATCGTCTCGAAACGGTTTTGACGCTGTATCGCCTGGGCCCAGAGGGCATCGAGATAGTCGTGGGTTTCCTCGAGATACGCGTTGAAGTGCACGGGGAGGAGGACCACCCGGCGAACTTCCGGCGGAAGGGAACCGGGCTGATAGAGGTTGCTCACTGGTGCGTCCGTTCGCACGGCAGGACCCTCCGACGCGGGAGGGGACTGGGGACTCTGGCAGCCGACGATCGCAGCGATCAGGAATGCGAGGAGCAACCGGGGAAAAAGAAAGCCGCAATGGCGCTGTGCAGGCGGGCAGGAAGAGTCTGGAGTGAACACGGTCAAAGGTGGTGAGTAGAACTTAAATCGGCACTTTTCGATGAATTTTGACTAAAAAAGCCCCCGAGGTCGACAGTGCTGCCTGGGCTGGCCGATACCATCGCCGATGCCTATCGATGCACAGTCGCCTCGCCTCTGGGGCTGGGACGAGTGGATTGACGATAAAATCCTGCCGTTTCTGGAAGCGATAAACCTGTCGGACGACTCGTCGCGCCTCTGCGTGATTTCCGGGCCGACGGAGAGTGGGCTGGGGGACCTCCTGGAAGCACTTCGCTTGCGCCTGCGGGAATTGACGGTGGGCGAGCGCAGGGGAGTTGACGTGGTCGAGCGGGAAGCTGATGAGACTCCTTATGAATGGCAGGCCCGGGCGATCCAGCGAATCAATCACAGGGCGAATCAGCTGGTTCCGGCCGCCGTCGGTTCGGCCGAGGGGGCGGCGCTGGAGGAATTGGAGGAAACAGGGATTTCGGGACCGCCTGCCTGCTGGATCGTGCATGGAGGGGACACTTTGCCGGTGCGGTGGTGGAGGCGCACGCTACCCGAATGGATGCGGACGACGCCTGGAGGGCTCTTGTTTGTCGGAACCACTCATCCGAGCGAAACGATGGCTGACGCGTTCAGGCTGGGTGGGGGGGGCATGCGAAACTATCTCCAGCTGACGTTGGGACCATGGGACGAAACGATCATCGACGGGTGGCGCCGGCAGTTTCTTCCACACGATCACCGTACCGCGGCGGAATTGTCCCGATATGCGCGGGGCGGGTGGCCCGGGTTTCTCTGGGCGCTCTACGAAGAGCGACAGATTCGGGCGACGACCGCCGCTTCACTGCGTTACATCGAAAGGACCGTTACCGCAATGCCGATGGAAGAGCGTGTCGTCCTTCTGGCGGCCGCCACGGCACCCGCACTTGCGCTCGATTTCGTCGAGATTCTCCTCGATCGGCGGATCGCTCCGACGGAGTGGAACCGGTATTTCAAGCACTGGGTCGATTGCGGACTCGTCAACCCGATGCGTGGCTGGGACGGCGACAACCTGCCTGCCTTGTTGCGGGACGCGTGCCACGCGGCCGGGGTGGAGGCGGAACTGGCGCACGACCGGCTGGTCCTCCTGCAAGGGCTTCACGTGCAGATGCCGAGCGAATCTGCGCGGCGCCTCGTCCTGCCGCTGCAGTTCCTGCGATATTTTGACCGGGAGAGCCTCGGGAATCTGCTCGGAGTGGAGGGGGAGCAAGTCTGGGACCGTCTCTCGGAGTTTCCCGCCACCTTCGAAGCCGATGAGGACCTGCGCACTTTGCGACCTACCTTTCGCCGCCTCCTGCAGGAGTACGCGGAGTTGATGCAAGGGTCCGTTGACAACAGCCTCCGGGACCGGATCCACGAAATCTGGACAGAACGCCGGGATCTTCTCATCGCGGAAAGAAGTGAATTGGAAACCCGGAGAGGAGCTCTCGGCGCAAAGGCGAAAGCCTTCCGCCGCGAGATGGGGAGCCATGAACGCCTCCTTGAGCGTCTCCGTGCCGCTTCCGGCCGTCCCGCCAATGTGCGCGCGAAAACCCGGATTCATTCGGACCAATCGCGACAGGTTGGAGGTTTTCTCACCATGTTCGGAGGGGTCGGGTGGCTCTATTTCAGTGTCATTAATTCAGCCAGCTTACAGCTATTTCCGATCGTCGGAGGCTGTGCCCTGATCTTTGCCGGATTGTCTTTTGCCTGGCACGGCGCTGACGCGAAAGTGACGACGGCTCCGTCCAATCCCGATGCCGATCAGGGTGATCTGGCCCGCCGACGGCAGATCGTTCGTACCCAGGCGCAATATGCTTTGGCGCGGGAGGCCCATGATAGCCTCTACACGGAGATGGGACAGCTGAAGGCCCGGCTTGCGAGGATCGAGCAGCTCTTGTCCCGGCCGCTCACGGGAGACGTTTGAGAACGGCTGCGGGCCCTTGGCGCAGAACCGCGGTTTCCAGCTTCCGCAGACAGCTTTCGGCCACGGCGAAGGCGAGAGGGATCTGCCTCGCCAACCGATGTGCGGATGCTGGCCTCCGGGCGCGCCCTCAGTAGTAGCGGATGAAGGCCTGATTGCGAAGGCGCTCGAGCCATTGGTCCTGGGCCTGCCGCGCGAGTTGTCCGGCGAGGATCTCCTCGATCCGGTCGCGCACTTCCGCGAGTGGCTGGATGCCTTCTTCGCGGTAGTCTTCGACATACAAAATCATCACCTGATTGTCGATGTGGATGGGCTCGCTGTATTCGCCGACTCCGAGGGCGAACGCTGCGGTGGAAAGCTCCTCCTTCAAGTCCGGTCGCTTGATCCAGCCCCAATCGCCCCCACGGTCACGCCGTGAATCCTGGCTGTAGCGGCGAGCGACTTCGGCGAAGGGTTTCCCGCTCTCGAGTTCCGTCATCACTTTTTCGACGTTCTGGCGCATCAGGTCGGAACTTTCATTGGCGAGGGGCCGCTGCATGATGATGCGGAGCTTCACGGCCTCATCCTCATAGAAGTGGATTTTGTTCTCGTTGTAGAAGTTCTCAATGCGCTCCGGGCTGATTTGCGATGACGACTTCTGTTTCTCGCCGCGCATAACAGAAACGACGATACGTTCGAAGAGGTCCCGGCGGAATTCGCGCACGTTCTTGCCTTGGGATTTCAGGTATTCATGGAATTTTCCGCGGTCGTTCCCGAAATCCTCGAGGAGAATCTTGTCGAACTCGTTTTCGATGTAAGTCGGCGGGATCTGGTATTCCTTTTCACGGAACTCCTTCACGATGAGAACCGTGTCGATGAGGTTCTGGAGGACCTCAAAATAAAGTTCCGACATGCGTTCATCGAATTCACTCCGGGAACGAGCTGAATCCCGTACGCGCGGAATCAGCGGCGAAAGCTCCCGCCGAAGCTCTTCAAAGGTGATGATCTGGTCCTCCACCGCAGCGGCAATGCCCTGCTTGAAAGGAGGATCCCAAATGTTGTGAGCCTCCTGCGCATGGAGAATCCCGGTGAGCGGAATCAAGGAAATCAAAAAAGTGAGGTAACAACGCATCATTTCAGAGCCTTGGGACGATGCCTGAGGAGGAACTGTTCAATCTCACGCAACCTAGGTAGGGCTGTTTTTTTGGTCAAGCGGGGAAACCGCGCTGCTATTTTTACAAAGTCATCATGGTTTTTACTCGCCCGGCGGATTTTCAGCCGGTTGCCCTCCGTCGCGACGTGTATGAATCGACACTCCTGAGCGAGGGTGCGCAGGCGGGTGGTGCGGACAAGGACCTCGGCGGGCGGGGGAAGCTTGCCAAATCGATCGACGAGGTCTGCGCGGATTTGATCGACCTCGCTTGTGCGCGCGGCGAGGGCCAGCCTCCGATAGAAGTCAATCCGCAGACGAGTCTCGGCGATATAGGCAACCGGGAGGAAAGCGGACACCGGATTGATCAAACCGCCCTCGATTTCCGCGGCCTTGAGAGCACCGAAGCCAACATCGACCGAACGGTCACCCGGGCGCCCTGTTTCGTCCGATTCTCCGAGCGTCACAAAATCGAGTTTGACGGTTGCGCGGATATGATCGGCCGCATCCTCGCCCTTCAAGCGGGCGACGCTCTGTCGGAGCAACTGACAATACAGCTCGAATCCCACCGATGCGATATGACCGCTCTGCTGTGCGCCGAGGAGGTTGCCCGCCCCGCGGAGTTCGAGATCTCTCATCGCGATCTTGAATCCGGCACCGAGCTGATTGTGCTGGCGCATTGCGGACAGTCGTTCGCGCGCGACCTTCAGGACCTGGCCGTGACGGTGGAGGAGGAGATAGGCGTAGGCTTGACGGTTGAACCGTCCGACGCGCCCCCGCAACTGATACAGTTGGGCCAGCCCGAAGCGGTCGGCGCCCTCGATGATCATCGTGTTGCAGTTGGGAATATCGAGCCCGTTCTCGATGATCGTGGTGCACACCAGCACG
>CAZVQJ010000117.1:0-9451 GCA_964629165.1 uncultured Puniceicoccaceae bacterium
GTCTGAACCACGCCGCCAGCGTTCACTCTGAGCCAGGATCAAACTCTCCGAAAATTGCTTTTTAAAGCAGTTTGCGGAGCGTCTAGATGCTTCTCGTGAAACTATCTGGACTACTCTTATATATTCATTGCAAAGGATTGATCGGTTCAAAAAACCGTCCCAATCGCACAAAGTAAATTTCAAAGAACGTCGCCGACTTCATCGACGCGAAAGATTTCCATAACAAGGGAATCAACTTCCCTGGTCAAGAGATATTTTCAGAAAACCTGAATTTCTCTCAACTGTCACAAAAATTTCAAAAAGAACATCGCCCAATTCCTTGGCACGAAAGCCGCCCATCAGAGCTCAAGGCTTTCTCGCCGTCAAGCGTGATTTTAAAGAATCTCGCAATCAGGCGCATGCCACAGAAACCAGCTTAAAAAGAACATCGCCACCATTCCGGAAGCGAAAGTCGGCCACAAAGGCGGACGCCAGTGCGCTCGTCAAGGCTTCTTCGAGAAAATGTGTCTTCGTCGAAGACGGAGGCAAAGAACGTCGCCTTTTGGCGATAGAGCTGCCCATTCGACGCCTGCTTGACTCTCCAGTCAAGCCCTTCCTTCGAATTTTCTGATTTTCCCGATTCCGGCGAATGCCCGAGGAAGCGCTCTCAACCAGAGGCTGAAGCCAGCCCTCGCGCTCGCTTTTCAATTTCGAAGAACACTTCCCGAAGGAAGGGGGCAGAAAGGAAATCTCTTTGGCGGAAAGGACAAGCACTTTCTTCAAAGATTTAGCACCGCCCTGCCCTGCCCGTTGAAAGGAGGGCAACGCCGGTGAAAAGACCCGGCATGTGCGACGAGGCTCAACTTTCTCCGTCTTCTCCATTGAGGGCGGCGATCGACCGCGGAGGCTCTGGGTGTCCATCGTCATACATGGGATAGAACCTCTTTCGTGACAACGCAGGCGCCGCCACGATGACGAGGATCAAGTGCGGACGAATCCGTATTGCTTTTTGGGTACGTCTTTCGAACCGACATAATCTCGACGGGCAAGGGAAAGGCGAACAAGCTTCGATGCGAATGATGAAGCTGGGAGGACTCCAACGCGGCGCATGGAGCTGGGCGCTCTATGACTGGGCAAACTCCGCCTTCATCCTCTCGGTGATCACGGTGTTCTACGGGGGCTTCTTTGAATCGTTCTGGTACAACGGCGCCGCGGGCCGCGGGCTTTTCTGGCAGGGTGTCAGTGTCACCGCATCAAGCATTCTGGTGGCTCTGCTGGCACCGTGTCTCGGATCGTTGGCAAACTCGGGACCGGTAAAGAAGCGGTGGTTGTTCCGGTTCGCGATGCTCGGGAGCTTTTCAACTGCTGCCCTTGCGTTGGTGCCGGCGGGTGGCTGGGGATGGGCGATCTTGTTGCGCCTGACCGCGTCTGCGGGCTTCTTCGGCAGCCTTGTTTTCTATGATGCCCTCCTGCCTGATGTTTCCAACCGCCGGAATCGGCATCTCGTATCCGGCTTGGGGTTCTCGGTCGGCTACTTTGGCAGCGTCCTACTCCTCGCGGTACAGTTCTTTGTTTTCGCCTCTCCGGAGACAATCGGACTGCAGGACGAGGTGGCTGCCATTCGAGCTGCGTTTTTCAGCGTGGCGGTATGGTGGCTCCTCTTCACCTGGCCACTCATGCGTTTTGTCGAGGAATCCGACTCCCGCCCGGTTCCTCGACTGACGGATTCCCTTCGCATGGTCTGGCCGGAAATGAAGAAGAATTTCCGGCTCCTTCGGGGTCATCGTCCCGCGCTGCTCTTCCTGATCGCGTATTTTTTCTACATTGATGGTGTGAACACGCTCATCCAGATGGTTTCGGGATTCGCGGGCACGATCGGCATCGATCAGGGCGAACTCATTGGAGCGATTGTCCTGGTTCAGGTGGTCGGTGTTCCGTTCGCGATCTTTCTCGGGTGGCTCGGCCAGGTCTTCCGACCCAAACCCCTGATTTTCGTCTGTATCGCGGTCTATTTCGCCGTCACTGCCTATGCCTTTCGGTTTTCCGGGGAACCAGTCGTCATTGGAAACTTCGCGGTGCCAGAATTGTACGTCCTCGGATTCCTCATCGGGATGGTACAGGGGGGATTGCAATCCCTCAGCCGATCCTATTTTGCGAATCTCATTCCGGCGGCTGAGGCTGCCGGTTTTTTTGGATTCTACAACATGCTGGGAAAGGGAGGCGCGATTCTAGGACCCATTCTGATGGGAGCCGTCGGCCTGATGGCAGGGGATCCGCGATGGGGAGTCTTGTCCGTTTCGATCCTTTTCGTTGTCGGCGCCCTCCTGCTTCTGCGCACGCCTGCGGAGGAGTCTGCAGCCGTTCGGCCGCTACGATCGTAGTGGATTGTATACTACACGAATGCCTTGTTCGCGTGAACGACGATATCAGTCCAAGGCGCCAAGAGCCGCTTTCAGGCAGGCAATGATCGCATCGGGAGGTTCACTCCCGATCGAGATGCGCACCAACTCTGGTCGAATACCGGCGCGCTTGAAGGCGAGCCGCCCTTCCTCCGTTTTCAGCTCCCCATAATGAGCGAGATACATGAAGGGACAGGACATCGTAAAAGCCGCTCCAAAGCTTGGCGTCTTCGCCATTTCCAGGCGGTCATAAAAACGCTCTAGATTTCCGCGCACGACAATGGAGATCACCGGGGCCACCCGATTTTCCGCTCGGCTGATCCGGCGATAATTGGCGGCCGACCCGCGCGAGGTTCCGCTGCCATGAACGCGCTCAATCCGGCGGTGGCTGTGCAAGAAGTCACAGATCTGGATGGCCGACTGAGTCACCTGTTCCATGTGCGCGTGAGCGTGCACGACCTGGCGACCGAGCCTCTCGAGGTCCCGCCGGAACAGGGGAACAAGGAAGCGTGGGAGAAACTCTTTCATTGCTCTTCCCCATCGGAGGTGGGGGTTCGGGATGACCGCCCCCGACATCACATCCGCGTCCTGAACCGCATATTTTGTCAAACTTGTCACGACGACATCGGCCATCGGCAGCACATTGACGGACGAAGTCCCCGCGACAGTCGGATCGATTATCAGAGCACACCCCCAACGATCCGCCAGTTCACGCAATTGGACCAGATTAGCGGTTTGTACAAGCGGATTCGTCGGCGCCTCCGTGACAATTCCGGCAATCTCATCCGCAAGCGGGTCGAAGTGTGCCGCGAATCCCTCCAGATCCTCCACATCATACCAGACGAGAGATTCTTCGCTGGTGCCCATCGAAGATTCGAGGATACGAATCGTATCCACGTAGAGCCATCCGAGGCGAATCCACCGCTTTCTCCCGGTGCCTTTCAACGCGACCTCCAAGGCGCGAAAGGAAGCATAAAAGGCGTTCATGCCCGAGCCCGCCAAGTAAAGATCCTCAAGCCGGGCGACCCCCAGAAACTTCACCAGTGCGTTGGCGGCAGGACTCGCCGCGACGATCTCCGCCGTTTCTTCCGGAAAAAGATGCGAGAGCAAACCCTGCTCATAAAGGATGGACTCCGCCCGACGGGAGGATGGCCCTGACCCCGTATGCTGAAGAAAGGCGGTGGCCAGTTGTTGTGCCCTTGCCGATTTGAACTGGGCGGCGGTCAGGGCGTTCTCCCGAGACTCTCGTGCTGGATTTTCGCCGACAAATGCAATGAGTTCATCGAGCGCTGAGGAGTTTCCAATGAGAAACACCGGATCGTTTGGCCACCCTAGTCCTTCCCGTGTGGCGTGTTTCAATTGCCGTACCCACGGATGCTCGAAGAACCGCGGATAACCCGTCTTCATCGCGCGGATAACCCGTGGATCCTTCTCCTCGTAGCCGATCACATCGGCCATCGTTGGCAAGCTAACGCAGACGCTGTGCGGGCTTCCGCTGATCGAGTCCCCCAGGGGAAAATGTCTCAGGCCGTTCACGAGATCTCTCGCTAGGAGGAACGAAGGTCGTCGCCAACAGAGGCGAGGCCAAGAGACTCGTTTGTCTCATTCGCGAGCATTTGGGAGAGGGTTTGGCGCTTCCGGATCAAACGGAACCCATTCTCCGCAGTCCGAAGAAGTTCCGGTGCTTCAGGAAAGGAGTTGTAGTTCTTGGCTGGCATGGCGGCACAGTAGGCACCGGCGCCGGTAATAACGCAATAATCACCGATAGCGGCCGATGCCAACTGGCGTGGAGCGAGCGCCTCGGAGTCCCCTGCCGCCGGTGTGAGAATGTCACCGGCCTCACAACAATGTCCCACGATGACGACCGGATGCGTCGATCCTGGTTCACCGGATGAGATGATCTCGAAACCGTGCTGCGCACCGTACATCGAGGGCCGCAGGATCTCCGTCATGCCCGTATCAAGCTTGTAGAAAGTGTACCCTTCAGGTCCGGTCGATACAATGTCCTGAATGGTCGAAAGGATCGCCCCCGCGTTGGCCACCAGATAGGTGCCGGGTTCGATTTCCAGATGAAGTTTCCGTCCGGTCTCTTCCGCAAACTGCTCAAAAAGGATCTTCACCGGTTCCCCGATTTCGGTCAGGTGGGTGCCACGCTCACCGGCCACCCTGGCAACCTTGAACCCGCCCCCCAGATTCACCGTTGTGACGGATGCGATCGCCCGGGCGAGGTTCAAGGTCAAACCCGCTGCACGCTGCCAGACGGCGGGATCAGATCCCGAACCGATATGGGTATGGATTCGATAGATCTCGAGCCCGTAGCGCCCGGCAACCTCGAGGACTTCCGGCAGCCGTTCGTGCCAAATCCCAAAACTCGATGCCGGCCCGCCGACATTCGTGCGATTGGTACTACCCGACCCGAGGCCGGGATTGAACCGGACACCCACCCGTGCTCCGGGAAACCGTCGCCCTACAGCCTCCAGTTGATGCAGGGAACAAGCGTTGATCGCCACCCCGTCCTCAACCATATCGGCAAAGTTCTTCGGCAGCTCCTGAGACGACAGCGAAATATGCGTCGTACCCGCTCCCATCCGCAGCAATCGCTCGACCTCGTGCCCGCTGCTTGCGTCGAAGTGAAGCCCCATGCTTTCGAAAAGACGAAGAATAGCCGCGTTCGGATTCGCCTTCATCGCATAACGGACGGTGAGTCCAAAGGCGTTCGGGAACGCGAGTGCCTCGTTCGCCGCACGCCGCATGCGCGCCTCGTCATAGACATAGGCAGGCGTGCCCACGTTATGGCGGATGTGCTCAGCTTCAGCGAGAGACAGAAAGGGAATAGCTTCCATCGTGGCAGATTTCCTCACCGAGACCAGCGCCCGGGGCAAGCATGGAGTCGCAGTGGGCACGGGCGGCTCCTCAAGCACGCTTCATGATGGACGGCAGCCGATGCAGTAAGCGGACCCCCCAGCGCTTCAGGTTGAACGGCTCGGTCACCACGACAAGGGCTCTCATCGGGCGATGGATAGGAATTGCCCCATTGGCCATGATGGGACGATTCGGTTTCTCCATGTCGACGAACAACTGATAAATCCCCGGCGACGGAGGACTGCTCATAACCACTTCCACCGTTCCCGAAGCAGCCGGCGGTATCTCCGCAGTCAGCTCATGCTTCGTATGGGTCAGGCGGGACCACTGTTCCAGTCTGATCCACGTAGCTCGAAGCCACGCCTCGGACGGCTTCAAGCTCGCTTTCCCGCAGTTACGAATGTGAATCTTCAGACGGAAATCCGACGATGGCTTCGCCTGCGAAGCCACGTTGTCGCTCGACAGCTGAAGCACGTATTCCTCGGGGTCCCAATCGTACAGGAAGTCGGGAGGACCGGCGCAGATCCCACCGTTACTCTTCACTCCGCGGTAAAAAATTGCTTGGTTCAGAAACTCCGGCCTCGCACCGAAACGAAAGATCATTTCACGCAGATTCTGAGCCTCAAAACTACGCGGATAGACGTCCCTCGTGTCGAGGGAGTCCGTCATGAATCCCGCTGACACTCCCAACTTATCAACCTCCAAAGGACCAAATTCCCGATTGTGACGCCCATACGGACCATGCGGAGAGTAGACGCCGTACGAATAGGGAGCATAGCCATTGATCATACGCTGCACACCTTCCACTGATGCCACATTGGGTGTTGTCAGCATCAAGATGCCCCCCTCGCGAAGCAGCCGGTGGGATTCGCGGAACACCCAATGCGGGTTGAGAAGCAAATGCTCCAATAACTCCATGCAGATGATCAGGTCGAAAGTCTCGTCTCCAAAAGGCCATTCCTCCGCCTCCACGTTGAAATTGCGCATGCGGTATTCACGCGAACCGGTGACATCGTCGGTAGAGACCACCCGTCGAAGTCGCTCGGCCGGATGTCCAGCCACTGAAAAGTCCAGGGGATACCGGTTCTCCGATAACACGATCTCCGCGCTCGGGAAGAGCTTCGTCAGAAGCCGCGTGAAGAACCAGGGCCATGACGCCCCCAGTTCCAGGATCCGATCTGGCTTCAAATCCTGAACAAACAAAGCCGCTTCGACATAACGTGCCCGGTGTGTGGCCACGTACGGCGTATAAAGGCCGGGCTGCTCCACCTCCAGCTCAGTCACGATTTCTTCGATTTCTTCCCGACTCCGCATTGAAGGCCTTCTATGCAGGGCGCACGCAGGGGCACCATCAAAATCGGATCCGCTTCAGTCAACGCCCATTCGCCTCATTCTGGATCGGCAGTCGAATTCCATAAGACGGGTGAAAAGAGCGGAGTAGAGGCAAACTCAAGCGTCGAAAATGCGATCGAAAGCGGACGCTCATCATCAGACTCTCCTTCGTCTCTCGGGCTCAGGGCGCCTTCAGCCGAACGCAGAATAATCGGGGCCTTATCCTCCGGGTCCCAGCGGAGGGAGACACCGAGGCGGAGCTCTTCTAGATCGACAACCCGGCTCCGATCACCCAGCTGCACCAACAGGACATTGTTCGGCGACAGGTGATGATACTGATGCAGCATCCTGATATTCAGCCATCCGGAAGTATGGGTGAGAGGAGTCACAACGAGCGATTCAGAGATCCAGCGAAAGGAGCCTTCCCATGGATGGGCACCTTCCATTCGTGCAGGAATCGGCTTGGCGACTTTCTCGAACGTCAATTCCGTCAGCCACCAGGTCGCATCAGACTCCACTGGCGGGAAAATCTCCACTTCGTTCCCCTCCAAGCCACTGAGTGGCAACGACACCCGTGCAACGCCTGCTTCCGTATCACAGAGGAAGGATTCCCCGTTGACAACGAAACGAACGGGTTCCGAACCCTCATCCGAACTCACGGCAACGGTAACGACCCAACCTCGACCTGCACCGAGCCGAATGAGCAAACTTTCACCCACGATCGGACAGCGATCGCCGTGACGCAACCCGACGCCGAAGGTCTGGATACCTCCCAATTCGTTCCGGTAAAGCACCACCACATCGTCCACATAAAGCGGATCATCCAAAATCCTGAAAATGCGGTTTTCGAGGCGCGCTTCCGTAAGAAGGTACTCTGGATCAGGGGCACTCACTGCCGTGTTCTCAGGTTGATACCAGCGGGGTTGGTCCGGTGACACCGGTAGTTCTGCCTGAACAGCGTTCATCACGTATGGCAGCCAAGCTCCATAGAAGTATGATTCCCGGAACCCATTATCGAGCACAAGAACGGACGATGCTTGCCCGTGGGCAAAAGCCTGCGGTCCAAACAAATCGTGCGGAACATGTTTCTGGGCTGACCTTTCCAAAGCCGCGAATGCCTGATGCACGAAAGCTGCCAGAAATACAAACGCTGATATCACTGTCGCCGAGCGGGCGATCACTCCCGAAAGGGAGACGCTCCGAAACTCCAGAGATCCTAGGAAGCCAATGAAGATGAGCGCATAGAGAAAGATGCCACTGCTCTGAATCGCCTTCTGATGAGCATAATCAAAACCTCGCAGAACGGCGAAAGCCGTCAGCAGGGCTGCGATGAAAATGCCAACAGACGCCAATCCTCGGTTTCTGCTGGTACATAAACCGAGCGCGGCGATCAGCACGATCGCCAAGGAAGCCAGAACCGCCCAAAGGGGTTCCCCCATGCTCACCACAAGATGTGGATCCATCGTGATCCACGCTGGAATCCATTCGCTTGGCTTGAGCTGGCTAAAGATGCCAGACAGGGGCAGGTCCATCGTTGGTGCCCTCGATTTCAGCCATACCGTCCCGATTCCCCGCACGACATTGACAGGGTTCCACAGAACCGCCAGCAGAGCGACAGCGATCAGGAACATTGAAGCCGGGCGCAGCCCGATGTCTCTACCATCAACCAGCACCGCAACGACCAGCGCCGGAAGCAGAAACGGTAACAGCTCCGGATAGACGGCGAAGATCGCATTCACCCCGAGGGCAGCGGCCACATAATTCGGCCATCCTGGTCGAATGGGATGCCGGACCGTGAGGCACATGAGCCAAGCCGTTCCCCCGGCAAGGATCACCCCGAAGAGGTTCGGCAGATTGCCATTGCCATAGTAGAATACAAAAGCCGCCTGCAACGGGATGAGCATGACCACCGTCCAGCGAGGAACCGCCCGCCCTCTCATGCCTTCTGCCAGCACGAAGACAGCAGCCGTCCATGGGATTAGAAAGCTCGCAGCCAATGCGTTGTAAGCCAGTGCCGGATGAACTCCGAGGAGCGTCGAAAGCCAAGCGAGCAACAGCTCCGATCCCAACCGTCCGTCCCAGGTCCACCACCCTGCGAACTGCTCAAAGATCCGCCCGCGCATACCCGGTTGGACGTTCGGAACAAGATATCCCTGCTCCTGCAGGGCGTGTGCACTGCCAACCCAATGCAGCACATCGTGATTATGCCCTGCCTCGAAGACGACAGGAGCGCCCGGCAGGAAGTTCGGCGCATTAAGGAAGCCGACGATCAACATGGCGATGATCCCGCTAATCCAGAACCAGTGATTACACGCCGCGCGACGAAAGTCCTCGATGAGAGCCCGTCGCGATGCTGGCAGCATCAAAGGTAATACCAGGAGCGCAAAGAAAAGCCCCCAGCCATACTGCTTGCTGCCCCAGAATGCGCCGAGCCAGGAAAGGGCAACGACCACAATCGCCAGCCCCATCAGCAGAGCGATTCCCATTCGAGACGCTTCGTGCCGGAGCCGAAGGTAAGGCACAATGAGGTAACCCGACAGTAGGGAAACCAGAAGAAGGAGAGGAGTTAGGAACGCCGACGCCAGCATTGTCATGAATCTTTGCCGGAGAGAAAACCTATCGCCCTGTGCCTCGGCAACCGTTTCGTCGGCGCAAAAGACAAGGGCGGGATCCGTAAATCCCGCCCTGTCTTCCAAAACCTTAATACTGAGGGTCGATCAATCGGTCCTTACGGGAATCGTCCAATCGGTCTTGACCAGAAGGTCTTGCACGAGCTGAACCCGGAGACCGCCAGAGTTCAGGAACTCGCTCCGGCCCTTCAGCCAGTCCGGATACTCTGCGTCCTTCTTACCTTCGGCAGAGAACGGCCCGATGAAGAT
>CAZVQJ010000118.1:0-9395 GCA_964629165.1 uncultured Puniceicoccaceae bacterium
CTCGCTCGGCTTGAGCCTGGATGGTCCCGGCACGCGCTGCCCGTTCCGAAGCCGGTCGCCGACCGCCGGTGTAGAGCGCGTAGCGAGCTTCGAGCCGGGCGGTGAAGTTGTCCACCGTACCCGGTCGGTTGAAATCGATGTGATCGTCGAAGCTGCCTTGGTTCAGGATGGCCCCGAATGCAGGCATGGGCTCATTCGTCTGGATGTAGCCACTGTCGAAATGAAGGCTGAGCCATCGAGCGGAACGTGCGCCTTCGGCAGCAGCTTCCGCAGAGGCGACCCGCGCCCGCGCGATATCTGCCGTGTGGCTTGCCACATGGCCTCGAACCAGAAGCATTTCAAGCGTCCATGCTTCTGTGGCCGTTGCCGCTGTTGGGAGACCACCCAGCAGGCACAGGCCTATTATCTGAAGGGCAGTTCGCACGCCTCCGTCATCCGGCGTGGGTGTTCGTGCGGAAGATGCCGTTTCCTTTCAGTCCCAGTCGACCGAAGATGATCGCAGCCGGGCAGAACCCGGTGATCGCTGCCTGCATCATGTTGAGCCCGACGAACCCGGTAAGCAGCAGCCAGCCGGCATGGATCCACCAGCCGAGGGCGAGGCTGCCAAGCACCATGAAGCCCGCAAACAGCATCACCGCACGATCCAGATTGAAGAAATGAAGTCTTGTCATACCGCCCTCTATTAAGCATAGACTAATTTAGTCAATCCTTATTTAAGGCGGGCTGCCTTCCCGATTGGCTTGCCACCCGTTTTCTGTTTTCCGTCTTACCGCCATGAATGCCCGATTCCCAGAATTTCCCGGCCGCATGGGTGTGCCGCCGGAAGCGAGTATCCAGCTGGCTTCGGAGACCTTGCGTTTGCTCAGCCACCCTGAGCGATTGCGCCTGCTCTGCCATCTGGTCGTGGAAGGGGAACTGTCGGTCGGGGCGCTTCTGGAAAGAATCGACCTGAGCCCATCGGCGCTGTCCCAGCATCTCGCGAAGCTTCGGGGACAGGGGATGGTGGAAACACGCAAGGAACGACAGACGGTCTATTACCGGGTGGAGCGTGCGGACATTCACAGGATCCTGGAAACCCTGCACGCCCTGTATTGCGTGGAAGGCGGCTGACGGGGGTGAAGACGTCAGCGTCGTGGGCAGGATCAGCGGCCAAGGACTCGCAGAACCCGATCTGCCCGGGGCGCAGCGTGTAAGGTGGATGAAATTCGGCTGCCTGCATCCGTGCCTCACGCTGACCGCTGGCTATCAGCTGAGGCCGCTCCGGCCCAGGCAATGGGGCGGCGCATGTGCACGGCGGTGGCGAGGGTTTGGGCAGTATCGCGGGGGACCAGAGCGCGGCGGTGGGTATGAATGGAAAAAGTCCCGAGGGGAGGACGTGAGCCGATAGCCGATGTTAAGCCCGCAGGGCGGGACCACCGGAAACGGCCCGGGAGAGATTCTGTGCCCCTCGAAGGGGCATGCGATTCCTCAGGGCTCTTTGAGGAGGGACTCGAAGCTCGAATGGCCGGAGGCATCCACAAAGCTGAAAGACAGTCCGAGGGAGAGGAACCGGTTTACGCGGTGATGGACGCCGGTGTGCACGCTGTTCAGCGTCAGTTCCTCTTCAAAGCGTCCCATGTCCCGTCTAATGGTCGCGGCGCGATGCAAAGTGCGGTCCTGCAAGCTGGGGCGTGGGCGCGGAACAGGGCGTTCCTTTTCGAAGGTCGTTTCGGTGTGCTCGAAGGCCAGCCAGACGGTCGTTTTCCCGTTGCTCCAGGAAACCGCCGGGGCGATCCGAAATTGGTCAAAATCGTAGTCGCCCCACCAGGTTTCCCCCCTCTCCCACGAGCCTTCGAGACGGAAGGTAAGGTTGGTGGCGGGATCAAACACACTCGTGGCGAGACCGGTGCCGAGGTAGTCATCCGATCCCGCCGCCAGCCAGAGGGTGGTTTGACCCGGCTCCGGGAACACCCGATGGACCCCGTATCCCGCCACGCCTTGGTTCCAGTAGCGCAGGCCGGTAAGAGGCGAGGGATGGAAACGTGCATCGTGCAGCGCATCGCGGTAAACGCGGCTCGCGAGGCGGGGACGTTCCGCCGGTTCGGGAGATTGCAGGGAAGCGGCTGATCCTTCAGCGGCTGCCAGGGCTGCCAGAACGAGGACTGCAAACGCCTGCCGAAAGCGATTCATCCTTTTCACCGGCACTGTGTCTTGATGTCGCATTCCGCAGAGGCACAATACCGGGACCCGCCCAGAAAGCAATGTCCTTCCGGCCACTTCCGCGCCCGGCGCTTCCACGCGTCCGCCCGGCGCTTCTTCCTTCGGCACCTCGGCGAAGGGGAGGGCTCCGCGGGATCGCGCGTTCTCCTTTGCCCCTAACCCATCGCAGGGGCACGCCCGCGTTTTGTTCCCTTCCCACGCAGGGACTTTTATGCTGGATTTCCGGGCGTGCCTCCTTCCGACTTTCCGCCCGTGGTCGAAAACTCCAGCCTGCCGTTCCCCTGCGTTCCGCAGCACGTCGCCATCATCATGGATGGCAATGGCCGGTGGGCCGAAAGCCAGGGACTCCCACGCAACGAAGGGCACCGGGCGGGCGTGCGCAATGTCGAGCGCATCCTCGAAAAATCCCGCGCGCTCGGCCTGCGTTACCTGACCCTCTACGCCTTCTCGGTCGAGAACTGGAAACGCCCGCGGGTCGAGGTGGAAGCCCTCATGCGCCTCCTCGAGCACTTTCTCAAGAAGCAGCGCAAGACACTGCTCACCCACCGTATCCGGCTGCGCGTGCTCGGGCGGCTCGAGGAAATGCCTGGCCGGGTCCGGCGCTTGTTGGAACAGACGATCGCGGAAACAGAGAAGTTTGACCAATGGAACCTCTCCCTCTGCCTCAACTACGGCTCCCGGACCGAAGTTATCGACGCGGTGAGGCAGTGCACAACGGCCATCGCCAACGGAGACGTCGATCCGGCGCAGCTCGACTGGAGGACCTTTTCGCGCTACCTCTACACGAAGGATCTTCCGGATCCTGATCTCGTTATTCGCACCTCGGGAGAAACCCGCGTGAGCAATTTCCTCCTCCTTCAGTCCGCCTATGCGGAGTATTACTTCACGAAAAAATTCTGGCCGGAATTCAGTCCCGATGATTTCGCTGAAGCGATCACCGTCTATAAGCGGCGGGAACGCCGTTTTGGCCTGACAGGAGAACAGGTGCGTTCCGTCGTCATTTCCTCCGCCCCATGAAGAAGCGCATCCTCAGTTTCCTTTTCCTCTGGACGATCGCCTTGTCCGTCATGTGGCTGGCGGGCACGCCGGGAGCCGTCGCATTGATTGCGGGCGCCGCCTTCCTGACGCAGCGGGAGGTATACCTCCTCCTCGCCAAGATCGGTCCGCGGGCAAGCATCCGGCTCGGGCTCTCCCTCGGCTTTTTCATCAGTGTCGGCAGTTACTACGGTGCCCGCTTCAACATTGATCTGGCGGGCACCTACGCCCTTGCCGTTGTCATCACCGTTCTCGCACACCTTCTCCGTCCGATTTCGAAACGCGAGTTCCGGGTCATCGCCTCCACCCTGTTCGGCCTTTCGCTCGCACCTCTCATGCTCGGTTTTTTCGGGAAGTTGATCTGGTTGGGCGAGCAGATGGACCTCCATGGTATGATCCTTCCGATCTGGGTCATCGCGGTGGCGAAGTTTGCGGACGTCGGCGGGCTGCTCATGGGACGGGCCTTTGGCAAGACTCCCCTCGCCCCGAACATCAGCCCCAACAAAACGCGTGAAGGGGCGGCCGGTGGCGTTCTATGGTCGCTGATTGTCGGTGCCGGCTCAGTCGCCTGTTTCCCCGAGCACTTTCCAGTAGCCATGACTCCTCTCGTGGCCGGGCTTATTTCGATCCCTGTCGCCATCGCCGGGATCGCTTCCGATCTCTTTGAAAGTGCGATCAAACGCGAAGCCGGCGTAAAGGACTCCGGAAAGCTCATCCCCGGCATCGGGGGTGCCTTCGACCTCACCGACAGCCTCCTCCTCGCGGCCCCAGTGGCCTACTTCCTTATCGCCCGAGCGGTCCTCTAGGCGAATTTTCATGAGTTCACATCGTCGAATCGTCCTGCTGGGCGCCACAGGATCCATCGGCCGAAGCGCTCTCCAGGTCGTCCGCCAGCATCCCGACCGGCTCAGCCTCGTCGGGGTCGCGGCCGGACAGCAGGAGGATGCCCTGAATGCGATTGTCGCGGAATTTGACGTGCCCCATTCGGTGCTTTTTTCGCGGGACGGCGCGGAGGCTCTCGAACGCCTCGCGACGATGCCCGAAGCCGACATCGTGTTGGTGGCCACAACGGGAACGATTGCGCTGCGGGCGACGCTTGCCGCGATCCGCGCGGGCAAGGATATCGCGCTGGCGAACAAAGAAATCCTCGTCGTCGGCGGACATCTCGTGATGGAAGCTGCTCGGAAATCGGGAAGCCGGGTGCTCCCGGTCGATAGCGAGCACAATGCCATCTTCCAGTGCCTCGAGGGGAACCGCGAGAATTCCCATATCCGCCGCCTCGTCCTGACGGCCTCCGGGGGACCCTTTCGCGAAGCCTCCCTCGCGTCGCTCGTCGACGTGAAGCCGGCCGATGCGCTTCGGCACCCAAACTGGTCGATGGGACCCAAGGTGACAGTGGACTCGGCGACGATGGCGAACAAGGGATTGGAGATGATCGAGGCGCGCTGGCTCTTTGACATGCGTCCGGACCAGATTGACGTCGTCGTGCACCCGCAGAGCATCGTTCACAGCATGGTCGAGTTCTGCGATGGCTCCATCCTCGCGCAACTCTCACCGCCATCGATGACGTTTGCGATTCAGCATATTCTGCTCTACCCCGATCGCGCCCCGGGGGTGCAGGAAACGATCGATTTCAGCCGCACGCTGACCCTCGACTTCAACCCGCCTGACGAAACCCGGTTTCCGTGCCTTCGGCTGGCCCGGGAAGCTCTCGCCGCCGGTGGCTTCGCCCCGGTCGCCTTCAATGCGGCAAATGAAGTCGCCGTCAGTGCTTTCCTCCGGGAGGATCTCCCTTTTCTTGCGATTCCCAAAGTGATTTCCACAGTGCTCGAACAGGTTTCGACCCGGTTGCCGGGCGAACTCGATGACCTCATCGAGGCTGAACAATCGGTACGCCGCCAAGCGGCTCAATTCCTTCCCGCGCATTCACGTGCTTAATATCGTCTACCAGATCTTTTCCAGCCCGTTTGCGATCCTCGGAGCGGTCTTCTTTTTCGGGGCCTCCATCTTCGTCCATGAGCTCGGGCACTTTCTCGCTGCCCGCTGGCGCGGTCTGAAGATTGACCGCTTCTCGATCGGCATGGGGCCCCGGCTCTTCGGCTGGACGGACCGGCACGGGGTGGAATGGCGCATCTCTGCTCTGCCGATCGGCGGGTATGTTCTCCTCCCGCAACTCGCGGACATGAGGGGCGTCGAAGGTGCCACCCGCTTTTCTCAGGACGAGCTGACCGAACTCTCCTGGACCGACAAGGTGGTTGTGTCGGCCGCCGGCGCCGTTTTCAATGTGCTCTTTGCCCTCGCTCTGGGCTCCGTCCTCTGGGCGATCAAAATCGAAGAGAGTGCCTTCGACGGTGAGACGGTGATCGGGTTGGTGCAGGAAACGGTTTTGGCAGCCGACGGAGAACAGGTGCCATCGCCCGCCTCCCAAGCCGGTCTTCAACCGGGAGATCGGGTTCTCGTGGTCGATGGGGAACCGGTCGAGGATTTCTCCGACGTGAGCCTCGCGATCCTTCTCGGGACCGGCGAATTCCCCGATGGCCGGCCCAGAACCGAAATGACGATCGAACGAGACGGCGAACGGAAATCGGTGGAAATGAGCCCGGTCCTCGTCGATATCGAACAGCGCCGACTCGTCGGAATCGCCAGCGCGCAACCCATGCTCGTCGGCGACACCGCTCCTCATAGTCCGGCCAGGACCGCCGGGTTACGTGCTGGAGATATCATTCTTTCCGCCGATGGCACACCGTTCTACCGCTGGTCCGCTTTCGAAAATCACGTCGATGCCCGCCTCGGTGAAGCGATCGATCTGCGCATCCTGCGAGTGGGCGAGGAAATCCACCTGAGCGCCACACCGGTTGCCGCACAGATCACCGAAGCGGGCGAAACCTCACCGGAACTCGGCATCATCTGGGATTATCCGACGCAATGGGTTCAGGTGAATCCGATCGAACAGGTGCGACGCGTCGTCGTCCTGACCTTCCGGACGATCTCAGCCCTCCTTGACCCGCGCACCAACATCGGCCTGCGGGCGATGTCCGGACCGGTCGGGATACTCTACACCCTGCGCGAGACCTTCGACTGGGGCATTCGCTCATTCCTCTGGCTGGTCATTTTCATCAATGTGAACCTCGCGATTGTGAATTTGCTGCCTCTCCCCATCCTCGACGGCGGTCATATTGTCATCGCCACATGGAAAAAAGTCTTTGGCCGGCCCATTTCGGCACGCGCGATCGGAGCCGCACAGGGAGCGATGGTCGCCTTCCTGATCGCAATGGTCTTCTACGTTTCCTTCTTTGATTTGATGCGGACGGGTCAACGTGCGGGTGACGAGTACGAAGCGCGGCAGCAGCAGCAGCGCTATCTCTCACAACCCCTCTTTCCCGCCCCGCTGGATATCGAAGCAAACGAGCAAGAGTAGCTGATTTTGTCATGAAACCGTACTGCGTTTCCCGCTTTGCGACCGTCCGTCGTGCAACGCGCGAAGTCATGATCGGCCCGGTCGGTGTCGGGGGTGATCACCCGATTCGTATCCAGTCGATGACAACAACGCCCACAATGGACGTCAGCGCCACCGTTCGGCAGTGTGTCGATCTGGCTGAGGCCGGTTGCGAGATTGTCCGGGTGACTGCGCAGAACGTCCAGGCGGCCAAAGCTCTCAAGGACATTCGCGCACAATTCACGGCCGCGGGATTCGAGCATGTCCCGCTCGTGGCCGACATCCATTTTCTGCCTCAAGCTGCGATGGAAGCGGCCCAATGGGTCGAGAAAGTCCGCATCAATCCGGGAAACTACGCTGACAAGAAAAAGTTCGCGCAGCGGGAGTATTCGAATGCCGAGTACGACGCCGAGATCACCCGGCTGCATGAATCATTTTCGCCGATCGTCCTGCGCTGCAAGGAGCTCGGACGTGCGATGCGCATCGGGACCAATCACGGTAGCCTCAGCGACCGGATTATGAACCGCTACGGTGACACGCCGCTGGGAATGGTCGAAAGCGCCCTCGAATTCCTTCGCATCGCGGGCAGCCACGATTTCCATGACATCGTCCTCTCGATGAAGGCGAGCAATCCCAAGGTCATGATCCAGGCCTACCGGCTGATGGTCGCCAAGATGGCTGAGGAGAACCTCCACTACCCTCTCCACCTCGGCGTCACTGAGGCCGGAGACGGTGACGACGCACGCATCAAGAGTGCAATCGGGATCGGATCGCTTCTCATCGATGGCCTTGGCGACACCATCCGCGTTTCCCTCACCGAAGATCCGGTCCATGAGCTTCCGGTCGCCCGTGAGCTGGCCGACAAGGCAATGGCACGATGGCACGACCATGCCGCGCGGACGCAGCCGGATGCGATCGATCCCTACAGCTTTCGACGCCGGTCCGTGGCATCGATGAGCCTGGGGCAAAACAGCAGGGTGGGTCCCCTCGAGCCCCCCCGTGTGATTCACCCCGCACCGGTCACTTTCCGGGATGACCTCGGCGATTACCTGCGCGAGCTTCAGCGTTCCTTGCGCGACGCCCGGATTGAGGGGCTGCTTGTTGACCTGAAAGGAGCCGATCCCCGGAACGACATCCCGCGGATCAGCAAGTCGATCGATGGGCGGGTTGATTTCGGCGTGTGGGAAGTGGGCAAGCCGGAGGCTCTTGATCTTCTTGCCCACCCCTGGCCGGGAAGACGGCGGGACGTTCTCTTTCTTCAACTGACCGGCGATGACCGATCGTTCCTGCGGGATCTTCTCCGCTACACGCAACGCGAAGATCTCATCCTCGGGCTTTCGCTGACGCCGGAAGCGGCCGCGCACCTCGCTCCAGTCCTCGGCGACGCGGTGCAAAACGACCTTCTTTTCTCTCTGCAAGCCGAGGAGCCCACGAAGAACATCCACGTTCTTGGGCGATATCGTCAGCTTGCCGAAGTGGTGGATGGCCTCGGGCGATCCGCCCCCATCTGGATTCGCAACACGCCAGCCACCAACCCGGCGGCGAAACCGTATTTCGGCGATCAGCTTCTTGAAGCCAGCATGCTCACCGGCGCCCTCCTCTGTGATGGCATCGGCGATGTCGTCAGCGTCGAGACAGTCACAGAACCGAAACAGGCGGTCACGTTGTCCTACAACATCCTGCAAGGCGCCCGCGCTCGTTCCACGAAAACGGAATATGTCGCCTGCCCCAGCTGCGGGCGCACGCTTTTCGACCTCCAGACGACGACGCAGCGTATCCGGGAGGCTACCGGGCATCTAAAAGGCGTTACGATCGCGGTAATGGGTTGCATCGTGAACGGACCCGGTGAGATGGCGGATGCCGATTTTGGCTATGTCGGAGGCGCTCCCGGAAAAGTTAACCTGTATGTCGGGAAATCATGTGTACGCTACCACATCCCCGCCAACGAAGCGGTCGATGTCTTGATCGATCTCATCCGGGAACACGGAAAATGGGTCGAACCTGAACCTTCGGCGGTCGCTCCCTGACGGACGCCCGATCGTGCACCTTGCAGCGCAACGGAAAGGTCCTCCGTGCGTTTCTTCGCCCCCCTTCCGAGTTCCGGCGTGTCCGTTGATTCCAGAAAAAGGGAGAGAGGCGTCTCCCTGCCTTCCACGCTTGAATGGCACGAACTCTGCGGGAGTTCCCGGGTCCACTACGGCTTCCTGCCCCCGACCCCGACAGAGCATGAATTTATCAATGCCAACCCTCTACCTGCCGTCCGATAGCGTGCGCGACGAACCCGCCGTGCGTTTCCTGCGGGATCACGGCATCAGTTACCTTGAGGAAATCGCCCAGCCCGGCGTAAAAACCCGCGCGGGCGACGCCATCCCCGGAGCCACCCGGGAAGAGCAGTTGCCCGTCCTTCAGTGGGGCCACCATACGCTTGCGGATTTCACCCTCGATGATCTGAAAAAGTTTCTGCGCGAGCGTGGCGTCTCGTTTGAAGACAGCTGAAGCGGAGCGGCGGGAGGAAGCTTGCCAACCGCTTTCCCCAAAGGCCACTCTACCGCTATTATGTCGGCCGCTTCTGAACCCGTGCGCCTTGACGGGCGCGCTTGTAGTGATCTCCGCTTCACCACGATTGAACCCGGCATCGCTCCCCACGCAAGCGGCTCGGTTCTCATCCGGTGCGGGGCCACCCAGGTCATTTGTGCAGCGACCCTGGAAGCACGCGTCCCCCGCT
>CAZVQJ010000119.1:0-9363 GCA_964629165.1 uncultured Puniceicoccaceae bacterium
ATTCTGAGGGGTCTCGTCGAGAATGGCATCATCAATACAACCGGATCGTTGGTGGAAGTTCGGCGAGACCGTTCAGGAGAAAGGGGTCGTTCGCGTAGAGGACCTGCGCATATTCCACGCCTGCCTCAAGGCCCCATGCCCGCGCGCGGGTCCGCTGGAGTTCGCTATAGTTCCGGGTTTTCTGCTGCGTTCGATGGCAGCCCATGAGCCGCCCCCAGGCCGTTTCGACGGCGGAGATATCGAAACGAACGCCGACTTGATCGGGCGGTTCGGCGGCGGGTGTAATCGCAAAATGGAGCAGGTGCCCAATGACGTGGGGAGGCAATCGATCGAGTTCGGCCAGGCCTCCGTAGCGTGCAAGGCGAGCCGCATTCCGCGTCGCCTCGCCGACCGCAACATGGTCTGGATGCTGATTGCGGCAGGTGGTGGGCGCGAGAACCTTCTCCGGCCGCACTCTCCGGATCGACTGGGCAATCATCATGGCTGTCACGGTCGAGGCGGTCAGGTGCCCGTCTCCCTCCAGTTCAAGGAACTCGATCGAAGCTCCCAGCAGTGCCGCTGCTTCACGGGCCTCCGCTTCGCGTTCCGCGGGAGTCCCGGATGTACCGGATTCGCCTCTTGAGCATACAAGGAGGTGGATCCGCGCGCCGGCCCCGGCAGCTTGGAGGAGGATCCCTCCACAGCCAAACTCGATGTCATCAGGATGCGCCCCGACTGCAAGAATCGCAGGGCCTGAATTTTCCTGGCTATTCGACATAGGCATCGGAAGGACGTTCGATTTCGTCTCGGCGCACGAAGGTGATCTCCGGGGTTTCGTGGCAGTTGAGGTAGCCTATCTCGCCCGCTCCGGCAATGTAATGTGTGCACTGGATTACGGATTGCATCCAGCGCAGGCGGGTGTCCCGGGCGGGACTTACCGCGGTCGCGGTGTAGTCAGTCGGCGGGAGTTCCTTCCAGACGTCCCCTCCCTGATGCAACCGGAGCGATCCATCCGTGCACCGTCGCGCACGAACGACTTCACCCTCCCAGGGAACATCCACGAAATAATCGTCGACCGCCATCGCTCCCTCACGAAACTGCGGATCCCCCGAGCGCCTCACATCGATGCCTTCGAGCAGCCCCATCTCGCGATAGACGGAGAGGCAGAAATCAGCGACATTCGTCCCACGCGCCCGTCGGAAGGCTTCAAGCGCCCGCGGTCCCACATAATTCGGCAACTGGCGCAACATCTTCTGCGTCCAACCTTCGGCAATCGATTTGGCGTAAAGCGGGGAATACCGCTTTTGCACCTGGTTCACAAAGGCAAAGTTCAGCCGCGCTTCCCGTCCCGTTCGCTTATCCTGAAGGATCGTCGTCGTCTCGCGCGGATCATGATCGCTGTCGTGAAAGAAGAATACGATGCGCCCACCAACCTCGCTCTGCAGACGCCGCGCAGTCATGACCTTGGCAAAGAGGAAACGGCGCGGAAAGAATCCGCAGGGCTGCTGCCCGAAACAAATGATGGGCTCTTCGGTCGATTTCCTATCCATCGGCAGCGGTCTCCTTTCGAAGCAGCGGTTGCAGCATCATCGCGAGAAAGACAACACCGCCACAACCGATCAGATTGAACCAGAGATAGCCGATATCGGAGAACCGGAAGAGCAAGAGGACGAGTGCCTGCGACACGACCGCCGCCGTGAATACGGCTGTCCCGTGAATCCAGCGGAGGAAAAACGCCACCAGAAAGATTCCGAGGATCACGCCGTAAAAGACGGAACCGAGGATGTTCACCGCCTCGATCAAGTTCTCCACCAACCGGGCGGAGAGGGCGAACACGATCGCCAGGACGCCCCATCCTGCGGTGAACCATCTGGACATCGCGAGGGCATGGGCATCGGTTGAGTCCGGGCGTATCATGTTGCGATAGAGGTCGACCGTCGTGGTCGAGCCCAAGGCGTTCAGCTCGGAAGCGGTCGAAGACATCGCCGCGGCGAAGATGACGGCGACAAGGAGCCCGATCACACCGTGCGGGAGGTAGGCGAGGACAAACGAAATGAAGACGTAATCGGAGTCCTTCACGTCTGCTTTCGGGTTAATCGCGATGAGTGTGTCCCGGACCGCATGGCGCACGCCGTTGGACTGTTCATCCAATAACCGGAGCTGCCCACGCATTTCCTCGACCCTCCCCGCATCCGCAGACATCCGCGCTTCCTGTAGTTGCGAAAGCACTCCCGCCTTCGCGTCGAAGAGGGCATTGAACTCGCTCTCCAAGGCCAGGAGTTCGTCCGCGTGTTCGCTCTCGAGGGCGCGCTCCCAAGCTGGCGCGTTAAAGAAGACGGGCGGTCGCTCAAACTGGAAAAAGACAAAGACAAGCACTCCCACGAAAAGGATGAAAAACTGCATCGGGATCTTCACGATAGCATTGAAGAGCAGCCCCAGCCGCCCGCTTGTCGTCGATGTGCCCGCAAGGTAACGCTGCACCTGCGATTGATCCGTGCCAAAATAGGAAAGTGAGAGGAACAATCCACCCAAGAGACCCGACCAGAAGGTGTAGCGCTTGTTGAAATTGATCGAAAAATCGACTACTTCCATCTTCCCCATCGCGCCCGCGAGGGAAACCGCTTCCGGCAGGGAAACATCGTCAGGAAGTTTCGCGAGGATCAACGCGAAGGCGATGAACATACCGAAGAAAATGACCGCCATTTGGTAGCGGTGCGTGATACTGACAGCCTTGGTGCCTCCCGATACGGTGTATAGGATGACAACGATGCCCGTCGCCAGGATCGTCAGGTCGAGTGACCATCCGAGAAGCGTCGAAAGGATGATTGCGGGAGCGTATATCGTGATACCGGCGGCAAGGCCTCGCTGAACCAGAAAGAGCGAGGCACCCAACAACCGTGTTTTCGTGTCAAATCGCTGCCCCAGGTATTCGTACGCGGTGTAGACCCGAAGCCGCTGGTAGATCGGGAGGAAAAAAACGCAGATGATGATGATTGCGAATGGCATCCCGAAGTAGTTCTGGACGAACGCCATTCCGCTTTCATACGCCTGCCCCGGAGTCGAGAGAAAGGTAATCGCGCTCGCTTGCGTCGCCATGACGGAGAGTCCGATGGTGCCCCAGCGAATGCTCGAATCCCCCCGGAGATAGTGCTCCAGGCTGCGATCACGCCGCGTCCGCCAAATGCCATAAGCGGCAATACCGATCAGCGTGCTGATCAGAACGACAAAATCCAGCGTGCTCACGAGGCGGCCACAGTCAGCAGGTAATACGCCGCCACCTGCACGACAAAGATGCCGACGACGACGAGATAGGCACGGCGCCAGGTCCCGAAAAGGGGTACCCGGACGGGTTCCTCAGATGTTTCCGAAAGATTCATTGACCAAGTGAAAGCAAGTTCACGAAAAGGCGGTAGGCACCGGGCACCCCCTCCGGCAATTGCCGGAAGAACGCGTAACCGGTGTAGACAAAATAGCCGTCCCCGTGCGGTGCGACGAGAAGCCCGCCGGATAGCGGGTTTTCGCCCGGATCAGCGGTGGCGAGAATTGGCGTGAAAGCAGCGTCCCAGCTCTCCGGAAAATAGAGACCACGTTCCTGTACCCAACCCTCGAAATCCGCTGGCGTGAGACGATTCGGCGTGTTCAGCACGGGATGATCCGGCGCCAGAAACCTCACTGGTGCCTCCTCGTCGGTCACTCGCAACCGGGAAAGCGTGAGGGGATACGGTGCGATCCTGTCGGTCAGGAGACGATGATTCGTATTGTACTGCACGACGACATTTCCGCCCTCGGCAGCGTAGCGAAAAAGTTCGGGCATGATGCGGTCGATGTTTTCGACCGTATTGAAGGCCCGGATCCCGAGGACGACTGCATCGAACGGGGCGAGGGCCGCGGCAGCGACCGCCAGTGGATCCAGTTCGGTGACCTCGTAACCGATGGCACGCAGGCTCGCCGGGATCGAATCACCTGCGCCGGGGAGATAAGCGACGCGTCTTCCCCCCATCTCCAGATCGAGAGGAACAAGCTGCGCTGCCGCTGCCGGCATCAGGAGTTGATCGGGTATGTGCCGGTATCGGATCGGGACCAGCTCGTGCGAATAGTGTCGTCCATCGACTTCGGCGACTGCACGAATTTCCCCAGCCTGCGGGTCCGTGCCCTGCGAGACTTCGAAATGAACCGTCAACTCGCCCTCGCTCTCTGACAGAGCAAACGGGTGCTCTGACGGCGCGCCATCCCAGCCGGGAGGAAGATCCAATCGCAGGCGGCCGGTGACGGCACCATCCGTCCGCGCAAGCTTCACCGAGACTTTCAGAGGCTTGCGGTTGGTCGAGAGATACACGGCGTTCTCCAACGCCAAGTGGACCGGGGGGACGATCCGCAACGGAACCTGAAGTTCCCCGTCGATAGGATCGACCCGCCGGCGAACCGCAGCCACACGGAGTTGCAGTGGCTCACCGGCCACTTCCAGTTCAACGATTGCCTCCATCGCTGGTGGACTGAGCGGACGGCCAATGAGCTGTGCGTCCTCTACTGCGAATAACCCGCGGGCCTTCTCCGCACCAAGCCAGTAGGGTTGGCTGACCGGCAGCGCCGGTGGCACGTCCACGGAAAAACTACGGCGCACGGTTTCGTTGAACGGCAACTCCATTCTCACCGCGGTGCTTTCATCTGCCCATGGCAGGCGCACGCGATTCCACCGAACCGCCCCCGGCCGCCGCTGAACGAGTTCAAGCTCCAGTTCGAGGGAGGCCCCGGGCGGAGCCGCCTCCACCGGTGCCAGCAGCGCGACGTGCAGCCCGAGAGCGGCCGCAACCAGACGATTCACCGCCGCCTGCTTCGCGACGACTTCCGGCCCCTGAGGCAGAACAGAGAGTTCCTTTCGAAAGGCAAGGAGAGCGGGAACAGATGCCTCTGGTCGGCCCGGCTGAAACGCCTCGAGAAGCCCATCGGCATGCGCCTGCAAATGCGCACCGCCTTCGATGCGTTCCCACCCGAACGAAATCCCATCGAAGATCGAGTCTCCCATCGGTGTTCCTGCCAGAAATTCGAAATATTCGGTCTGCGCCCCCCGCAAACCACCCGCCCCAAAGCCCTGGCTCTTGTGCATCGAGCGGCTTTTGGCCGCGAGCTCTCCAGTAGAAGAGCCCAACAGTGGCAGGAAGGTACCGGTCGACATCGTGGCCATGCCAGAGGCATCGAACGCGAGTCCCCGCCGTTCATGGAACCATCGAGCCGTATTCCAGACAACCCGCTTTGCCTGCCAGGGCTCCACCCATGCCAGTTGCTCAGGAAAACGTTCCGGGTCCGCAGCGGCCGCAAACGCCTCGACCGCCAACTGCGCGGAAGCCGTATGGTGCCCGTGCGTGTCGTGGCGATCTGGATGAAATCGGGTTATTACGACATCCGGACGAAAGCTCCGAATGACCCAGACAATATCGCTGAGGATCGCCTCATGTCCCCAAATACGGAGCGTTTCCTCGTCGCTCTTCGAGTACCCGAAATCGATCGCTCTCGTGAAATATTGTTTCGCTCCGTCGAGGCGGCGCGCGGCGAGCAATTCGTGCGTCCGGATCAGCCCGAGGCGCGCCCCGAGTTCCGGCCCTATCAGATTCTGCCCGCCGTCACCGCGCGTGATCGACAGATAAGCGGTATCGAGAAGCTCTTCGTTCGCGAAATGAGCCAACAGCCATGTGTTCTCGTCATCGGGGTGGGCGGCGATATGCAAGACGCGTCCCACCACCCCGAGCCGGGCGATCTCCTGTTGAATCTCGCCGGAATGCCCCGGGATCTCACCCGCCACGATGTCAACCGAGGGCAGGATCATCGCCCGGAGACAGGCTCCACAGCCGATGAGCGGAAGAAGAAAACGCATTGGGGGCATCGCACAGAACGGGAACGGCAGCGCAAAACGCCCGTTCCGTATCCGGAAAACGCGAGCGGATCCAACGCCCTACTCCGAGCCTCTCGTCGAAATGGGAAACTCCACACGGACATCGTCCCATGCCAGATACATCACCGCGTCGTACCCATCGAAGTGAGAAAAATTGATCGTGAAGGTCTCCACTTCGTCGTCGATTTCCTCGGCTTCCGCCTGGAAACGTGCGACATCATTGGATTGGTCGTAGTCGAAGGCCCCCCAGAGTTCGGTATTCGTTGAGACGATGATCGTCCATTCGTCTTCACCGGGAATCGTGTAGAGGGCGTATTCGCCCGCCGGGACCGGTTTCCCCCCGATCGTGGCATCCCCGGAAAGCTTGAGCTTGGTCGATTGGTTCGCACCCGTCCGCCATGTGCGATCATAGGGCACGAGCGCGCCAAAAATGTCCCGATCCTTCACCCCGGGGCGGCTGTAGATCACAGTGACCTCGGTCGTGCCGACGGTCTGGGTAATCGATTGCTGCGGGCTTGCCGCGGGACCACTCGGTTGAGCGTGAAGGACTGGCGTGAGCAGGAGAGCACCCGAGATGAACGGGAAAATGCGAAGAAACTGTTTCATGGAGATCAGGATTGTGCGTAGTGAGCGGGCAAGAGCCCGTTTGCGAGAGCGTGAAAATAGCCTCAGACCAGCGCATGTATTCCCGCCAGCCCGGACGTTCCCGGGAAAAACCAGTATGACCGAAGAAAGTTGCAACGTATATCGACAGGTGGATCTTTTCCCCCTCCGAAATTACGGCAACCAGGGATATTTCTGAAAATCCGGCTTTCGTTTTTCGAGGTACGCACGGTGACCCTCCTCCCCCTGCTCCGTCAGGTAATAGAGCAAGGTCGCATTCCCCGCAAGCTCCTGCAGCCCGGCCTGCCCATCGACATCGGCGTTGAATGCGCTTTTCAGGCATCGAATCGCGAGCGGGCTGTTCTGGAGGATCTCGCGCGCCCATTGAAGCCCCTCCGTTTCCAGCTGATCGACCGGCACGACCGCATTGACGAGACCCATTTCAAGGGCCTCCACCGCGTTGTATTGGCGGCAAAGGTACCAGATCTCGCGCGCCTTCTTCTGCCCGACGATGCGCGCGAGATAGCTTGCACCAAATCCGCCGTCAAAGCTCCCGACCTTCGGCCCGGTCTGCCCGAAAATCGCATTATCGGCTGCAATCGTGAGGTCGCAGACGACGTGGAGAACATGACCACCCCCGATCGCATAACCCGCCACCAGCGCGATAACGACCTTCGGCATGCTTCGGATCAAACGTTGGAGATCGAGGACGTTGAGCCGCGGCACGCCATCTTTGCCAATATATCCCCCCTGCTGCTCTCCCCGTATCCTCTGATCGCCCCCGCTGCAAAATGCATACTTGCCGTCGGTCTGCGGGTTCTTCCCCTGCAACAGCACCACCCCGATCGATGTGTCGTCACGGGCATCGGAAAACGCCTCGATCATTTCCCGCACCGTGTCCGGAGTGAAGGCATTACGCCGATGCGGCCGGTTGATCGTCACCCGGGCGACACCCGCCGCCTTCTCGTAGATGATGTCTTCGAATTCACCCGTCCGTGTCCATTCCATGCGCTCGACTCAATACCATCGAACCCAGAGCGCAAGGACACGTGAAAACGGATCTCCCGCATAAAGACAGGTCCAGGTCTGCCCGTCTCACTGCAGGCCAACGTGTTTCCAGGGATGCCAGTCGAGGATCGTGGGATGCCAGCCAGTCACCTCCGGGCGCAGCAGATAGGCCGTGACGTAGTGGTAAAGCGGGATCATCACCTGCTCCTCGAGCAAGAGCGCCTCTGCCTGCCGAAGCCGTTCCGCCCGTTCCGCGACAGAGCCGGAGCGATTTGCCGCCTCAAGCAAAGCATCATACTGCGCGCTCTGCCAGCCCGACCACTCGCTTCCGCCACCGCCCGTGCGCCATAGAGCGAGAAAGGTCATCGCGTCGACATAATCCCCAATCCAGGAGGCCCGGGCCATCTGAAAGTTCCCCGTCGCCCGACGATCGAAATAGGTGCGGGTTTCGACGTTCTCCAAACGGACCGAAAGATCCAGTCGTTCGCTCCAGTTCGCAGCCATCGCCTCCGCGATCTTTCGATGACTCTCCGAGGTATTGAAGAGATAGGTCAGCGCATAACCGCCGAGTGAGTCCGCCGCCTCGTCCGGTGCGACCAGGGATGGAGGCGTGTAATCCGGCAAGTTCGGAGGGGTGAATACTTTCGCTGGCAATTGTCCGGCGTCGAGCAACTGCCCCGTAATGGCCTCACGATCGATCGCCTGGCTGAGGGCTCGACGCACTTCCACCCGGTCAAGCGGAGAGACGCGGTGGTTGAGCAGGATGTAATAGACCCCCAGGTAGGGGTCGACCCGCAGGCTCTCACCGTTGCCCTCACGCCACGCGCCAATCCGGTTCGGAGGAAGAGCTTCGGTCACCTGTAATTGTCCTCCCTGAAAGGCGCGTTCCTCCGCCGAGAGATCCTCGATCGCAAAAAATCGAATCGCCTTCAGCTGCACGACATCGCGATCCCAGTAGGTCTCACTCCGCTCGACCGCGAGGTACTGGTTTGGGCGCCACTCCGTCAGCACAAAGGGACCGTTGCCGACAAAATTCTCCGGTCGGGACCAGCGATTGCCCCGATCATGGAGTTCGCCAAACTGTTTCACGACATCGACCGGGACAGGCGAAAATGCCGGATGGGAAAGCAGGTTCGTGAAATAGGGTGCGGCATAGCGAAGCTCAACCCGCAGGACGTCCGGCGATTCCGCGACGATTCCGACCGTCCCAAAATCCGTGGTGTCCCCGCGGTTGTATGCCTCCGCACCTGTAATGATATAAAACAGGCTGGCGTTCGGCGCTCCTCCCTCCGGCTCGAGCATGCGCTGCCAGCCGGCCACGAAGTCATGGGCAGTCACGCGATCGCCATTCGACCAGCGTGCTTCCGGGCGAATGAAGAACCGCCATGTGCGCCCATCTTCCGAATGCTCCCAGTGCTCAGCCACGCCCGGTTCAGGACTCAGATCCTCAGGATTCGGTGTGACGAGACCCTCGAAAAGGGCCTGTTGAATCTGCAAGGCACTTGTGCTCGTGGTAAAAAGGGGATCGATGCCCTCCGGTTCCGGCCCATTCCCCACAAGGAGGACCCCCGCCGCCGTCGCCTCGTCAACTCGCAGCCCCGAGCCACCACAACCGCTCAACAAGCCAAGGCAGAAAGCCCCGAACCATACCCACAGAATTCCTGTCCGCATCATGGGATGGAAAGAATCATGACCCGCGCCGACCACGCAACTTCAGGCTGTAGAGGTCGAGTCGGCGGTCCTTCAGGTTGGTCACGCTCCCCGAATTGCGCAGCTCCTTGAGCAGATCCGTATCGACGTCGGCGATGAGGACCATCTCCGTATTGGGAGTTGCCTCCGCCACGATGCTGTGGTTCGGAAAGGAAAAGTCGCTCGGCGAAAAAACC
>CAZVQJ010000120.1:0-9173 GCA_964629165.1 uncultured Puniceicoccaceae bacterium
CCGCCGCGGGCGACGTCGGCCGTCAATTCGCTGGTGTTTGCGGGCCACTGCTGGCGCCTTGCCCATCACATCGGGTGCCGCCTGGTGTGCGGTCACGGTGCACTGGTTCGGCGGACGCGGAAGAAACGTCCGTCGCCAATCTCGTTCGGCTGTAGGAGAAAACTCCGCACACCACCCTCTGTCTTGATAGGGCGCTCATCGAGCGACCAGTCGAGCAGGTTGGAGGAGCTCTCAAGTTGGTCCACATCGCCCGGCAGTGCCTGCCACGAGCCTCGGAGCCCAGTCGCCACGGGGGAAAAGGAGAGGAGCGGTGTTTCGGGGGCGAGGGTTCCGTAAGCATCTGCTGGATCCCATGCGAGGAGGACGCTCTCACCGGCGACGGTGACCTGTCGAAAGACGGGAGATTCGAGTTCTCCTCCGGTGAAGGTGAGTTCGTATACACCGTCCTCGGAAACGGGGATGGCGTATCCACCTGCTTCTCCGGTAATCGCGAACCAGGTTCCCCGGTCGGGAACGACGGTGACGGCGCCGAGACCTTCATTTTCGTCATAGAGACGGTTCCCGTTGAGGTCCACCCAGACTGTCCCCACGATGAATTTGTTGAAGTGATTCGGGGCATCGGCGCGAGCCCGAGCGTAGACAATGCTGACCACCATCGGACCGACCGCGTTGTTCGTGTCGGGATCCGGGACAACGGCGATCCCGACATTGGAAAGGGGAATACTGTTCTTGTCCATCAGGCCGACGCGGTGTCCTCTGCCCACCTGCATGCCGTCGCCGGCACCTCCGTCAGGTCCCCAGTCGATATTGAACGCAGCATGTGCATGGAGAGGATTCCGGGCGTAGCTGAAAACGCTCGCGGCGGCCCCGTTGAACTGGAAGCCGGCCTCCGTTGCCCGGTCAAACTGGCCGTTGTGATCCTGTGCATCGCGCTTGATGAGATCGAGCGCATGCGCCACCGACCCGGCATGCAGGCGTCGATCGAAGGCGGCGGGCGGGCGGGGGCTGATCGCTTCGAACTCTGTCCGCATTATTTCCAGATCCACGTCAAACGCCGAGACGCTGGATTCGACGACAACGTCTCCCGTATCGGAAAGAAAGATTCCTTCAGCTGAGGGGTGAGAACGCGCCCGGTTCATGAGCCAGAGCATAGCCTGTTCGGTGCCGTTGGGTCGTGTGCCGTCGGCGCTCTTGTGCAGGGTCCACTCAGCGGTTGGCGTGTCACCTGAAGCCGTGCCCGTGCGCTTGGCGGGCGATGACGGCGTCTTCGGTTCGAACACGGGCGGATCGAGGGCCGGTGCGTGCTGTGCCCGCACGGTGTCGGGAAGTTGGACAAGGCCGAGGAGAAAGGCGGCGGAAAAGGAAAATCGAAAGGGACGAAAAAGGGTTGGCATAACCAGTGGGTCCTGCTGGGCCGCTAGCCGCAGACACCACTCGAGGCCAGCTCCCGGCGGACCACGGCGAGATCGCTGGAAACGGCTTCGAGGATCTGACGACAGGCTTCGAACTCGCCTTCGGAAACATCGTACTCGAGTCTATGGAGTCGCTGGGCGGTGGATTTGGCACCGAGTTCGGCGAAGGAGTTGCGCAGGGTATGAGCGCTTTTCCGGATGGCCCCGAAATCGCCGCTCTCGATCGCCGCACGCAGGCTGTTGACCTGATCATCGACGTTCTTCTCGAAAAGATCGACGATCTCGCGCACAAGGACTTCATCCGCGCCAAAGAGGGATCGGAGGTGGTTGGGATCAAAGAGATTCTCAGGGTTGTCCAGTGTTTCTGCTGGATCCCTTTTGGAACCGTTCGCCCGGACAAGGAAACGGATCGCGTGTTCGGCCTTGGTGATGAACTCATCGCGGATCAGGGGCTTGGAAAGATAGTCGTCCATTCCGGCCGCCCGACAGCCTGCTTCCGCGCCATCCATAGCATGGGCGGTCATCGCCACAATGGGTGTGTGAGCCTCTCCCAACCTTTTTTCTTCATCGCGAATCTGACGCGTCGCTTCCAGTCCATCCATCTCCGGCATCTGCACGTCCATGAGGATAACATCGAAATTGTGATCCCGCCAGGCGTTCACCGCCTCGGCACCGTTGCAGGCGAGCGTCACCTTGTGCCCGCGGCGCTCGAGAAGTCCGGCCGCCACTTGACGGTTCACCGGATTATCTTCTGCCACAAGGATATCGAGGATCCGTTCGGCGGGCTGGGAAAAGCGCGAACTACGGGCCGGGGAATCGAGCGGTTTACGGGCGTCGGCGAGCTCAAGGCAAAGCACCTGGAGGAGCTCGCTCTGGGTGATCGGTTTCGTCAGCGTGCGGTGAATGCCGATTTCATGGCAGTGCTTGATCTCGCCGGGTCGGTAGGCCGAGGTCAGCATCACAACACGCAAAGATTCGAGATCCTCCTGCGCACGAATCTTCTGAGCTACTTCAAAGCCGTCCATCTGCGGCATCATGGCGTCGAGGATCAGCAGTTCGAAGGCCTCATCGTTTTCCACCGCCTGACGCAACAACTGGAGCCCTGACAACCCGGACTCCGCGCAGACGACATCGACCTTCCACCCTTTGAGGGAGGTATCGAGAATGGAACGATTGACGGCGTTGTCGTCGATGACGAGCACCCGCCGCCCCGCAAGTTTGCTGATCTGCTCGCGGGAGAATCGGGCAACTTCGCGATCCGAACGCGGAAGCGGCACCAGAACGCTGAAGGTGCTCCCTTCTCCCGGTGTGCTTTCGACGGTAAGAGTTCCACCCATCTGCGCGATCAGGCGTTTGCAGATGCTCAGTCCGAGCCCGGTGCCACCGTGTTCGCGGGAACTCGAGCTATCGCCCTGTTCGAACGCCTCGAAAATGATTTGTTGTTTTTCCGGCGTGATCCCGACGCCCGTATCGCGGATTTCGATCAGGAGATCGACCCGATCAGGTGCGATATCGGCACCGCGGGCTACCACCATGATGGATCCGCTTTCCGTGAATTTCAGCGCGTTGCCGACAAGGTTCAGGAGGACCTGCCTCAGCCGGTTCGGATCGCCCACGAGGGAGTCGGGAATTTCGGGGTCAATTTCTGATCCGATATCGAGGCCCTTCTCCTCGGCCCGGAGACCGAACATCTTGATCGATTCACCGATCATGTCTCGAAGCGAGAAGGGCACCGTTTCAAACTGGAACTTTCCGCTCTCGAGCTTGGAAAAATCGAGGATGTCGTTCACCACGCCGAGAAGGGAGAACGTCGCCGATTTCACCATGTTGAGGTACTCCTGCTGTTGCTGGTTCAGCTCGGTGTCGAGGGCGAGTTCGGCCATTCCGAGGATGGCGTTCATCGGCGTGCGGATCTCGTGGCTCATGTTGGCGAGAAACTCGCTTTTCACGCGTGCGGCGCGCTCGGCTTCACGCCTCGCGTCGTCCGCCTGAATGCGTTCGAGGCGAAGTTCGCGCGTCTGCACGGCCAACTGCTCGTTTGTCCGGGCGGCCTGCAAGAGTCGTTGGAGGGTCTCGACGATCCGGTTGCCATCGACCACGCGCTGCGAGGAGAACTCGAATTCCAGATAATGGGTTCCGGACTTTCCCGCGCCAATGGCGTAGCGCACAGACATCCCGATCGAGGGCCTTCGGCGACTGGAGCGCGCCTCGAAGGGGGTTCGGGTGCCGGCATGGTCGATCGAAGCGTCGGTTCGGGCGGGTGCGATCTGATAGGAGGCGATGCCGAGATCGCGGTGGAGACGGTCGAACAGCTCCAGCGCATCGTCGATTGTCTGGCATTCGAAGATCGCGGACTGGTGATCCCGAACAACGGAGTCAAAGCGATGGTTGAGGAGGCTGTGGAAATCGCGGTGGTGGCTGACAAGTTCGCGGCCGCGGGCGGTGGTGAGAGCCTCGAGGAGAAGGGCATCGTCATCAACCACGCCGACCGCGGGCAGCCAGTTCCCTTGCATCGCGTCCGCAATCGCGCAGGTAAGATGGTGGTAATACAGAGGTTCTTCGCCTCCGGAGATGGCTTCGCGGGCGGCGCGTGCGAGATCCCTCAGCGGACGATCGCTGCGAAGGGCCGTCCGGGTGGCGGTCGTGACAAAATCGGCGGGGGCAAGGAGAGGGGCGTCCGCACGCCTGTCCCGCAATCGTGCAATCGGCTCACTGAGTGTGCGCATGGATTTGCCGGCAGGCAGGGACTCCACATCGACTGCCGCAAGACCGGGGGCGGGGGCGCAGGATCGGCGCACGACGATGCGAGGCGTGATCGACAGATTCTGGACCGGAACCTTGTGCGTGAGATGCCGATGAAGCATTTCCACCGCCTGATAGCCGGCCTCGTAGGCGGGCAGGGCAACCGTCGTCAAGGCAGGCTCGAGGAGGGCGGGATCGGCATAGTTGCGGAACGAATAGTTATCGAAACCCGTTACCGAGACCTCATGAGGGACGGAAACCCCGTGCGCCTGCAGGGCAAGGATGGTGCCATGCGCGAGGGGATCATTTGCGCAGGCGAGTGCCGTGAAATCCCACGGCGTGGATAGACGCTCACGGACACGTTCATAGGCGGTTTCGGCAAACCACTGCCCGGTTTCGATGATGCGGTGATCGGGCAAATCGATGTTCCGGAGGGCGAGGTATTCGCGGAGGGCGTCCAGTCGCTGCGTATTCTCCACCTCGCCATTCGGCCCGCTTACATACCCGATGCGTTTGTGCCCGAACGCCAGTAGATACTCGGCGACGGCTTGCACGCCACCTCGGTTGTCCCAAGTCACAGAGGGGACTCCATGATCCCGTGTCGTGGGGAGGCAGAGCCACGGGATCCCCAAGGCTTTCACAAAGGAAATTGTTTCGGGAGCATGCGCATCGCCCCGCTGGACGACCAACGCATCCAACTTCTGATCGGCAATGGTCGCGGTATCCTGAAACGCCACGATGCGGCAGGGAAGGGTGCGTGCGGCAAGATGGGCACCGAGGAGAACCGCATCATACTCGTAGTATTCGTGGCGGTTTGGATGGGTGAGGATTCCGATCGTCGGAGCAGGCATGGGGGCAGGCGGCGTTCCGCGTTGGCAGGAGAGAGGTGAATAGAAGGGGTAAATAGTTCATCGGCCTGAAAGGCAGGGGTTTTACCCAGATTTTAAAATAAAAGCTTCCGGAATCGCCGAAGCACGCACGCGCCAACTTCCGGTAGATCCATCCTTTGACAAATGGGGAGGTTGACTTGGCTGGTAGCGTCTCGCACCGTGCCGCTTTCACCAAAAATGAGCCTGAACCAGCCAGAAGATCTTGAAATCGATGCCGCCGGACTGCGCTTCGGGATTGTGGCTGCGCGGTTTAACGAAACGTTCGTCAACGCACTTCTTGAACGATGCATAGGCGTGCTTGCGAAGGTCGGTGTCGCGCCGGAGGATATCGAGGTCGCTCGAGTGCCGGGTTCGAATGAAATTCCTTACGCGGTCGCGATGCTCGCGAAAAGCAACCAGTTCGACGCCGTCATTGGTCTCGGTCTGGTGATCGCCGGAGAAACCCCGCATCACGCTGTCATTGCGGATTCCACCGGTGCAGCTTTGCAGCGGATCGGGATCGACACGGAGATTCCGGTCATCAACGGAATCGTTGTCGTGCACAACGAGGAGCAGGCCGAAGCCCGCTGCCTGGGTAACCTCAATCGGGGGCGGGAGTTCGGGCGTGCCGCACTCGAGATGGCCGCTCTCAAAGTATCGCTTGTCGCGCGCCTGGACGTGCTCGAGGAGAACGCGGACGGATCCGACGAACCTTGGGATGGTTTTTCTCCCAAGGGAAACCCCTGGAAACTTTAGGAAGATGAGCCAACGTCGTGAGAACCGGATTGCCGCCATGCAATACCTCTACCAGTGGTCGCTCAACCCACCGGATGATTTTGCGCGCGATCTGCACCTCTTCTTCAAGCAGAAGGAAGAGCCGCGGGACTACTACAGCTTCGGCGAAGAGCTGATCGTCGGGACGATTGACCACGCGAAGGAGGTGGACGAAATCATCCGTCGTTATACGCAGAACTGGGATTTTAACCGCGTCGCCCGCGTCGATCTTGCGATCCTCCGACTAGCCATTTTCGAGATGCTTTACCGGAGGGACATACCTCCGATCGTCTCCATTAATGAGGCGATCGATCTCTCGAAAGAGTTTTCGATTCCGGACGCAAAGCGATTCATCAACGGAATTCTCGACCAGTTCAAGCTGACCTTGGGCCGCCCGCTGCGGACGGCAGACTTCTAGTGGCCCGGCGAATGAGTCTTTCACTTCTGCGGAACGAATCCATTTGTTTCTCCCCTAGTTTCAATCGGTTGCTCGCATGCGTTCTCTTTTTTCCAAATTCAGGGAAGGTTTTCGCCGGACGAATGACGGTGTATTCCGGGCGTTCGGGCGAATCGGCAATCTGCTTCCCGGCCGGAAGATCGATGCAGCCTCCCTCGACGAACTCGAGGAGGCGCTCTACATGGCGGACTTCGGTGTCGAGACCACGGAGGAAATTCTCGAAGAGATCAGAGCCGCCTACAGGAGCAATCGGGAGTTGCGCGGGCAGGAGGCGGCCGCGATCGGTGCTTCCGTCCTGGCAAGAGTGCTGGAAGGTGCCGAGGGGCGGCTCGTCGATTGGCAGCACAAGCCCGAGGTGATCGTCCTCGTCGGCGTCAACGGTAGTGGTAAAACAACAACCACAGCAAAGCTGGGGCGCCTCTTCTCGGCGGAGGGCACAAAACCGCTCGTTGGCGCTTGTGATACCTTCCGCGCCGCCGCAAACGAGCAACTGAGGACCTGGTGTGAACGTCTCGACCTCGACCTTGTTTCGAGCCACCACGGTGCCGACGCGGCTTCGGTCGCGTTTGATGCGTACGAAGCCGCCCGCCGACGCGGGGCCGAAGTTCTGCTTCTCGACACGGCGGGCCGATTGCACACCAAGAGCAATCTGATGAAGGAGCTCGAAAAAATCTCCCGTGTGCTGAAAAAACACGACGATTCCGCTCCTCACCACCGATGGCTGGTGGTCGACGGCAGCCTCGGGAGCAATTCGATCGCGCAGGCCAAGGTCTTTCATGCCGAGTTCGGGCTGACCGGGCTGATCGTGACCAAGCTCGATGGGACGAGCCGCGGCGGGGCGCTTGTGGGCATCTTTCGGGAAATGAAGCTGCCGATCTACTTTGTTGGTCTCGGTGAGAAGGCGGAAGACCTGCAGCCGTTTTCGATCGAAAATTATTCCAAGGCGGTCTTCGGAATGGAAAGCTGATGGCGACGATGGAAGCCCCCCTGGAAGTTATTCTCGATCGCCACCGCTATGCGATTCACGTCGGAACCGGCCTTTGCGGTCTCGTGAGGAAGGAGGTCGATCGTCTCGTGGCGGCCGGTCGCGGTGCTGCCGTCATCGTGGATGCAGAAGTCCGGGCACTTCAGGGGCCATGGTTGGCATCTGCCTTCGCCGAGCTGCCTCAGTGGGAGATCCCATCCGGTGAAACCTCAAAATCGTTTGGGCAACTGGAGCGTATCTGTGATTTCCTGGCAGATCAACGGATCGACCGGTCGGGGGTGGTTTTTGCGGTGGGCGGGGGTGTTACCGGTGACCTTGCCGGCTTCGCGGCGGCCAGCTACCTGCGGGGCATCGGGTTTTTCCAGGTTCCGACGACCCTCCTTGCGATGGTCGATAGCTCGGTCGGCGGCAAGACCGGGATCAACCTGCGGGCGGGAAAGAACCTCGTCGGTGCCTTCCACCAGCCAGAGGCCGTTTTTGCGGATGTGGGGATGTTGAAATCCCTGCCAGCACGAGAGTTTTCCGCTGGCATGGCAGAGGTCATCAAACATGGCATGCTGGCCGACGCAGAACTCTTTCTTCGCTTGGAATCCCTTCGAGAGCCGCTGCATCCGGGCCATTCCCTTCTGGCGGGGATCGTTCGGGACAACTGTCGGATCAAGTCACGGGTCGTGCAGGCAGACGAAACCGAACAGGCCCTCAGTGGCGGGCGCGCGCTTCTCAATCTCGGACACACTTTCGGCCATGCAATCGAAGCGACTGCCGGCTATGGCACGTACCTGCATGGGGAGGCCATTGCTATTGGTCTCGTTCTCGCAACCCGCTTGTCGGTGGCTCTCGGCCGGGTGGAGCGGGATTTGATTGAACGGGTGGAGGCGCTCCTGGCCGCCTATCATCTGCCCGTGCGCCTGCGCAGCGCGCTTCCGACGGAGGACTTGGTGGCCGCGATGGCCCGGGACAAGAAGGTGCGGGCCGGGACGCTTCGTTTTGTCGTCCTCGGGACGCTCGGAAAGGCGGAAACCCAGTCACAGGTCGACCCGGCACTGGTCGAGAAACTCTGGCGGGAAGTGGGAGCGGAGTGACGGCTGCAGGGCGCCCGCACTCCAGCCGTCGAGCGCAGATTGAACCGGGGTTCGCGTGAAACAAGGATGCTCTTTGGGCCAGGACGACGTGCCACGCATCATCGCGCACCACTAATATCCCGGCGGGTATCCTGGAGGGGGTGCGGATGGAGGGCTGCCCGGGGTCCCTTGCGGAGGACGATAACTGGGAGGCGCGCCCGGGGTATGGAAACCGGGTTCCGTCGAATCCCCGTTGCCTGGTGCGGGTGTTTGCGGAGAGCCGTTGTTGTTGTCGCCACCGTCGCCACCGGGATCCGGGGGAGCGGCGTCATCCGGAAGATCTGGTGGCTCGTAGTTCGGAGGCGGGGGTGGCTGGAAATTGGGCGGTTGGTCGGCTTCCTGGGGTTCTTCCGTAAGTTCAGGAATTTCGATGCCCTGCTGGCGCATGCGTTCCCGGATCCACGCGGGCGGGGGAGGGGGTCGCCGGGTGGGGGTGCGGGTGTCTGATCCGTCGGTGTTGCCGCCAGAACCGCTGCCGATGATGCCGGGTCGCCGCGCGAGACTTGGGGGGCCTGAAGAAGCCTGACCGCCCCTGCCTCCACGACTGGTTCCGTCGGGCATACCGCTCACCTGCATCGGTGCCGGACTCGCCTCGATTTTTGCAAGGGGCAGAATGCCTTGTTGTCCGTCCGCCGAGATGGAAACGGTTTTCGCGGAAGGATCGAACAGCCCGACGCTGATGCCCGAAGTCGTTTCTCCACTGCGCATCCAACGACCCGCCGGTTGCTGCCGGTCTTTGATCAGGAGGTGAAAGACGCCGTTGATCTGATAGAACCCCCGGAGTTCGAAGCGGTCCTGAAGGGGCCCTGAGAC
>CAZVQJ010000121.1:0-9031 GCA_964629165.1 uncultured Puniceicoccaceae bacterium
GCTCGCGAAAACCCTCGGGCGCGTGGGCGTGCGCGCCAACCGCCAGCGCGGCAACGCGACGACTTCCCGGATTCCGCAAGTGCGGGCTCTCCTGCCGACGAGCTGGCCACCCCCACGGCCAGGCCAGCTCGTTCTCCTCGCCGCATCGACGGGAGGCACGGAAGCCATCCGTTCGCTCCTTCCGCACCTGCCCGCAAATTTTCCTCCAGTCTGCATTGTTCAACATATCCCGCCCGTCTTTTCCCGAACGTTCGCCGAGCACCTGAACCAGATCACCCCGCTCAAGGTGTCGGAAGCGGGGCATGGCAACCGCTGCGATCCCGGGACCGTCCTCGTCGCGCCCGGGGATCATCACATGGTTCTCCACGAGGACAGTCAGGGCTACTACGTGACCCTCAATCAGTCCGCGCCTGTCTGGCACCAGCGACCCGCGGCAGAAGTCCTTTTTGCATCGGCAAAAAAACTCAGACCGTCCCAGACCATTGCGGGCATTCTTACCGGCATGGGATCGGACGGCGCTCAAGGCCTCAAGTCCCTGCGCGACGCCGGGGCCCGCACTTTCGGACAATCGGAGGAGACCTGCGTGGTCTTCGGCATGCCTCGGGTTGCCCACAACCTCGGCGCCTGCGAGAAAATGGTAGACTTGGCAGAGATCCCGCTCTACCTCCAGCGTCTCCTGGCCCAACCGACCAGTGTTCCGGCATGAGTGAAGACGCAGGCACATTCGATTCTCCCAAATCCGACCATCCTCCGCTCGATCCGACTGCGGTCCTGCGGGAAAAGCTGGCTTTCTACGAGAACCAGTTCCCCGGTTTCTTTTTCATGCAGCGGGCAGACTGGAGCTTTCAGTATATCGACGCTCGCGTGAAAACAGGCCTCGGGCTCGATCCCGACCGCTGCCAGCGCCATGGCGAGAGCTTCTTTGCGCGGATCCACCCGAAAGATCGGGCCCGCTACTGGGATGGGCTCCTGCGGTTCGGGGAAGAGGCGGCCACCCGCACTCTCCGCTTTCGCCTCGTCGACGACGACGGAGACGTGACGCACCACGTCCTCGAAGTCCGGCAACCACGCCGCCTCGAAAGTGGCATGCTTCTCGGGCACACCGGCGTCTGGTTCGACGTCAGCCACCAGGCAGGACTCGAAGCCCAGGTAACTTTCCAGTCCTGGCAGCGCAGCCTCGGTCGTATCACCCGGATCCTCCTGCACGATTTCCGCAATGCGATGACCGGCCTGCAAACTCTGCTGGAGCTCTACTCACGCCAGATCGACAGCACGCACAAATGGAGCGAGGGATTCCGCCTGATGCTGGGCACCACCGTCCGCACACAACAAACGGTGGAGCGCCTTTCCCAGATTGTCCGCGATGAGCCGCGGATGGATCTCGTGCAGAGTCTTCAGCGATTTCTGCAAGGCGAGAACGCGTTCTGGAAAAGCCTCTGGGGCCGGCCGGTCGACTTTCATGGCCTCGATACACTTCCGGAGGAATTTCTGATCGAAGCCGATACGACCACGCTTCGCCGGTTCTGGCTTCAGATGCTGCTCCTCTATCGCCCGATGGAGGAGGATATCGATCGCATCAACTTCTTTTGGCAGGTCATCAGCGAAGGCGAATGGATCGTTGCGGAAGCCTTTCCCTTTGGACTGCGAGCGCCTGCCGACGGCTTCCATCTGACACTTGCTCCCTGCCCTTCACCGTGGCAGGCGGAACCTCCCGGCGAAACGCTCAATCGAGAGTGGCCCGACGCGGAATGGCGCCAGCTCCAGGAATTCGCGGACGCGTTGCATCTGCAACTCGCCTTCGAGCCGGGCAACGACGTCATGGCCCCGGGCAGCCTCCACGTTTTCTGGCCAATCGCCTCCCAGCGCTCCGTTGGCGAGCCCCCGCCTGCAGCCACCCCGGAAAATTCCCGAACCGCCGTCGTCAGCCGTCTCGAGGTCGCCATCGTCGGGGAATGGGAAAGGCCCACGATGGAAGAATGCGTGCGCAAGGCGGGGCTTCGCCCGAGCCGTGCAACGACGCCCCCCAACCACCGTATTCATGGCCTTATCGTGCTCGATACGGTGATATCACCGGACTGGAAAACATGGCTTGATGGACCCGAGGCGGCTAACCACCTTATCTATATCCACCCTTCGGATGCTGAAGTCCCGGACGGCCTCGCGGAGGCGTTTTTCACATTGCCCACTCGCCTCCCCGAGAACCGCCGCCTCCTCGAACTCCAGCTCCAGGAACTCCTCCGCTGACCTCATGTCTGACCTCCCGACCAAACGCGTCCTCATTGTCGATGACGAACCCCTTGTCCTCATGGCGCTTCGTGAGACGCTTGAGTCGGCCGGTTTCGCGGTGGATGCCTGCAGTTCGCCCACGCAAGCTCTCGAGAGGTTGAAGGACCAGGAGTATCCGACCGTCATTTCCGACCAGCGTATGCCGGATATGAGTGGTCTCGACTTTCTGCAGGAGGTCCGTCGCCAATATCCCCAGACCGCGCGCATCCTCATCACCGGTGTTCTCCGGCTCAATACTGTCGTCGATGCCATCAACCAGGGGCAGATCTTTCGTTTCCTCGCAAAGCCATGGCTGCGGGAGGAACTGATCGCCACGGCCGAGAATGCCTATCAACACTACCTCCTGCAGAAGCGTAATACGAACCTGCAGAGCGAACTGCGCGAAGTGAACGAGGCCCTCATGGCTTCGAATCAGGAACTCGAGCTGCAGCTCCACAAGCTGAACCGCGCCCACCAGAATCTCGACCAGGAGCATTTCACGCTCAGCCAGAATTTCGACCGGTCGCTGAAAGCATGGAACAAGATGCTCGAGACCTATCTGCCGCTCCTCGCCGAGGAGACAGAGTTGCTCGTCGAGTTGTGCGATCGGGTGATCGAGCATGCCGAGATGGCCCCGAGGGACGCGAGGATTCTGAAGGTCAGCGCATGGCTCAAGAATATCGGATACCTCCATGTATCGAGGGATATTATCCTCCGCTTCCGGGAGAACCCGGAGGACCTCACCGAAGCCGAATTGACTGCCTATCGTCAGGCCCCCGTCCACGGGGAATCCCTCGCCTATTTTGTCGATGAACTGAAAGAGGTTGGCCGCACGATCCGCGCCCAGTATGAGCGCCTCGACGGCCAGGGCTATCCCGACGGACTGGCCGGAGACCTCATTGCCCCACCCGCCCGACTCCTCGCGGTGGGAACCTTTTTCGTGGAGTCACGGGAATCCCATTCCCGCACCCTCGAACACATCCTCGAGCTTTCCGGGAAGGCCTTCTGTCCGGATGCCGTTCGGCTTTTCCTGCGGGCAGCCAAACCACAGCGCTGGTCGAAGGGCATGCGGGAAGTGCTTATCGCCGAGTTGCAACCAGGCATGCGGCTGGCGCGCAATCTCCTCAGCCCGTCCGGAATCCTTCTCGTCCCGGAGAACACCCTCCTCGATGACCACAGTATCCGGCGGCTCAATCGATACAATGCCGCCAACCAGCTCCAGGACCGCATCCTTGTGCGCGACGAGCCGCTCTCCTGATCACCATCCGCAATGGACGCCACCGATCCTAAAGGGCACGCCTCCGGGTCACCCCATAGCGCGTAGTGGAAAACCTGCTCGATCCCGCCGATAGATCCGCCGCTACACCCGGGCGTGCATCCCCTCGCTTTCACTTGCCTTCTCCCTTCCCGAGAGGTAACGTCCTCGAAATCAATCGTTTCTATGGGCAAAGCATTCATTATCGGTCTATTGCTGATCCTCGCCATCGTTGGGCTTGGATTTGGCTGGGTTTCCTACAAGGAGAACGAAGAACTCGCCGCTCGGGAAGCGGCTCAATCCCAGCGCCTCCAGGAGTTGGAATCGGGCGCGGCAGAGCTCGAGGCGAGGACGGCGGCGGCGGAAACAGCCCGTCGACAGGCCGCCACGCAAGCCGCTCAAGCGGAGGAAGCAAGACGCATGGCCGAAGCGCAAGCCGCTGAAGCTGAAGAAGAACGGCAGCTTCGTGTAGCCGAGCTGAATGAGGAATTGCAGCGCGCCGCAGAAGCCCGTCGGCAAGCGCAGGAGCAGTCCGCACTGCTCGCCCAGCGGATCGAAGAACTCTCTGCCGCCCGGGAAGAAGCCGCCACCCGGCTGGCGGCCCTCGAAGAAGCCCAACAGGGAGGAGAGAGCATCTCCACCGCCTCGGCTGAACCCACCGGACTTTCCCGCCAACTTCAGGAACAGGAAGCGGAACTTGCCCGCCTTCGCGAAGAAAACACCGCCCTTGCAGAACGCACACAAGTGCTGCTCAATCGCCAGATCGAAGCCGAAGAGGCGATCATGGCCCACGGCGGAGATATTTCCCTCCCTCTTCAAGACATCATGTCTCCCAGCTCCCGGCGTTATCAAGCCATGCGCCATCGCAGCCGCGGTGTCGGCAGCAGCGATTCCGGCGGGATGTAGCCCCTCCCGGGTCCTCCATTCAACCCCTGGATTCCGGCGGGCCCGATCGCTCAGAACGACGTTCTTTACCGACCGTCCAACGAAGGGATCCGATTACAGGAGCGGGAGGGTTTTCCGAACCGTCCGCTGGCCTCTCGATGGGCACCGACCACACCGAAAATCGCCGACCAAACCACCGCGTGCCCCGGAGGTCGTCCCCTGCCCTCGTTGCCAGAGAGGAATGCATTTCCAAGACCAACGTGCCTTCGGAACGTTGGTGAGCCATCAGCCCGCGGCTCGCATCACTTCTTCCACCGTTGTTCGACCACCCTCAACGGCCCGGATGCCTTCTTCGAGAAGGCTGCGCATGCCGGCTTCACGCGCCGCCTCGGTGAGGGAGGATACCGATACTGCATCATGAATCATTCCACGCAACCGGTCGTTCAGGATCATCCATTCGAAGATTCCCCACCGCCCGTCATACCCGCTCTGGTGGCAGCTTGTACAACCGGATCCACAATAGCTCTCCTGCACCCAGGGCACCCCCCACCCACTTCCCAATCCTTCGAGCCGCTTCGGGTCAAAGCGCCGCTTCCGACGGCAGTTCAAGCAGATTTTCCTCAACAGTCGCTGGGCGAGGACCGCCTCGAGCGTGGCGGCCAACAAAAACGGCTCGATGCCCATGTCGATCAGGCGAACGACAGCCCCGGGGGCATCATTCGTGTGCAGTGTGCTCAGAACCAGATGGCCGGTTAGCGATGCCTGTACCGCCATATGAGCGGTTTCCGCATCCCGGATCTCTCCCACGAGAATTTTGTCCGGGTCCTGACGCAGGAACGCCCGGAGAGCCTCTGCAAATCCCAGTCCGCTCGCCGAACGAATAGGTGTCTGCACGATCCCGCGAATTTCATATTCAACCGGATCCTCCGCCGTGAGGATCTTCGTTTCCTCATCGTTTACCTCCGCGAGGGTACTGTACAACGTCGTTGTCTTCCCACTACCGGTCGGTCCGGTTGCGATCAGAATACCGTGTGGACGCCTCACGACCTCTCTCAGCCCTTGCAGGACATCGGGCGGCATCGAGAGCATCTCTAGGTTCAATCGGAGATTGTTGCGATCGAGGACACGAAGCACCACACTCTCCCCAAACTCGGTCGGCAGAGTCGAGATACGGAGATCGACAACCCGATCATTGACCGTCAGCTGCATCCGCCCATCCTGCGGGACCCGCCGCTCCGCCAGATCGAGATCGGCCATCACCTTGAGGCAGGCGGCCACCGACGCCCCCAAGTGCGGCATCAACGGATGAAGCTCAACGAGCGCTCCTCCCACCCGGTAGCGAACCCGGACGATTTTCTCAAAGGGTTCAAAGTGAATGTCGCTGGCGGCCTCTCGAATGCCCTGTTCCAGAATCCGCTCCACCAACAGCCGAACCGAAGGGTCGGTTTCCTTCGATTCCCGATCCGTCACGATCTCCGATACTTCCTTTTCTCGGCCGGCATCGCTTCCCGAACCGGAGGCGCACGCTCCATAGAGGGCGGTGCGAAGACGATCCACCTCCGACGCAAACGTCAGCACCGGGACGACCCGCTTCTGGAGGGAAAATTCAAGATCCTCCACAAGGTTTTCAATATAGGGGTTCGCCGCCAGCACTGTGATCGAATGGGCGTCCGCGCGTAAGGGCACCACTTGATACCGCTCCGCCAGGCGCGGCGATATCCCATCGGCAACGGTGACGGCGATCGCGGCCGGTGCCAGTTCCAGACAATCCCAGCCCCTGCCCTCCGCCACCGCACGCAGGAGGGCGACCGGTTCCAGCATCCCGCTACGCACCGCTAGCTGCGCAAACGGGATTCCTGAGGACGATCCTTCTGCCATGAGACGAGCCACGCTCTCCGCATTGAGGAGACTCGCCTCTTCGACCGCCGCAATCACCGCGGCATCATCACCCTGGAACAAGTTTTCGATCCACGAAGAGTCGAAAAATTACGTTATTATGGCAAGGTTTTCCATGATCTAAGCATTCGCTTATCCCCTCCCGAGGACCCTCCCGAGGGCGCATCTTCGGGACCGTCCGGTAATATTATGACGGAATCGATCCAGCTTTCATCCGGTCCTACAACCACGGAACGGGCGCGGTAGTTTGATTGCTGTCCGTCATCGGTTGGACGACAACGGCGTTGCCTCACTTCTCGCGGCGCTACTCAATCCTGCCGATGGAACGCCTCAGTATCGAAGACTGGTCGATCCTGGCCGCCTATCTCGCCACGGTGCTCGCCATCGGATGGTGGAAAGGCCGGGATGAATCGACCACGGAAGACTTCGTCGTAGGGGGTCGCCAAATGCCGACATGGGCCGTCCTGGCATCGATTGTGGCCACAGAGATCAGCGCGATCACCTTTCTGAATGTTCCGGGAACGGCCTTTACGGGTGATCTGACGTATCTCCAGTTCGGGATCGGATCGATCCTTGGCCGTGTCATCGTAGCGGTGGTTTTCATCGGGGCTTTCTATCGCGGCAGCCATTTAACGGTGTATTCCTATCTCGGGACGCGCTTCGGTCCGCGAACCCGATATGCGACAGTGGCTCTATTTCTTTTCAGCCGCATGCTCGCCAGCGGAATCCGGCTCTCCCTGGCTGCTCTCGGACTGAGTCTGATCTTCGATTTCTCGTTTGCCCTGACTCTCCTTGCCTTCACCCTCGTGGCGGTCGCCTACACCATCTTTGGGGGGATCAAGGCGATCATCTGGACAGACGTTCTTCAGGCGTCTGTTTTCATCGGCGCCGGCGTCGCCGTCGTCGGCTGGTTGCAAACCCAACTGGGCTGGGGAACGATTATCGATGTGGCTGCAGCCGCAGATAAAACGCGGCTTTTCGTCTGGTCCGCGGACAGGGCGTCCGGGAGCTGGTTTTCGGAGCCGAACCTGTTTTTTCTCGCAGCGCTCAACGGACTTCTCGCCACCACTGCGGCACTCGGCACGGATCAGGACCTCACCCAACGCATGTTGACCTGTCGCACTCCGGCGGAAGCTAAACGAAGCATCATCCTCAGCGGTGTTGTCGGCATACCGGTGGCCGCCATGTTCCTCTTCATTGGGCTCGGATTTTATGCCCTCCAGGTCGACCAAGAAGCCCCCTGGCTGGCTTTTGCAGTCGTCGACGGGGAGATTGCCGCCAACCGGGTTTTCCCTGCCTTCGTCGGAGAGGGGGCGCCGCACCTCCTGCGCGGTCTCCTTGTGGCGGGCGTTTTTGCAGCCGCGATGTCGAGCATCGACAGTGCCATGGGCGCACTCAGTTCAACCCTGACAGTGGACCTCTACCAGCCGCTCATCCGGCCCCGGGCGAACGACCGCAATCTGGTGTTTGTCAGCCGTCTCGGCGTGCTCTTTTTCGCGGTTTCCCTCTTTATGCTCGCCTATGCTTTTGGAAGTTCCGGCGACCACCTCTGGCTGGCCTTGCAAATCGCCTCGATCCCGGCAGGAACGATGCTTGGCATCTTTCTTCTCGGCCTTGTGACCAACCGGGGCAGCGACACCTTCAACCTTGTTGCCATGGCGGCGAGTCTTCTCCTTTCGACCAGTCTCTTTCTATCCATCCGCGGGGGACACATCGAGCTGGCATGGACATGGCTGGTACTGATAGGGATGACACTCTGCTTTGGCCTGGGATGTATTCCGTCAGATAACTCAAAAACGGCCAAAGACGCTCCATGATCCTCCTGCCGGCACCACAATCGATCAATTTCTCCGGCTCGACGCTCCGACTCCCGGACCGCGTCCCGGTGGCGTTTCCGGACACGCTGCCACCATTCGATCGCTTCCTGCATCGTTGCTCCGAGCTAACGGGAAAGACGTGGTCGCTATTCTCGAGCGAAGCACAGGTCCTTGTCAGATTCGAGTTGTGTCCTGCACTCTCGCGTGAGGCCTACGTGCTTCGCATTTCTCCTGGCGGCATCGACATTCGGGTTTCCGGACGGGCGGGCGTCCTTCACGCAGCCCAGACATTTTACCAGATCCTCGCGCAACACGGGCACGACCTCCCGTGCCTGAACATCGAGGACGCCCCCGCATGCGCCCAACGCGGATACCTCCTCGACATCAGCCGCGACAAGGTCCCGACGATCTCCACCCTCAGAGAGCTGATTACGCAACTTGCCTCCCTCAAGTATAACCAGCTCCAGTTATATACCGAACACACCTTCGCCTACCCGGGACATGAAGCGGCATGGGGCCTCGCTTCACCGCTGACGGCGGAGGAGGTGCGTGAACTCGATGAGTGGTGCTGGCTCCATGGCGTCGAACTGGTGCCCTGTATCAATACTTTCGGACACTTCGAACGCTGGTTGCGTCACCCGGATTACCGCCACCTTGCGGAGTGTCCGTTCGGGTGGATGCGTCCCGATGGACACGGGATGAGCACCGGGTCCACCCTGCGACCCGGAGACAACAGCCTGGATTTCCTCGAAAGACTGATGGAGGAATACCTACCGCTCTTCCGCAGCCGTCGTGTCAATATCGGTGGCGATGAGCCATGGGAATTGGGGATGGGCGCATCGCGTGCGCGTTGTGAAGCCATCGGACGACACCGCGTCTATCTCGAATTCCTCCGCCAGATCATCGAGGTCGC
>CAZVQJ010000122.1:0-9009 GCA_964629165.1 uncultured Puniceicoccaceae bacterium
TATCCAAACACAACCCCCCTGAGATGCTCATATGAAATGGTTTAAGCATTCATTCACTGACTCCGGTGTGCATGCCTGGCGGCGGCGATTTCTCGCCCTGACGCTCGGTGGCCTCACGGCGACGTCTTCACTCCTCAACGCCCAGGATTTCGATGATGAACCCGAGGAAATCGTCGAACTGGAGGCCTTCGTTGTCCAAGGCATTCGAGCCAGTCAGACCGCCGCCGTTGAAATCAAGCGCGCCTCCACCGACATGGTTGATGCGATCGTCACAGAAGATATCGGCAAATTCCCTGACAACAACGTTATCGAGGCGCTGCAACGCGTGCCCGGCGTCCAGACCACGGACCGCTCACGGGGCGAAGTGAGCAACGTGACCATCCGCGGTTTCACGGACGTGACGACGACGGTTAATGGCCGAAGCGTATTCACCGGTGTCGGCCGTTCGGTCGCGCTTCAGGATATCCCCGCGTCCCTTCTCAACCGCGTCGACATTTACAAGACGCGATCGGCCAACCTGATTGAGAGTGGCATTGCCGGTGTCATCGACATCAAGACCCAGCGACCCTTCTACTTTCCCGAAGGTGAGCGTACCGTGATCGCTGCGCGAGGCATCTACTCCGAAATGGTCGACAAGCTCGATCCCAACGTCAGCGGTCTCTACACCAAGACCTGGGAATTCGACGATGGCAGCAAATTCGGTCTCCTCGTCAATTTGTCGTACTCCGTCACCAATTGGACCGACAAGAGTGCCACTGCCGGCGCGATGTTCCCCTATTTCACCGAGAACGTGCCGGGTGGACTTCCATTCGCTCCGTTTCAGATCATTCCGAATTCTGATCCTGCAGTGGCTGAGGCTTCGATTTGGACCGCCGGAACGCTCTTCGGACTTCCCTTCGACGAGGGTTCAACCCTCACGATGACCTCTACAGAGACTGGTGAAACCTATCAGGTGCCTTACTATCTCTCCCGGGATGCGGTGTTCTCGGCGGATTTCTACGGAAAGCGTAAGCGTCCTGCCGCCAACGTTTCGCTGCAATACGCGCCCAACGACGACGCGACCTACACCTTCGAAGTGTTCTACAACGGATACCGCGAAGACTGGGAGAACAACCTCATCTTCTACAATACGGATCGCTATGTGGCGGGCGGCGCAGGCCCCGGCCCCAACTCCACGGTCTCCCTGATTCCGGGCACAAACATTATCGGTTCCCGCACCAATGGCACCAACTGGATGTTCATGAGCGGAGACAAGACGGATCAGAAGACAGACAGCATCCTCTATGCGATCGGCGGAGAGTGGCGCATCGGTGACAACCTCACGCTTACCGCCGACGTGTCTCATCAGAAGAGCACGTTTGAAACCAAGTTCCTCGCGATTCAAACCAACGAAGCGCCCTGGATTACCGGGTATCCTCCCTACCATGTGGATATCCAGTTCGATTCTGGCAATGGCGTTCCCGCCTGGCAGGTCTATGACGATCCCTCCACCCCGGAAATCGATGAAGGCGATCTGACCAACGCACAACTCTGGAACATGGGACCGTTCTACGATAATGGCGGCAAGGATGTCGGTGAGGCCAATGAGTTCGTTCTCCACGGCACATACCGCCCAGAAACCCTCGAGTTCGTCGAAAAGATCCAGTTTGGACTTCGCCTCGATTCGCGCGATGCACGGCAGTCTTCCTACTCCCGTGATGAGCCCACCGTAGGATTCAGAACAGGCACTTGGTGGCTGGATGGCGCGGTGGGGCCGGAAAATGCCTCATTGACGCTCTATCCGGAGCTTCAGAAAATCAACACGGGTTGGTACGACGGCAAGGCCGACATTCCACAAGCGGCTGTCCTCGTTGATGCGGACTATCTCCTCAGCAATGCAGATGACGTTCGCTCCCTCTATAACTACCCGACCGCCGATAAAATCGAAATGCGCAAGAATTTCGATATTACCGAGAAGACGGTTTCGACCTACCTCCAATCTGAGTTCCGCTACCAGATCGGCACGCAGGTCCTCACAGCTCAGGCGGGTGTTCGATATGTGATGGTGGGCCGTGATCTGAATTTCTGGGAATATACCGGAATGGATCCGAACGAAGACGGTGTGGTCGATGACATCGCCGTGTTGAATAGCAGCGCCACGACTTCGGCCGACAAATTCCTTCCCAGCGCGGCTTTGATCTACGATGTCAACGACAGCGTTCGCCTCCGCGCGAGCTATGGGCAGACCCTTCGCTATCCGGGATACGGAGATCTCAATCCCAACCTGAACCTGGTACCCAGCCCCTCGGGCGTGTCCTACGGTTCCGGCAGTGGTGGAAATCCCGACCTCAAGCCCACGGAGTCGAAGAACTACGACCTTGCGGTTGAGTACTACTTCGGCGCAAACAAGTCGAACGTTCTCTATGCCACCTGGTTCAAACGAGAAATCGAGGGCCTCGTTGTCACCGTGAACCGTCGAATCACCGACGCTCATCCGACGACCGGATTGCCGTATGACTACGTCGTTTCCACGCCCTTCAATGCGTCCAACGGCACGCTCGATGGCATGGAGTTCGGTCTCGTTTGGTTCCCGGACAACCTGCCTGACTTCCTCGACGGATTCGGGATCCAGGCTTCCTACACCATGCTGGATTCAGAACAGGATCTCCCGAATGTGGATGCAGAAGGCAATATCACCGGCTACACCACCGGTCCGTTCTTCGCCGTGTCCGATTCCTCCTACAGTGTGGTGCTCGCTTATGAAAAGCCGAAATACTCCGCGCGCCTCTCTTATGTCTGGCGCGAGGACTTCCTCCACTCGAATGATGGAACGCTTTTCGCAAGTCCGCTTCGTATCTACAGGGACGCCCAAAAGAGCTTGGACTTCCAGTTTACCTATAACATTACAAGGAACTGGGCTCTGACCTTCGATGCGACGAATCTGACAGGCGAGGAGTTCCACAGCTATTACATCTATCCCGAGACGCATAACTTCGGCAACTGGCTCATCACGCGGACCTTCGCCGTGGGAACACGCTTCTCGTTCTGATTAGTCTCTGATCTCTCTCTATCTCAAGGGCAACCCGCGCGGGTTGCCCTTTTTTCATGTACGATGCGCGGAATCTGATAGGAGTCTTCAGGGGCCGGAAAGGGATGCGGCGCCATGGGAGTTCGCCTTTAGGGGGGGGGTGCGTAGTTCTCGACACCGTACGATGCCCTGTGCGCCCGGCAAGGGTCTCCAGAACGACCACGCCCGTCCGATGTATTCTCTTCACTCATTTCAAACGGCTTTTCCGCAGCCCTTCGCTTTCCCATGTTTCTGCGAAGAAGGCACCTTCCGCCGTAAGCTACTCTTCTAGATCCACATACCTCGTGAGCAACCTCCTCGTTCAGTTAATAGTGTTCCCACTTGTTCTAGGCTATGCGGGAAGCTCTATTGCAATCTATGCTTGGGTGAAGCGTCGAAGGCGGCTCCGGCCACCACGCCCGTTTATGCTCCTCCGCGCGCCTGGACATTCTCTATGCATCCGGATCAAGGAAAGGGAAGATAGAATCCTGATGGTCGTTCTCGCGGGGGCATTGCTACCACCCTTCCTTGCATCTGGCGTCGTGGCAACCGTAGGCCACGTCTTTCCATCTTATACCGTTTGGGCCCTTCCGGGAGCTGCTATAGTGCTGTTCGCTGGATGGTTCCTTGGCATACTGTCCGTGATCCGTGCCGTGGATGCTCTGGCCTGCTACCAGCTCGGTTTTCGTGGCGAGCGGGCAGTGGCGGAGGCAACAAATCCACTAGTGGCCGACGGCTACAGGATCTTCCATGATGTGCCCGCGGAGTCGAAAGGAGCGAAGTTTAATCTGGATCATGTCACAGTAGGTGCGACCGGCGTCTGCGCCATCGAAACCAAGACCCGCCGCAAAGGGAAAGCTCGCAAGGGCAGAGCCGAGCACAAAGTGACATTCGACGGAAAGCGCCTGATCTGGCCCTCGGGAGAATCGACCACAGAACTCGATCAAGCCCTCCGCCAAGCACGGTGGCTGGAAGGCTGGATTGCAGAGCGCCTCGGATATCAGGTGAAAGTTCTCCCCATCCTCGTCATTCCTGGCTGGTTCACCACCGAGCACAAAGCGGGACCCGTGCGGATTACCAATGAGAAGCGCCTGCCGCAATACGTGAAGGCCCAACGAGAAGGCGCTTTGACTCCTCAGCAAATCGACCAGATCACACGCTCGCTGGATAGCGTGTGCAGGATTAAGGCATAAAGAGACCGGCCACCTGCCCGGCCGAGATCCGCATCGTCATCTTCGAGCATGCGGTCGAGCTGTTTTCATCCTCGCATGGAGTCACATCGTGCCCTCTCACGGACGCGTTTGAACTCGCCTTTGGCAACATGATTTAGGCGCGATACGGAACAGACGCTCTGTTCGGTCACAACCGAATGGCTTGCGATCGGTGGCGCCAAAAAACTGCCAGAAACGATCCGTCAATTGAATCACGACTGGGCAACGGATGGCCTTCTTGCTATAACATGCTTCAAAAGCTGAAAAAAGGCCAGATGCTGCCCAACCCTCAGGTGCTCGGGCGGTTGGCACGTATCCGGAAATCTGCCCCCTGACTGTTTCCTTCAGCCACAACATTTCTCGAGCCTTGAGATCCTCGATCTCCGTGCTTTGAAAGAGTGGAGGCGCGGGTCGGAATCGAACCGACGAATAGAGGATTTGCAGTCCCCGGCCTTACCACTTGGCTACCGCGCCGTGAGCGAATCGTGGAAAGTCGGAAATCGGGTTGGGTGCGTCAACCCGAAATCTCGGATATCGCGTTTCGCGGGGCGTTCGGAGGGATTTCGAGCTAGACTCCCAAAATGCGCCTTTCGATGATGCGCCCTCATGTCCGCCACTGTATTCACGATTGCCAACCAAAAGGGAGGCGTCGGCAAAACCACCACGGCGATCAACCTTGCGGCAGCGCTTGCTGATCAGAAAATCCCCACCCTCTTGATCGATTTGGATCCGCAGGCAAATGCGACGAGCGCCTTGGGTCTGGAAAAAATCGATGGGAGCAGCCTGCTCGGCCCGCTCAACGGGGAAGGCACGGCGGCGGACAAGATCGTCGAAACGGGGCGAAAGCACCTCTCCATCATCCCTGCCGAAGTGGATCTTGCGACGCTTGAAATCGGCCTGAGCCGACGCGAGAACTACCTTCTGGTCCTCCGCGAGACGCTCGAAGAACTGCGTCAGGACAAGGCATTCAAAGCCATTATCATCGATTGTCCTCCCGCCCTCGGGCTCACTTCGATGAATGCCCTCAGCGCGGCCGATTACCTGCTTATCGCCCTTCAATGCGAATACCTCGCGCTGGAGGGCCTCGGCCAGATCCTGAATGTCGTCGAACAATTGAAATCGGCGGGGGTGAATCGTGACCTCAGCGTCGGAGGGATCGTCATGACGATGTTTGACGTGCGTACCAACCTGAGCCGGGAAGTCGTCGCCGAGGTGAGGAAGATGTTCCCGCAAGTCATCTTCAAGACCCCGATCCCGCGGACCGTGCGGTTGAGCGAGTCGCCGAGCTTCGGACAAACGATCTTCGAGTATGATCAGGCGTCGGCTGGAGCGGTTGCCTACCGGCAGTTGAGCAAGGAAGTCCGGAAGCGCTTTTCGCTGAAATGAGCGAAGGACTTCATCATGCCCCGGCGGTGGCGCTGGAGGAACAGCTCGGGTACCGGTTTCGCGATCGGGAGTTGCTGGAACGCGCTTTGACCCACCCTTCCTGGTGTCAGCACCGGGCGGGCGGTCCCGAGCACAACCAGCGCCTCGAGTTTCTCGGAGACTCCGTCCTCGGGCTCATTCTTGCCGAGCAACTCTACGAACGGCTTCCTCGAAAACGCGAGGGGATCCTCACCCGCAACCGGTCTGCACTGGCGAAGGGGCAGCATCTCAGCGCCATCGCGCGGGAGCTCGGGATTTCTCATCACCTTCGGCTGAGCGAAGCGGAGGAACGTAATGATGGCCGGCAGCGGGATTCGATGCTCGAGGATGCCCTCGAGGCGATCATCGGAGCGATCTATCTGGACAGCGACCTCGCGACCACCCGCACGGTGGTTTTGCGCTGGATCGGGGACATCGAAACCCGCCTCGATGAACTCCTCGGGGCGCACAACCCGAAAGGGCGACTACAGGAGCTGATCCAACCGCAGTATGGCAACGGGGCGATCGATTACATTGTCCGGAACACGGAAGGTCCCGACCACGCAAAGCACTTCACGGTGGAGGTGCGCATCCAGGGAAACCTTGCTGGCGAAGGCACCGGATCATCCAAGAAGGAAGCCGAAGAAAACGCCGCCCGGGTTGCGTTGGAACGGTTGGAGGCGGAATAACTCTGCCTGATGGAGACGGTACAACTGGAGCCCGGGCGCCCCTGCCGCGTCATTGGTGGATTGATACCGGAAGCCTGCGGCGCCGTCGTGGAGCAGCTCGCCTTCGAGCACGCGCCGGGCATCAGCGTCCTCCTTCTTCCGGACCTCCGTCAGGCAGAACGGGTGGCGGCGGACCTGCAGCTTTTCTCCGATGTCTTCGCAAAGCGGCCTCTTCCGGCTGAATCGGTGATCCTTCCCCGCGCCCCGGCCTGGGAGGAGGAGGAAATGAGTGCGGCGAACGAGGAACGGGAGCTGGACCGTTCGGCGGCCTTCACGCGACTGCGCGAGCGAGTGCGCACCCAGGCGGACCATCCCCTGCTCGTGATCACCGACATCCCGACCCTCTTTGGGCCCGCACCCGACCCCGCCAGCCTCGATGACCGTTCACTCGTCATCACGGTGGGCGAGTCGATCGGCTACGAGGCCTTGCGCCAGCGACTTGAGGACGAGCTTGGATACGACGCCGAGGCGGTCTGCGAATATCCCGGCCAATACGCATTGCGTGGCGGCCTGCTCGATGTCTATCCACCCAACGCCGAAGCACCTGTCCGGATCGATTTCTTTGGAGACGAAATCGACGGGATGCGGCGCTTCGATCCGACCAACCAACGTTCCGAAGATGCTGTCGAAAGGCTGGTCCTCGCTCCCCGGCATCGCGCTACGGATGAAGCCGGCGGGGCGCGCGGCACGGTCATCAGTTATTTTGAAAGCGCCGTCCAGTGGCTCTGGTGGGAGGGCGCGGACCAGGCCGCTGAACACCGGGAGTATTTCCAGCAGTTCGAGCGCATGGCGGACAAGCGGATCCATCTCGGCTCCGTTTTCCGTCGACCGACCGGAAACGCTGACCGGTTCGTGGCGCTCGGTGGACTGCCCGTCGCCCCGCCGTTTTTCCCTGCCGACTGCCCGCTGGAGGATTGGTCTCTCGCAACACACACGGCGGCTCGGAACACAGTCGGCGTCGGACTCAACCGGGTGAGCGAGGAGCATGCGGCGCGCGAAGCCTTCCTCCACGATCTTCACAAACGCGGGGCGGCCGGAGAGGCGGTAGTCGTGGTGGTGCACAACGAGGGAGAGGCGGAACGCATCCGCACGCTCATTCGCGAGGAGTCCGGTGACGACGATTTCCGGTTCTCCGTCAGCATCGGTGATCTCGAACGCGGCTTTCATCTACCCGCCGAGGCGATACGCCATTTCAGTTGGACGCCCCGAAAAGCGCGCGGCCTGAACCTTGTTTCAGAAAACGATCTTCTCGGACGCGTATCCGGAGGGCCCCGACGCGGACCCCGGCGACGCCTTCCCCAGCGTTCGCAGGTTGATCATCTGCTCGATTTTTCGGAGCTTGTGGAAGGCGATCCGCTCGTGCATCTCGCCCACGGTGTCTGCATTTTCCGTGGTCTTGCGAAGATGGACCTTGGCGGCCGGGACGACGAGGTGATCTCGCTCGAGTTCGCGGACTCGATCACCCTGCACCTCCCACTGCACGAAAGCCACCTGCTGACTCGCTATGTCGGGTTGACCAAGGTCCCGCCCAAGCTCGGTCGGCTCGGGACCAACCAGTGGGAGAGGTCGCGCCGTGAGGCGGAAAAGGCGACGCTTGATTTCGCGGCTGAGATGCTCCGTCTCCAGGCCGTCCGGGAGGAGGGCGAAGGTCATCCTTTTGCTCCCGACAGCGACTGGCAGCGTATGTTCGAGGCCGCCTTTCCGTTTGAGGAAACCCCGGATCAGAAATCCGCAATCGAAGCCACCAAGGCGGACATGATGCGCCGCCGGCCGATGGATCGGCTGATCTGCGGAGACGTCGGATTCGGCAAGACAGAAGTGGCGATCCGCGCTGCCTTCAAGGCGGTCATGGATAGCAAGCAGGTGGCCATCCTCGTGCCGACGACGGTCCTTGCCCAACAACATTTCAACACCTTCCGCGACCGCATGGCGGAATATCCGGTTACGGTGGAGATGATCAGCCGCTTCCGAACGCCGGAACAACAGAAGGAGATCCTCGCCCAGACCACCCGCGGGGAGGTCGACATTCTCATCGGGACGCACCGCCTCCTCAGTAGTGACGTGCGCTTTGCCGATCTCGGATTGCTCGTGATCGACGAGGAACACCGTTTCGGAGTCCGTCACAAAGAGCGGCTGAAGCATCTCCGCACCCATGTTGATGTTCTCACGATGAGCGCCACGCCCATTCCGCGCACGCTCTACCTCGCTCTCATGGGAGCGAGGGATCTCAGCACGATCGAAACTGCGCCCACCAATCGTCGCCCGATCGAAACCGTCGTGCGCGCCTACGATCCGCAACTGGTCCAGAAAGCCATTCGCTTCGAACTGGAGCGCGGCGGACAGGTCTTCTACCTCCACAACCGGGTGCAGACGATCGAGGCAGTCGCGGGACAGCTGCGCGACTGGCTGCCCAAAGCCCGCATCGGCGTCGGGCATGGGCAGATGAATGAAACAGAACTCGAAAAGATCATGACCCAGTTCGTCGCCGGAGAGCACGACGTGCTTGTGTGCACGACGATCATCGAGAACGGGCTCGATATTCCCAACTGCAAAACGATGATCATCGAGGGCGCCGACCGCTTAGGTCTGTCAAAACTTTATCAGTTGCGTGTGCGCGTCG
>CAZVQJ010000123.1:0-8971 GCA_964629165.1 uncultured Puniceicoccaceae bacterium
GGCGGAAATCCTCGTTCACCCGGAACTTTCGTCCGGCGAGGGGATTGATCATGCCCGGGGCCATCGGCGAAGCCGCATTCGGATACCGTTCATCGGCGACAACGACCCGGGCGCCGCGCAGTTCGAGAGCGTGGGCAAGGAGCACACCGGCGAGTCCGGCTCCGAGGATTCCAAAGTCTGCATGCTCCATCGCCGACGGAAGCTGGCGACAGCCTGATGGCGGCGCAAGCGATCAGCCAATCATCTCGAGGATCGTGTCTAGGTACTGGCTATAGACTCGTACCATCGCCAATCCGACCATCACCGCGATCCCGAGAAATAACAGTTTGGGATACCAGAAGCCGAGCAGGGCAATCCGGATGGCCGCCTTGCGCCGATACTGCTGAGCGAGTTCCGGAAGAACAGAGTGAAGCTGCCCCGTCCCTTCGGCGGTCTCATAACGCTGCTGGAACTCCTCCGGAAAGACCGCCATTGCGGGCATCAGTGCGGACAGCGGCTTTCCTGCCTCCAGTACCCGGATCCGGGCAAGCACGGCGGGAGCAATCCGGTGGTCGCCGACGGCGAGGGCGGCCACCCCGACGCATTCGCTGTAGCGCGCCCCGGACTCGAGGAGAGCATCGAGGACAGAGGCGAAACGAGCGAGAGCCCGCGCGGACAAGTAGGCCCCGACACCCGGCACAAGGCGTGCCAGCCAGTGCGCGGCGTGCGGGAATTTCCGGTGCACGAGGAAGAGCAGGCAGAGGCTGGCCCAGAGGAGGATCAGGCCGATGCCCACGCGTGCCCCGTAGGCCCCAATCGTCAATTGAGGAGCTTCCCCCGCTGAGATCGTCATGAGGGCGGGAACCGGAATGACAAGGACCGCGAAGTGGAGCAGAAGAAAAGGATAGATGGCGGCCAGGAGGAGTGCCTGGCGACTTTTTGCCAGTGCTTTCTGCTCGGCCGAGAGCCGATCGAGCATTTCCGGGAGTTTTCCGGAGGAGGCGCCCGCCGAGAGGACCAGGCGGTCACCCTGCGGCAACCATTCGGGGGCATCCGCGAGAATCTCATCGAGGGAATCTCCCGCACGCAGGCGGCCCGCCATCCGCCGACGATCGTCCGGCGGGGGGCCCGCACAGTTTTCGAGCGCCGTCGCCACGTCCATTCCGGCGACCAGGCTCTGCCGCAATTGCAGATACCACGCCGATAGGCGCGCAGGCGAAATCTTTGCACTCACAGGAGATATATCGGTCTTCGAGCGGGGATGAGCATCGTTTTCGCGCTTGCGCGCCTATCTTCAAGAGGCTTCCGCAGCCCTTGCAACCGGCAGGCTTCGCTGGCACCGTGTCGCCATGAAGATCTGGCGAGTCGAAACGTTTTCCGGAACGACATGGGCGGCCTCGGAAGGAGACGAGAAGGCCCCGCTGCAACGCATCGACGGTGATCTCTTCGGCCCGTGGACAGTGACAGATGAGCCAATCGAGGATTTCACCATCCTGGCGCCCCTTGTGCCTCCCGCAATTTTCTGCATCGGACAGAACTATCGCGCCCATGCGGCGGAGCTGAAGGCGCAGCTGAGCGAGTTTCCAACCGTCTTCATGAAAAACCCGCATGCGGTGGTCGCACCGGGAGTTCCCATTCAATTACCCCGCGCCCTGCGTAGTGAAAAGGTGGATTATGAGGTCGAACTTGCCGTTGTGATCGGGCGTCCCTGCCGCAATGCGGGGCACGACGAGGCATTGAACTACGTGCTCGGCTACACGATCGCAAACGACGTGTCCGCCCGCGACTGGCAAAAAGAGTGGGGCGGCGGTCAGTTTTGCCGTGGGAAAAGTTTCGATACCTTCTGTCCGATGGGTCCCTGCATCGCCACGACAGGCGCGATCAGCACCCCCGACGCCCTTTCTCTCCGCACATGGGTGAACGGAGAGCTGCGGCAGGAAGCGTCCACCGCCGACATGATTCACTCGGTCGCTGACCTGATCGTATTCCTGAGCGGAAGCACGACGCTCGCCCCCGGAACCGTCATCATGACGGGCACCCCGAGCGGCGTCGGAATGGGGATGCGTCCGCCCCGGTTTCTGCAAGCAGACGACCAGGTCCGGATGGAAATCGAGGGCATCGGCCAATTGGAGAATCGTGTCATCGAGGAGCCCGTTTGATCGGATCCTCTCCGAGCCGTCCGCAGTCTTGACCCCGGCCCACAAAACTGGACCGGTAGACCCATGTCGTCACCGCAGGAAAAGAACTTCGAAGATTACAAGAAGGCTGAAGCCAAGGCTCTGGAGCTGCTCGCAGAGATGAAGAAGACGAGCGCGCGGAAGGTGGATATTGAACTGGCTCTGCTGGTGGCCCTCTTCGAACTGCACAAGGGCGTGCTCCCACCCGAGACGGTTGCCAATATTGTTCAGGGACACTTGCAGACCCTCATCCCGTTTTACGGGGGCGCTCCTTCAGACGCCAACTAACCGGCTTTTTCCGCTCGGCCCCCGCGCTGCGGGCGCGAGGCCCCTACGTCCGGGAGCGGCTTCGGGAGGCTCCGCACGGTCTCTCCATCCACCCAGGTAGGGCCAATCAACGTGCCCCGGGGATAGGGAGGCGCGCCGCGCTCTCCGTGGTGGGTCATGGAGATGAGCAGATCGATGGCCGCTTCTCCCACCATGTCGTTCCGTTGATTCATTCCCGCCCAACGAGGGCGATTGGCGCGCCACTCGAGCTGAATCAGACCCATGTCCTCCGGCACCCGGACCTCGAATGCCCGCAGCCAGTCACGCACGACATTGTAGAGGGTGAAAATCACATCGGGCCGTTCGCTTTCCAGCCACTCCCGGAAAAGCGTCGGATCCTGGTGGGCTTCACTCACCCGGGTGAATGGCCGCAGGCGTGCTGCCGGGCGCAGGTGAAGCTGGCCGGTCGCATACCCCGCGCTGAAGCGATGATCCACCAGGCGATCGATCTCGCCGTCGAGGACAATTCCCGGACGCTCGTAGCCGCGTTCGAGGGATCGTTCAAACGCCCGCAGGGCCACGATATGATGATCCACGCACGCGAAGGAGAGGGCGGGATCCCGCGTACGCACGCCTGTCACCACGCACGGAAACGCATCGATCAGCGGGAGAATGTGGGGGGGAAGCCGGTTCTGCTTCATCAGGCCCACGATGACGACACCGAGGATTCCCCGGTGCCGGAGGATTTGCACCCAGCGCTGCGCCGTCACTTCCGGATCATGCATCCAGAATGTGTTGATCGCATAGCCCAGCGCGGAGGCGCGGCGCGTGCAGCCCGCGACGTAGGGAGGGATCGTCGCGTGGTTCCGAAAAGCGTCCGGATCCGGATGAGCGTTAAAAAGCGCCAGGGTTCCCATCGATCCGGTGTGCGCTCGCTTGCGGATCTGTGACATGAGCGCACCCAAGGCGGGATTTCGCTGGTAACCCATCTCCGCCGCAAGCGCCTCCACCCGCGCCCGCGTCTTCGCCGACACCCGCGGATCATGGCGCAACGCAAGGGAAACCGCGTTTTTCGAGAGCCCCGCCCGCTCCGCAATATCCTTCAACGATGGATTTCCCATTAAAATGACTGTAAAGCACGGGCGCTGTTTATCAACCCCCTTTCCGCCCGCCAGTCTCCTCCTCGTGCAAACTCCAGCCTACTCCCTCGGTCTTGATTTTGGTACAAACTCCGTGCGCGCCCTCCTTGTGCGATGCTCCGACGGTGCGGAAGCCGGTGTCGGCGAGTTCGTCTATCCAAGCGGGCACCAGGGGATTCTCATCGATCCGCATGACCCCCACCTTGCACGACAGAATCCCATGGATTATCTGGAGGGGATTCGCCAGACGGTCAGTACCGCGATCGCGGAAGCAAAGCGGCAACACGATGATTTTTCGCCCGCCCGGGTGATCGGGATCGGTGTCGATACAACGGGATCGTCCCCCATGCCGGTGGACGCCGGGAACCGGCCCCTCGCCGAGCACCCCGAGTTCGCCGATAACCTCGCGGCCCAATGCTGGCTCTGGAAGGACCACACTTCGCATGCCGAAGCCGCAGAAATTACCCGGCTGGCGCGTGAACACCGCCCGCAGTACATTGCCAAATGTGGCAATACGTATTCCTCCGAGTGGTGGTGGAGCAAGATCTGGCACTGTCTGAAAGTAGCTCCTGAAGTATTTGACGCAGCCGCGAGCTGGGTAGAAATCGCCGATTGGATCCCGTCAGTCCTGGCGGGGGTGAAAGAGCCGGCCGGGATCAAGCGGGGCGTCTGCGCGGCAGGGCACAAGGCGTTTTATGCGGACCAGTGGGGCGGGTTGCCGGACAAGGAATTCCTCACCCTTCTCGACCCCAAGCTCGCCCAGTTGCGGGATCGCCTCTATGAAAAGGCCTACGACGCCTCCGTTCCGGCGGGGACACTCTCGGCTGAATGGGCGGAGAAACTTGGCCTGCCGACAGGCATTCCGATCGCAATCGGAGAGTTCGACGTGCATTACGGAGCGATTGGAAGCGGTGTCCGCGAAGGGGTCCTCGTAAAGGCGATCGGAACGTCCACCTGTGACTGCACGGTCTCGGCCGAAGGCGAGGATATTACCGACGTGCCCGGCATCTGTGGCATCGTCTCGGGCTCGATCCTGCCGAACCGTTACGGGATTGAGGCGGGCCAGTCCGCGGTCGGCGACCTTTTCAAATGGTGGGTGGAGGTTGTCCTCGAGGGTGACGGCAAAACGCACCGAGAGCTCCGCGAAGCGGTCGAGAAGCAGCTCCCGGGAGAACATGGCCTCCTCGCGCTCGACTGGAACAACGGCAACCGCACGATTCTCGTCGACCAGCGCCTCACCGGTTTGCTGGTCGGGCAGACACTGCACACCACGCAGGCCGAAATCTATCGGGCCCTGATCGAGGCAACCGCTTTCGGGGCCCGGATCATCGTTGAGCGACTGGCCGATTACGGGGTGCCGATCGAGCGGATTATCTGCTGCGGGGGCATTGCGGAGAAGGACAGCATGCTGATGCAGATCTACGCCGATGTCACCGGGCGCCGGATGGAGGTTTCCCGTTCCGCGCAAACATGCGCCCTCGGATCTGCGATTGCGGCGGCCGTGCTGGCAGGAGAAGAAGTCGGTGGACACGCCACTCTCGAGCAAGCACAGGCGGCGATGACCGGCGTGAAAGAGCGGGCTTTCGAACCCGATCCCCAACGGCATGAAGTTTACAATCGCCTTTACGAGCTCTACCGAAAACTCCATGATGCCTTCGGAGGCGTCTCCACGGAAGATCTCGGCTCCGTCATGAAAGACCTCCTTTCAATCCAGGCGGAGGCAAAACGCAGCCGGTAGAATTTTTCATTCATCCATTATGTCCCCTTATCCTGAACTGGAACTCTGGTTTCTCACCGGAACACAGCATCTCTACGGTCCTGAAACGCTGGCCGAGGTGGCGCGCGATGCCGAGAAGGTCGCCAATGCCCTCGATCTCGATCCGGTGATTCCCCTGCGAGTCGTTTTCAAGCCGATCCTGACCGGACCCGACGGCATCCGGCGCGTCTGCCTCGATGCCAGCGCGGATGATCGCTGCGCCGGTGTCATCACCTGGATGCACACGTTTTCGCCCGCGAAGATGTGGATCAATGGGCTGAAGGTGCTGACGAAGCCGATCTGCCATTTCCATACCCAGTTTCACCGCGACATCCCGTGGGACAGCATCGACATGGATTACATGAACCTGCACCAATCGGCCCATGGCGGGCGCGAGTTCGGGTTCATCGGTTCGCGGATGGATCTCCGCCGCAAGGTCGTTGTCGGCCATTGGGAGGACGCCGACGCGCGCGCCGAGCTTGGGGCATGGGCACGGGTGGCAGCGGCCTGGCAGGATATCCAGACGCTCAAGGTCGTGCGCTTCGGAGACAACATGCGCCAGGTCGCCGTGACTGAAGGGGACAAGGTCGAAGCGGAAATCGTTTTCGGCATGTCGGTCAATACCCATGGGATCGGTGATCTCGTGACGGTCGTGAACGGCATCAGCGACAGTGAAGTCGATCGCCTTTGCCGGGAGTATGAGGAATCTTATGACGTCATGAAGAGCCTGCGAAAGGGTGGCGACCGTCATGATTCCCTTCGTACGACCGCGCGGATCGAGGCAGGTCTTCGCCAGTTCCTCACAGACGGCGGATTCGGTGCCTTTACGGATACTTTTGAAGACCTTCACGGCTTGGATCAGCTTCCTGGATTGCCCGTCCAGCGACTGATGGCGGAAGGCTACGGATTCGGGGGCGAAGGAGACTGGAAGCACGCTGCCCTTGTTCGTACGCTCAAGACAATGACGCGGGGCGCGGATCGCGGGACGAGTTTCATGGAGGACTATACCTATCACCTCCATCCCGACGGAATGCGATGCCTCGGTGCGCACATGCTCGAGATCTGCCCATCGATCGCCAAGGACCGGCCGCGTTGTGAGGTGCACCCGCTGGGGATCGGGGGCAAGGCCGACCCCGTTCGTCTGGTCTTCGATGGCCATGCCGGGAAAGCGGTCAACGTCTCCCTGATCGACCTCGGTCACCGTTTTCGCCTGCTCGTGAATCGCATCGACGCGGTCGAGACGCCGGCGGAGCTTCCGAAGCTGCCGGTCGCGCGGGTGCTCTGGGACGTGAAGCCTGATCTCAAGACCGGCGCAGCCTCATGGATTCAGGCGGGCGGTGCCCACCATACGTGTTTCAGTTACTCCGTGGAGATCGAGCAACTCGTTGATTTTGCCGAGATTGCCGGCGTCGAGCTTGTCGTCATCGATGAAAAAACGGAATTGCGCCAGCTGCGGCAGGAACTGCGCTGGAGCGAAGCCTACTTTGGAGGAAGGCGCCCCTGATGGCTTACCAGGAAATTCGCGAGGAATGCCTCGAAGCAAATCGTGATCTGCCAAAGACAGGGTTGGTCGATCTTACCTTTGGCAACGTCAGCGTGCTGGACATGGCGGCGGGCGTTTTTGCGATCAAGCCGAGTGGTGTTGATTACGACGCATTGCGGGCCGAGGACATGGTCATTCTCGACCTGGATGGGAATGTCGTGGAAGGATCACTACGTCCATCGTCGGACACCCCCACTCACAGCAGGTTGCTGAGGGCCTTTGCGGATCGTGGTATCCGCTCGGTCGTGCATACGCATTCCCGGACGGCGGTCGCTTTCGCGCAGGCCGGACGGGAGGTGCCCTGTCTCGGCACGACCCATGCCGACTACTTCTTTGGCTCTGTCCCGGTTACCCGCATGATGACTCCGGTGGAAATCTCCGACGCGTATGAAGCCAACACTGCCGAGGTCATTCTGGAAAGGTTCCGCGAGATCGATCCGGCCCAGGTGCCTGCCGTCCTCGTCCATGGGCATGGTCCATTTGCATGGGGAAAGAGCGGGGCCAAGGCGGTCGAGACGGCGATGGCCCTCGAGATTGTCTCGGAGATGGCATGGAAGGCTCTTCTGCTCTCCCCCCACATACCACTCCTCAACACCGCCCAGCACGAGAAGCACTTCCTCCGCAAACACGGTCCCGGAGCCTATTACGGGCAACCCGGCGGTTGAAACCGTTTGCGGAATCTCGCCTCGTTTCTGTAGATCTCCCTTTCATCTCAAAACTCCATATCCCTATGCATCCCACCTTGACGACCTTGTCTTCGACCGCTCGCAGCCTCGCCCTCGGGGCCACGTCGATTCTTGCCGCGGCCTCCCTCTCCCATGCGCAGTCGGTTACCGATGCCCCCTTCGGCACCCTCCCCGATGGCACCGAAGTGACTGCCTATACGCTGGAAAACGCCCACGGTATGATGGCGAAGATCATCACCTACGGGGGCACCATGACGGAGTTGCATGTGCCCGACCGGGATGGCGAAATCGCGGATATTCTGCTCGGCTACGAGGATCTCGAGAGTTACCGCAATGCCACCTACTACTTCGGGGCCCTCATCGGCCAGTACGGCAACCGCATCGGCGGAGCCTCGTTTGAGCTCGACGGAGAAACTTATGAGCTTCCGCAGAACGACGGGGGCAACACCCTTCATGGCGGCGAGAAAGGCTTCGATAAAGTGGTATGGGACGCCGAGCCGGTGGCAGGTGAAGCCGCCCTCCGGTTGAGCTACCGCAGCGAGCACCTTGAGCAGGGCTTTCCCGGCAATGTCGAAGTGACGGTCGTCTATACCCTCACCGACAACAATGAGCTGAAAATCGAATACCGCGCGACGACCGACGAGCCGACCGTCGTGAATCTGACGCAGCATAATTACTACAACCTGAGAGGTCATGGCCGCGGGAGCATTCTCGATCATGAGCTGACGCTCTTCGCCGACCACTTTACGCCGGTTGATGAAGGCCTCATTCCGACCGGAGAACTGGTCCCGGTAGCCGGCACCCCGATGGATTTCACAAAGCCACGGCCGATCGGCTCACGCATCGATGCCGATTTTGAACAGCTCGGCTATGGCGCCGGCTACGACCACAACTGGGCTCTGAACAAGGATGCCCCGGGCAAGCTCACCCAGGCCGCCCGCCTCTACGACCCCGACAGCGGACGGGAGATGGAAGTCTGGACAACCGAGCCCGGCATCCAGTTCTACAGCGGTAACTTTCTCGACAGCCACTTCCCCGGCAAAGATGGCGCCATCTACCATTTCCGCTACGGTCTATGCCTCGAGACCCAGCACTTTCCGGATGCCCCCAACCAGGAGGATTTCCTGTCGACCCGCCTCAACCCCGGCGAAACCTACGAGAGCACGACTGTCTATCGCTTTTTGACACAGTAGGTGCGGGCACGCGAGCCTGACCGAGCGCATGCCCAGGGGCCGGGCGGCTGCGGGGCGATTCCTGGCTTCGGCTGAGTCCTTCCGCTGGAATCGAACGGCACCCTTTCCGCGCCTCGCCTTGCCTCCCGAAATTCGTTCGGGGTGGGGAAATCACAGGCCCTGTGCCGGTTTGAAAGTGGTCGGGGTGAGAGGATTTGAACCTCCGGCCTCTACGTCCCGAACGTAGCGCTC